>JAYWDZ010000345.1:0-3418 GCA_043779595.1 Nitrosomonadales bacterium
CTCGAAAAAGGCTATGAAGTATGGGGCACGTCACGCGATGCACAGGCTTCAACTTTTGGGAATTTATTGCGTTTGGGAATACTAGGCCGAGTCAAAACAGTCTCCATGGCCGCCAACGATTTCAGAAGCGTGCTGCAGGCGATCAGCCACAGCGAGCCCGACGAAATCTATAACTTGGCCGGTCAAAGTTCGGTTGGTCTCTCTTTCGAACAACCAGCAGAAACGCTTGAGAGTATTGCCACAGGTACACTCAACCTTCTTGAGGTGATTCGCTTTCTTGGATTGCCCGTCCGGTTCTACAACGCGGGTTCCAGCGAATGTTTCGGAGACATCACTGCGGGAGCTGCGGATGAGGCCACACATTTTCAACCGCGTAGCCCTTATGCGGTGGCCAAAGCCACGGCACACTGGTTGGTTGCCAACTATAGATCTGCGTATGGAATCTTTGCCTGCAATGGCATTTTGTTTAATCATGAATCGCCATCGCGGCCACCGCGCTTCGTCACTCGAAAGATCGTCCAAGCGGCAGTAAGAATTGCCAAGGGCAGCTATGAGAAGCTGATATTGGGGGATATGGGAATCCAACGGGATTGGGGTTGGAGCCCTGAATATGTTGATGCCATGTGGAGGATGCTCCAGACCGATACTCCCGAGGATTTCGTTATCGCCACGGGCGAATCGAATGCGCTTGAATACTTTGTCGAGACAGCTTTCTCAGAAGTGGGTTTGGACTGGCGTCAGTACGTCACCCAAGACCCTACGCTATTCCGTCCGACGGAGATCCGTTACAGCCGCGGGCATGCAGAGAAAGCACGACGTGTGCTGGGATGGGAAGCCAATATGCGAATGCGAGACGTCGTGCGAGAAATGGTCCGCCACGAGCAACAGTCGTAAAAATCCGAGTTGGCGCTGTCAAATATTTAAGTAGATGAAATGAGGCGGGTATGTTGAGTTCAGTAAAGCAAGGTGTCAAACAGCTATTGCATGCGGCAGGCGTCGAGGCCCACCGGTTTCATCCCAACACCTCTCAGTTAGCACGGCTGATGGCTGCGTTACGCCACTTTAATATCGATCTCGTTATTGACATCGGCGCCAACGAAGGGCAGTTTGCAAATGAAGTGCGTGCAGGCGGCTACTCAGGACGCATTGTCTCCTTCGAACCGCTATCGTCTGCCCATAGCCGGCTTTTGCAGGTGAGTAGCGGCGATACGGCCTGGCATGTGCATCCGCGTTGCGCGTTGGGAGATCGTCTTGGCGAGATCGAACTATACATCTCCGGCAACTCAGTCAGTAGTTCGATCCTCCCTATGCTGAAGTCGCATAGCAGTGCGGCGCCTGAATCTGCTTATCTTGGACATGAGTCGGCTCCGCTGATCACACTGGACTCGGTTGCGCCGCCCTATCTCGAGGGTGCTCAGGCGCCGTTTCTCAAGATCGATACCCAGGGCTACGAATGGCATGTCCTCGACGGAGCGCTTGCATCACTGCCAAAGGTACGCGGAATCCAGATGGAGCTATCTCTGGTGCCGCTGTACAAAGGTCAGCGGCTTTGGCGGGAGTGCATTGAACGCCTGGAAGCAGAAGGTTTCCTCTTGTGGGCGTTACAACCGGTGTTCGTCGAGCCAGCGACCGGCCGCACTCTTCAGCTTGACGGGATCTTTTGCCGAAATCCCTGAACACTGAAAGAGGCCCGGCGGCAATTGTCCGCGTGCTGCTGGCCACAGCAGTAAGACATGAGCCAGTGCACAGATGTTTTTGCTGGCATATCCAGGTTAGAGAAGGTGCAAGCGATGCATGATTTGCCGAGCAGAATTGCGTAGTGCCACTCCACATATATCCGTGGGCATCGTCGTCTATAACGGGATCGAGCACATCAGAAGTGCTTTGGACAGCATCGTGAGGCAGTCCTATAAGAACATTGAGCTGATTGTCGTTGATGGTGATTCCAAAGATGGCACTAAAAATGTTCTGAGTGAATATGCGGAACATATCTCTGTGCTGGTCAGTGAGCCGGATCAAGGGATATACGATGCGATGAACAAGGTTTGCTCACTAGCGACTGGCGACTGGCTGATTTTCCTTGGTTGTGATGATGTGCTGCTTGATGCACTCGGCAATATAGCCGAGCAAATGTCCGATCCAGATTCCGTCTATTACGGGGATGTAGTTCTCCGTTCCAGTGGCAATATCTACGGCGGTAAGTTTCCAAAACACAGGCTGGCGCGGATGAATTTCTGCCATCAGGCGGTGTTTTATCCTAGATCAGTGTACAGAAAATATTCCTACAGTTTGGAATATGGATGGTTGGCAGATTACGCGTATAACATCAAATTAGTCGGCGTCGGGATTCCATTCAGTTACGTGGCAGAAGTGATTTCGGTATTTAATGACAAGGGTGGATCGTCGTTAGGAGATGCCGAATTTGAGAAGAATAAGCTCGACTTGATACGCTCCTCATTGGGCGCAACCTATGCCCTGATTGAAATGTTGCGCCGGCCAATGTCGAAAATGTACCGCTACGTAAAGCCACGCTGAATGCAAAAATGGCTTGCGTAGGTTTTATCTTTCCGGAAGTGTGTTTGCCCCATACAGACGAAGCGTCTCACCGAACATTCTGGAAAGATATTGGTGAAGTTGTTAGCTGTCGTGCAGGGTTGAAGCTTGGCACTCTCAAGCCAGCTGTGAACCGTCGGCCACAGCTGAGAGTCAATATGATGTTCCAGGAAATCCTTATTTGGCATGCGATGTTGTACTATGAGCACCGTCAGAATTTTCTTGAGAGGTTGGGGCATTGCAAAAGAGGAAGCCGGCATTACTTTGAGACGTAGTTGCAGGTGAGATATCGTGTTTGAGCCAAGGAAGGTTATCGTCCTGCTGGCTACGTACAATGGGGCAGAGTTTCTGTCAGAACAGATTCAGAGTATTCAGGGACAAACTATATCAAATTGGACTTTGTTGGTCAGGGACGATGGGTCTGAAGATAATACCAGAGACGTTCTCGAAAAGTTAGCCGCCGAGGACAAACGAATTCGTTGCATTCATGATACACGCGGATGTTTGGGAGCCGCCAGGAATTTCGGGGAGCTGATGCGGGTCGCATGGGTAGAGGGCGCGGATATAATTTTCTTCTCAGATCAAGATGATGTCTGGCTGGCAACGAAAATGATGGAGCAAATTACTGCCCTCGATAAAATGGAACATTCCTACGGTCGAGATACTCCGATACTTGTTTATTCAGATCTTGAGGTCGTTGATCGATGGTTGCAGCTTATTGATCGTTCGTTCATGCGTTATCAGGGTTTGACGCATGAGGCTCAGTCTCCGGTACGAGTTTTGTTGACGCAAAACTTTGTCACTGGCTGTGCAACAGTAATCAACCGTTCACTGTTGAAGCTTGCTGTGCCACTGCCAGCAGATG
>JAYWDZ010000346.1:0-3415 GCA_043779595.1 Nitrosomonadales bacterium
AACCAACTTTATCGAGCAATATTACTCGGTTTCAAATCAGCGGACATTGCGCGGATTACATTTCCAGCTACCCCCGCACGATCATGCCAAAATGGTGTACTGCACTGCCGGCCACGTATTAGACGTGGCGGTCGACTTACGTCTACAGTCGCCGACTTACGGCCAGTTTGTCTGTATCGAATTGAGCGCGGCACAAGGCAACATTGTTTATTTGGATCCAGGCCTGGCACATGGCTTTTACACACGCAGCGAGACGGCGACATTGATTTACAATGTAACATCCGTTTACGCGCCGGCCTACGATGCCGGCATACGCTGGGATTCCCTTGATATTCCATGGCCGGATTCGACGCCGCTGTTATCGGATCGCGATAAGAGCTTTCCGGCTCTGGCAGAATTTCAGACACCGTTCATTTCCGATTACGCATGTACGCATAACGAGCAAGCATGATGGATAGAAAGGCACTAGTAACAGGGGCCACTGGTTTCATCGGTTCGCATTTAGTGCAGCGCTTGCTGACCGATGCCTGGCAAGTGCATATAATTGTACGGCAAGGTTCAGACCTTAGTCTCCTGGAGAAATTACAGGATCGCATATCGATACATGTGCATGATGGAAAAACCGAGTGCTTGGCAGCCATCATGAAACAGGCCGAGCCTAATGTAGTGTTCCACCTAGCCTCCCTATTTTTATCCAAACATGCGCCAGAAGATGTAGCGGGCCTAGTCAATAGCAATATTTTATTTGGTGCCCAGCTCATAGAAGCCATGGCGATTACTGGGATTCCGTATTTGATCAATACCGGAACCGCATGGCAGCATTATAAGAAGGCCGACTACAATCCTGTTAACCTGTATGCCGCAACAAAACAGGCATTTCAAGATATGTTGGAATATTACATCGATGCAGGAAAACTAAAGGCAATCACCCTAAAGCTGTGCGATACGTATGGAAAAAATGATACCCGCCCTAAGATTATCAATCTGTTGGTACAGCACGATCATCATGCGGGCCCCCTTGCGCTGAGCGCAGGCGAGCAGTATATCGATATCGTCCATATCAATGACGTGGTCCAGGCATATGTCGTTGCCGCCGACCGGCTCATGGCCGGGTACGTGAAAGCACATGAAATATACTCAGTCACCTCCGGGGCACCGATAAAATTGAAAGCCCTGGTGGGGAAGATACACCGATGGTTAGAATTGAAATATGAAGTAGCTTGGGGCGCGCGCGCATACCGCGAACGCGAAGTCATGGAGCCCTGGAAGGGTGCAACCCTGCCAGGCTGGAAACCAGTTGTCGATATGGAATATGCACTATTGGATAAAGACAGGAATAGCACGAATCGAGATCGAGACCATGGTCAATGATAATGTGCAGCCCTTGGTTAGTATCGGCATACCCACATTTAATCGGCCAGTCGAATTACGCCATATATTGCAATGCATGCTTGACCAAACGTATGCGAATATTGAAATCATCATTCTGGATAACTGTTCGACACTTCCCGAAGTAGGGCGCATCGCACAGGAGTTCACGCAGAAATATGCAAACATTAAGTATTTTCGGAATGCAGAAAATTTAGGCGTCCTTAGAAATGCCGTGGAATTGCTAAAATATGCAAACGGCGAATACTTTTGCTGGGTTTCCGACGATGATTGGCGGGCACCGGAGTTCCTCGATATTCTTGTTGCGGAGCTTGAATCGAACAAGACTGTCGATCTCGCATTCTGTGATTATCACGAAGTGCATGCGGATGGCAGTCGCGCCCCGGGGTATCCATCGTCACATCTACCCATATTTAAGCCATATGAAAACCGTTTCCGCTTGGTCCGAACCCTATTTTTCTATTGGCAGAATGCCGTGCACGGTAAGTGCAATATTTTTTACGCCGTCTTTAGAAAAACCGTGCTTACTGGGATGCACATAAAGAAAATAACCGAGGGATATCGCCATTTAAATATGGATTGCCTGATCGTGTACTCGTTATTGCAAAGAGGTCCAGTATCCATAAGTAAGGAAGTGCTGTGTACGCTTACGTGCGGTAACAAAAAGCATTATATTGATGATGATAGCCATTTAGGACGGAGCAACAAGCCAATTTTATCGAAACTAATGGATTTTTGGCTAGACCATAAAAAAGATAGAGACCTTTACATAAAGAATACCGATCGACTTGTTGAAAAATTAATAATATATTTTTCTTTCTTTCCAAAAGTATTGGTGTTGTTGGCAACATGGGCACTAAAAAAATACTCACCAAGTTCCGCGCACCGCGCCAACACAAATATTTCAGGCATGCGGAATAAGCCGCAGATGCCTATGTATGCGATACCAAGACAAGATAGCAATCGAATAATAAAATTACCAAACGTTACTTTAGTAGCTATGGCAACGAGGAATGTCGAGGAAACCCTGCAAGCACTAATCTATAGCTGCCAAGGTATAGAATTTGGCAGCGTAAAGCTTCTTTCCCATTATTCTCCCTATAGTTTGGATAAAAACATCGAATTTGTTCGAGTTAAAAAAATAAAAAATATCGATGAATGGTCATATAAAATTGTATACGAGCTCGTCGACTATATCGATACCGAATTCGCATTGTTAGTGCACGCCGACGGTTTTGTAGTGAATCCTTCTTCCTGGCGCCAAGAGTTTATCGAATATGATTATATCGGCGCCCCTTGGCCGTTGCCGTCGGATGATTTTTCGTATCGCGATGCGCACGGAAATATCGTTAGGGTAGGGAATAGCGTTTCGTTGCGAAGCAAGCGTCTACTCGCGTTACCAGGCAAGTTGAATTTGCCGTGGGAACCTTTTCACGGATTTTACAATGAAGATGGTTTTATTTGTGTCAAGAACAGATCGATTTATGAATCCCATGGCATGAAATTCGCCCCCTTGGATGTTGCAAAATATTTTTCCCATGAATCTATGATTCCGGAGGTGCGCAATATAAAACCGTTCGCGTTCCATAAATGGGCCGGGTCCAACCACATCTACCCTAAATTTTGACTGCACCCCTTAATGATCGTAACAGAGTTATATAATGGCCAAGGATTGGGGAACCAATTGTGGAGCTACGTCGTTACGCGCACGCTGGCTTTGGATAAAGGCTTCGATTTTGGAATAATGAGTCCGGAAAAATTTAAAGGAAAGGAATTTCTGAATCTTGATTTCGGCAGAAAGGTAGAAGGCGGTTCCGGGCCAGAAGGCGGTCCGCCAATAACGCTGCCTCAGGGAATTTTCAACTACTATGTTGAAAAAGATACTTGGCATGAAAAATACCAATGCGATATTAGGGATTACGATTCGAATTTATTGGATATCTCTGACAATACAAAAATTGAAGGCTACTTCCAGTCCGAGAACTTTATTTTACGCAGGAAAAATGAAATACGAGAGTGGTTGCGG
>JAYWDZ010000347.1:0-3411 GCA_043779595.1 Nitrosomonadales bacterium
AAGGAATTGTGGATCGAGCGCGAGGACTTCAGCGAAGCGCCGCCGAAGGGCTATTTCCGGCTGTTCCCGCCTCGTCTCGACGCGGCGGGCATGATGCAGCCCGGCAATTCGGTGCGGCTGCGCTACGGCTTTGTGATTACCTGCACCGGCGTCGATCACGCGGCTGACGGCACGATCATGGCCGTGCATTGCGACTATCTGCCCGACACCAAGTCCGGCACGCCGGGATCGGATAGCGTCAAAGTCAAGGGCAATATTCATTGGGTGAGCGCCACGCACGCGTATGCGGCTGAAGTGCGACTTTACGACCGCCTGTTTGCCACCGCACAACCGGGCGCCGTCAGCGGCAATTTTCTGGATGACCTGAATCCGGATTCGGTCACCACGATCACCGCGCAACTCGAACCGGCTTTACGCGACGCGCGCGCGGACGACAGTTTTCAGTTCGAACGCCACGGCTACTTCGTCGCCGACCGGCGCGACAGTCAGCCGGGCACGCCGGTATTTAATCGCACCGTGACCCTCAAGGATTCGTGGGCCAAGGCTGACAAGTAAGTATCAAACCGCGCTGGCGGGTTGAATGAAGTGCTCACGGTAGTACTTCAGCTCTTCGATGGATTCGTAAATATCCGCCAGCGCTTCGTGCTTGCTGCCTTTTTTGAAGCCTTCGGCCAGTCCCGGACGCCAGCGTTTAGCCAGCTCTTTCAGCGTGCTGACATCCAGATTGCGGTAGTGAAAAAACGCTTCAAGCTTGGGCATACAACGCGCCATAAAGCGGCGATCCTGGCAAATCGAATTGCCGCACATCGGCGACACACCCGGCGCAATATGCTGGCGCACGAAGGCCAGCATTTGCGCTTCTGCTTCCGCTTCGTTCAACTGCGAGGTTTTGACCTTGTCGATCAGCCCGGACTTGCCGTGCGTGCTTTTATTCCAGTTGTCCATGCCGTTCATCACTGCGTCGCTCTGATGCACCACCAGCACCGGCCCTTCGGCGACGGTGTTCAAATCCGCGTCGGTGACGACGATCGCCAATTCAATAATGCAATCGGTCTCGGGGAAGAGACCGGTCATTTCCATGTCCAGCCAAAGCAGGTGTGTGGGATTCAGTGCCATTTTGTTTACCTGTTTATACGAAAGTGGATTTTCCCACATCGAGACACAGGCAGGCTATCGGCTCATACAATTCGCAACAGGTCGTTCACCTGCCGGACCAAAGGCTCAAGTGCCATGAAGCCATGGTTGACCTGCGCTATCTTGCCGTCTGGCGCTTGCAGCAATGTGCTTGGGACGGTCATGACGGAAAGCTCACGTGCTTGCTCCGGCTGCGTATCCGCATCAATGACAACCACTCGCAACAGCGACGACGGATAAAGCGCGCCTAGTTGGGCAATAACCTTCTTTTGTGCAGGGCAGATTGCACAGCGGGATGAAACAATAACGATCAGGCTCGCTTGTCCATCGCCTGAAAGACAGGTGATCGTACGCAATCTACGGCGGTGGTAAATCCGAAACCACTGACTGGCGAGCCAGACAAGAAAGAATATGAATACTGCCCCGCCTACCCGTTCGATCACGATCCCGCCTCAGTCGATTATCCTGCGGGGCCGGGCGCCTAGAACCACCTGCTTATCTGTGGGCGTCTGGCCAAAAAACCCGCCCAGCCCGAACCGGTTGATCTGGTAATAGAGGAAGCAACCGATACACCACCCCATAAACGATATGCCGGTCAGTGCAATCAGCACCCAGACAAGCACCCAGCCCAATGTGGCGTAGTTGAAATACAAAGCTAACGCTGCCAGGGCTGCACTAACTGCGCCGACCGCCTGACCGAAGCGATGAGGTTGGAGGTTGTCCGCCCTCAGGTCTGGTTTAACCAAGCCAAGCGGTTTCAATAGAAAGCGATACAAGAGGGCAAACGGCCCCCATTCGAAGAACACGCTGGTGATGAGAAAAATCACCGCCAGAACCGCAACCGGCTCCCACCGATCAAGCACGTAAGCGGCTACCAGCGTGGCGATGGCAAGCAGTTGCCCTATCTTGATTGCACTATGGTCGACCATTTGTGTGTACGGCATTTTGTTCTCCCCCTGTTATGTTGATCTCGAAAGTACGTCTATGATATGGAATTCAAATATGCATTGCATATGTTGAATTGTGCATAGTCTATATACGCAAATGAATATCATGGATTGGGACGATATCCGCTATTTCCTCGCTGCGGCACGCACCGGTAGTTTGGCTGCGGCCAGCCGCCAACTAGGCAGTCACCAGCCGACTGTGGGACGACGTATCGATAGTCTTGAAAAACGCTTGGGTGTCCGCTTGTTTCAACGCCATGCGCAAGGCCTGACGTTGACGGAAGAAGGCCGACAGATCATGCAGGCAGCTGAGGCCATGGGCGAGGCGGCAGCAACGCTGCACCGTGCCAGTGGACTGGAGAGTACGGAAATTCGCGGCAGTGTGCGTATTGCCGCACCACCCGGTTTAGCGGTGCATCTTATTGCGCCTGGCTTGCCCCAGTTCCATGCACGTTATCCGAATCTGGACATACTGTTGCAGCCCTCTGCCTCCAGTGCCGACTTGACTCATGGTGAGGCCGATGTGGCGATACGCTTGTATCGGCCCACCGCTGGGGAGTTGGTGGTGCGGCGTATTGGAACGATGGAGCTTGGACTTTACGGCGCCACATCGTATCTGCAGCTGCACGGCACGCCGGAAAATATTGCCGATTTGCCGCTCCATCTTTTTATTGGCTACGGAGAGCAGCTTCGCCATCTTGAAGAGAACCGCTGGCTTGAGGCGTTGGCAGGCGATGCCCGCTTTATTCTTCGCAGCGACGATACTTTTACACGGCAGGCTGCCGCCGACGCAGCATTGGGACTGGCAGTGCTGCCTCACGTCCTGGCGCAGCGATCATCCCAATTGCAATGGGTGCTCGAGGCGGAGAAATTGCCATCGAAACCCATCTGGCTGGTAGTGCACAAGGATTTACGGCATTTGGCACGTGTGCGTGCAGTACTTGATTGGCTGGCAGACATTATTAGCGGAACAACTGACGAGCAAAGAGTTTGAATTCGGTCATTCGCCAGCCTCAACGTACAATAATGGCAGAATCAACCCTAATAACTTTAGGATCCGGTCTATTCCTCAACATCGAAGTATCCAGGTAGCGCGATCAAGTGCAGCCAGCCATAATAGAAACACTCGCCATTTTTGGAGCACCGTATCATGAAAAAAAAAATTGCCCTCTTACTATCCTGTCTGCTGCTAAGTACCCCCCAAGCCTATGCCATGCCATTTGCAAAAGGCGATCCCAAAGCGGGCCAGGCGCTGCATGATAAATCCTGCGTGGCGTGCCACGACAGCAAAATGTATACGCGCGCCGATCACAAGGTTAAAACGCCAGCG
>JAYWDZ010000348.1:0-3384 GCA_043779595.1 Nitrosomonadales bacterium
TAGGTCAGGCTATCGCCAAAGGCGAGAATGATATCGCTGGAACCGAGCTTGGGAAGCGTTGCCGCACGCTCGCAAGCCGCGAGCAGAAACAGCGCAAAAAATGCAAAGAGGGACCGTTGAACAAATGGCATGTCAGCAGTTTGACGGATATTCAAAACTGATTCACAGCCAATCCCTTCAACTTTGCATTTTTTGCCAGGTTAGCGTCTGCGGTAGCAATACTGGCCGCTCCAGCCTCTATCGCCATGGCCAGATGAAGCGAGTCGCCGGAACGCAGGCCGCTGGGAACATTGCGGACAAGTTGTGCGGCGTGCGTGAAGGCTTGCCTGCTCACCGGGACAAGCCGCAAACCGGATTGGCAGAAGGACTCGAAATTCTTCCATGCCGCCTGCGCCTGCTTTTGCTCGATCTCTCCGCGCCGGACCTTGATCGACAAGGCGCTGGCGAACTCCGTCAAAATCCAGTCAGACGAAATCAGCGTTTCATCGCAAGACTCAAACCACGCATCCACCGCATCGCTTGTCGGCTCGGGAATGAATAGGGGGATGGCCGCGCTGGTATCGAGGTAAATCATCAATAGCGTTCCTGCTGGCGCATGGTCGTCACCGTGGCGGAAGTCATCGCCATCCCCGCCCGCAGCTTGCGCACCCGTTTGAGAAAGGCAGCCTTGTCGAAAGGGTGCGCCGGCGTTAGCGTGATTTCTCCCGCCAGCCCGACCTCGGCCTCAACGCTATCGCCTTCCTTCAAACCTGCGGCGCGGACGCACTCCATCGGCAGGCGCACCGCCAGGCTGTTGCCCCATTTCGCCACTTGCAGTTTCATGACTTGCCCCTGATGTATATCTATGTAGATACATTTTAGCACGCTAAAAAGCATGTGTTAACCAAGGGGTGGCTTCGCATGGCTTTATATTGCGAAGCTGACCCATTTAATTGCGTGTCTGACCCTATTGGAATTCTGATGATGCTTCAACGCTAGAGCTGCATCAGCAACTGCCCCTTGCGGCTGACCTGCTTGGTGGCCGCCTTATAGTTCGCGAAGACGTACCCGCCGTCATTGTCCTTCATCTGCTTCCATGATGTCTTCATCTTCTTCTGGCTGGCCTTGTAGACTAGTGACCCTGAATACTGGTTGCTGCTCAGGGTGTCGTCGCCGATGAACCCCGTGGCGAGGATGTCCCTCGACGAGTCGATCAGGATGGCGTGGTCGAGGGATTCCCGGACGATCCTATCAACGACTTTCGGGGGCGGCAGCTTGCCGTAAAACCCTACGTTCAACACACGCCCCGCGCCCACCACGTCTTCCAGCGCTACGTCGAAGAGTTTCTTCGGGGTCGCAGCAAAAGTCACATGGCAAATAAGGATAAGCACCGCACCTACAAGGACGTTTACCTTCATCTGAAACCTCTCTTTTCTAAACCAGCAGTTAGTGGGGGGGCGACCGGAAGGTGGCTCATGCTAGGGCAGGCGCGTCGAACGGGACGATCCCCTTGAAGAGCCCTGTCTTACTCATCTCCCGCCGGATATCGAAACAGCCAAGAGCCTCAGCGGGGTCGACATCCTTCAGATTGGCGAAGTTGATCCCGGCCCAGTCGCGCCGGTTGACTCGGACCGAGTACAGATACTGGTCCTGGACTTCGCCTGTGGGCTTGTCAGGGCGCTGGGAGTAGCCGGACAGCACGACCTCCTCGGCCTTTGGCAGGACGTAGAAGGCCTCGCCAATGATCCGAAATCCGATGCCGTGGACGTGCCGCATATAGAGCTGCTGGTACCGCGTCGTTGGGAGCTCCTTGATGGAGAGCTTGTAGCCCCGGGCGGGCACGGCCGCGGTCTTCCTTGGTAGTTCTTCGATCTCGGGCAGGTCGACGTCGATCATCACCACACGGCCGTTGTCGCGGATCTCTGAGGACAGGGACGTTTCCCGTGGCCAGACGATGTCCATCAGACTCTCCTCCAAGACGATCTCCATGGCCGTCAGCTCGGTGTTTACCTTTTCCTCTATCAGGGCCTTGCGCGCCAGCTCGCGGGCTTCGTGTTGTTGTCGGTGGCGGGTCCAGAGTAGCAGCTCAGACTGGTAGGCAGCCTGGGCTTCGGCGTTTTCCTTATCGATCCGGGTCCGTTTTGAGTTGAGTAGAGCGCCAAGGATGCCGTGCTTGCGGAGCATGGGCTCGACCGGTTTGCGCTCCTCGAACGGTTGGGGCGTGTAGGCCAAGCACTCGTCCGGTGACGGAGTGGCGAAGTGGATCTGCTCGAGAGCGTCGAGGTGCGTGTTGATCTCGTCGCAACCGGTTTCCATCAGGCCGCGGATAGCGTCCTTTTGCTGCTCCTTGACCTGCTTGACCAGTCGTTCATCAAGCGGAGTTCCGTCCTTGTCGCGGAATACAACCGTGCCGTCATCCTCAACTGAGATTGTGACCGACATTTGGACTGTCCCGCCGCCATCTGACCTGGATCGGCTTTGGGGAGAAGCATTCGTCGCGCCTACGCGCTCACGGGCATAAAGGCCAGTGCCGGGAATGCCGGCGTTCATGTAGGTGCCACCCCTGCCACCGAAGGTCATTGAAGCGCCTCTTTGGCCGACGGACATGCTCAATCCACTGCCGCTCAGATTGAGATGCAGCCCTGGTGCGAGCTTGATGCGTTTGCGGAATCTGATTCCCATCGTCCCCTCCCTTTGTGGGCTGCCAGCGGGTCGGGCTGCCTTTTTGTTGAGGCCATTCTGCGGCAGTAGATGGAATCCGTCTATGCGGAACAAGCCAAGTACCAAGTCTTGCCTTTTGCCCCACTTTTGCCCCAGAGTGCCTCGCGAATCATAATTCACACGGTGGGAAACGGGATACTCTACCCCTTACCCTCTCTGTATGAATGATTTGTCAGGCCGCAACCTCAAGATATTCAACGATGCTGACGGGCTGCGGAATAGTCAGACCTTCTTCCCGAAGCCCTTCAATATGAAATTCGATTGCCGCGCGAATTTCATTCTCGGTTTCCTCCAGCGTCTGTCCGGTAGCGACACAACCGGGCAGATCGGGAACATAGGCAGAATAGTTGTTTTCTGTTTTCTCGACGACGATGGCGTAACGCATGGGGTTACTCCTTTAGCCCTGCTGGTTTGAGTATGCTGTTCAGATTGCCTGGAGCAAGGTCATCGCTGGGTTTCCCCGCTAATGTCACGCGTCCTAATTCCCCGCCACCATCATGTTGTCGATCAGGATCGAGCCGACCTGTTTGCTGCCGCGTCGCTCGACATCATTACCAATTGCGACGATGCCTTTGAACATCTCCGCCAGATTGCCGGCAATGGTGATCTCTTCGACCGGGTATTGAATCTCGCCGTGCTCGACCCAGAAGCCAGCCGCGCCGCGCGAGTAATCGCCGGTGACCA
>JAYWDZ010000349.1:0-21656 GCA_043779595.1 Nitrosomonadales bacterium
CAACACCCACACCTATCGGCTGTAAATTGTTAAAGATCAGTTCGATTCACTACTATTAATAAAACCAGCAGCTTTCGAGAAGGTGCGCATTCTACAGACCCACCCGATAACGTCAACACTTCTTTTTATATGTGGTTGCGGGGGCAGGATTTGAACCTACGACCTTCGGGTTATGAGCCCGACGAGCTGCCAGACTGCTCCACCCCGCGCCTGTAAAGAAATGCCTGAATCTAGAAGCGGAATTATAGCCGAGGCCGAGCACATCGTCAACCTCGAGACTCATCTGTTCCACTAAGGTCTCTGAAGCAAGTGCCGCACGATAAGTGAAAAACTTTCAACTTTAGAATCCTTGGGTCACAAGGAAAAAAGCTGAAAAAAACCATCAATATTTAATACCCAGCCCTTTTTGCATCGAAAAATAAGCAGCCAAATCCGCCATGTCAGTTGGAGTCAGATTCTGAACCTGACCCGCCATAATCGGGTTTTTGCGCTTGCCAGATTTGTAGGCCTTCAAGGAATGAAGAAGATAATCCTTATGTTGCCCAGCCAGCTTGGGAAACATAGCGGTTTGACTGTTCCCATCTGTGCCATGACAGCCTGCGCAGGTAGTCGATTTGGTTTTACCGGCTTCGGCGTTTCCGTTCGCAATAACATGTGTCGAGACAAGTGAGGATATTAAAAGAAGGAAAATAAAATTGGCTTTGTTCATAGCATTCATCTCTGTGGATTATTGGGCAGGGCCGCTGTAGGACGATGAATAATAGGCTGCCAAATCTTCAATATCCTGATCTGTGAGGCTCCCCGTAATGCCTTTCATGCTCGGGTGGGTTCGATCCCCCGATTGATAAGCTTTCATCGCTGCAACAATGTATTCAGCATGTTGACCGCCCAGTTTAGGGACTGAATACACTTCAGGATAAGCAGTGCGCCAGCCTGGAATACCGTGACATCCAGCACACATAGAGTTCTTCAAGTGGCCGGCCCTGGGGTCTCCGGCGGCATAGCTATGGATGCTGAGGGCCATTAAAACAACTGCGCACAGCGTAGATGTCGGTGCCTTTTTCATATATCTCACTCTCTTAGTTAGTATGATTGGTCGCCTAATGACGCGGCTTCCAAACAATTATAAAACGCTACCGGGCACTAATCTTAAAAACGCTTTTATGGCAACACGCAAAAGTATTATTCGCTAATATTCTTCTGAATAAAAATGTCACAGATAGCTGCAATCGATAACTGGAAATGAATCTCTGCTGCCGCTGAAGGAGTTTATCCTGCCCGACGCGTGTGCGTGCTCAATCGCGAAGCGGGAACTGAGGTCGAGTACTGGCAAAAGGCCGGTCTCCGTGAATAGCCGGGTTTTGCTTACGCCAAACCCAAGGTGGGATGGCTTGGTTATCTGCCCATAAACCGCGCGCCGCCAGTTGAGCATCGTGTTGAGCCGCCAATAAAGAGGCGGGGTGTTTGTAGCGCGTAGATACCCAGGCTAATCCTTGTTGGACCAACGCAGTACCTACATCGGTGTCTTCCGAAGACGGGTTCGCCACCCGGACCCAACCAATCCGCCGCCCATAGCGATCCGTAGCGACTGTAATGACGTGTATCGATTGGTGGAGCACCCAACTTGCCATTTGACGCTTGGCCTCTTCACCAAAAGTTTGCCCCATCTCAGGTGCGTCAATGTCAGCTAAACGCAATTTGTAAAATCGCTGCTGCGTATTAGCGGGATCAAGCGGCATTAGCAACAGCGTATCACCGTCAATCACCGCAATGACTCGTGCGAGCGTTTCCGCATCCGGTCGCGCCTGGCTGCACGGGCTTAGCAATAAACCCACCAGCAGCGTAAAGACGGTAATGCCCTTCACCCCGCCAACATCTCGGCCGCATGCTCACGGGTGGTCGCGGTGATTTTGTGCCCGCCCAACATGCGCGCGATTTCTTCCACCCGCGCGGCAGGATCAAGCGCTTCGATATGCGACATCACATTTTCACCACTTCCTCGTTTGGTGACTCGCAAATGTTGCGTGCCCCGCGCCGCTACTTGCGGCAAATGCGTGATCACCAATACTTGTCTGGTAAGCCCCAATCTTGCCAGACGCCGCCCCACCGATTCAGCCACCGCACCGCCAATGCCGACATCTACTTCATCAAAAATCAGCGTCGATACTGCCGCCACGCCAGATAACGCAGTCTGGATGGCAAGGCCGATGCGAGATAACTCGCCGCCAGACGCCACTTTGGCCAATGCACCCGCCGCGAGTCCGGGGTGCGCGGTTACCTGAAACTCCACCTCTTCCATGCCATACGCGCGCGCCTCTGTTACTGGAGAGAACGCTATATGGAAGACCCCTTCTTTTAGCGCAAGCTCTTGGATGGCCGCAGTCACACTGGCTGACAGCACCAACGCGGCCTGACGGCGTTGTTGGGTAAGCACTGTGGCTAAGTGTTCGTAATGAGCCCTGGCTGCCTGCTCAGCTTGTTGCAGCGCTTCGACATCGTCTTCCGTTTTTAGTCTAAGCAAACGCAGGCTCAAGGTGTCGTGCAACTCATGTAACGCGGCGGGCACCGTGTGATGTTTGCGTGCCAGCTGATGCATGTCACTCATGCGCTGATCGAGTTCGGCTAAGCGGGCAGGGTCGGGGTTTAATTTGTCCGCATAGCGTCGCAGGCCATGTATTGCCTCGGCAATATTGGTGCTAGCCGCCTGCAGCAGCTCTCCCACTTCGCCCAATTCGGCGTCTACCTCGGCCATTTGCCCGATGCGCGCGGTCATCGCATTCAACTGTACCAGCACGGAGGCTTCATCTTCATCCAGGCCATTGACTAAAGCCTGGCAGCCTTCGGTCAGCAAAGTGACATGGGCGAGCCGTGCGTGATCGGATTGCAAGGCGTCCCAGCGGGAAAGGTCATCGCCCAATTGCCGCAAAGCGGCCACGGTGGCGCTTAATGCTTCTAGCTCAATCTGACGTTCGCGCCCGGAGGATTCGGCGCGAATGCGTTGCTGCATTGCGTCCTGCCACGCGTGCCAAGCGTTTTTCACTTCTGCCACGAGTGCATCCGCGCCCGCAAAACTATCCAGAATTTGCCGCTGCACCGGGCGCCGCAACAAGGCGTGATACGCGTGCTGACCGTGAATATCGAGTAGATAATCGGCCGCGTATTTGAGCTGCGTCAGCGTGACGGGCGATCCATTGATGAATCCACGTGACCGTCCGCCTGCATCAATCGTACGGCGCAAAATAAGGGTCTCGTCTTCGCAGTCGATACCGGTGTCGTCGAGCCAAGTTCGTAATTCCGGAAAATTGGCTATCTGAAATTCAGCGCTGATCTCGGCGCGCGCTGCATGTGCACGCACCACCGCCGCTTCAGCACGTTCGCCCAGCGCCAACGCCAGCGCGTCCACCAATATGGATTTTCCGGCGCCGGTTTCGCCGGTCAGTACGGTTAGCCCGGGTGCAAAATCCAGATCAACCTGCTCGACCAGCAAATAATTCCGGATCGATAAATGCGACAGCATGCGGCTAGAGTTTTTTCCCCCAGTGCAATTTTTGCCTGAGGGTGTCGTAGTAACTATACGAATGGGGGTGCAACAAGGTAACAGGACGCGCTGCGCGAGTGATCCATACGTGGTCATCCGTCAGCAGATTAAAATTGTGTTGCCCATCAAAGTGGACGCGCGCCTCGTCGGCATGGGTGAGATGAATTTCGATCCGCGATTGGCTGCTCACCACAATCGGGCGCGCAGAAAGCGTATGCGGGCAAATCGGAATCAAGGCTATGGCTTCGAGCTTGGGATGCATGATGGGACCGCCTGCCGACAACGCATAGGCAGTCGACCCCGTGGGCGTCGCCACGACCAAACCATCCGCGCGCTGGCTATAAACAAACTCGCTGTTGATCGCAATTTCGAGCTCGATCAAACGGCCAATCGCGCCTTTGCCCACAACCACGTCATTGAAGGCCGCGCTCTCGAATACGATGACGCCATTTCGGCGCACCTGCGCATTCAGCAAAATGCGCTCCTCGGCGACATACTGACCACTCAGAATTTCGGCCACCGCATCAAGCATGCTTTCCATGGTGATGTCGGTCAAGAAGCCTAAGCGTCCCTGATTAATGCCGATAAGCGGAGCCCCGTGCGGCGCCAACGCGCGCGCAATCGAGAGCATCGTGCCGTCGCCTCCCAGTACCACCACTACGTCGCTATGCGCAGCCAGGTCTGACAAGTTTTCGGTGGGGAATTCATCAATATGCAGATACTCAGCCGTCTGGCTGGCAAGGATGATGTGATAGCCGCGCTCGATTAAAAACCGTGCCAATACCAACACCGACCCGCCCATACCTTGGGTGTCGTATTTGCCTACCAAACCTATCGTTTTGAATGCTGCATGCATGGGGGCAAATTATACGGGAGCGAGGCGCGGGCTCCCGCGTCTAAAATGGTGCTTGTTCAGTATGAATCGGCGCCAGTCCGACTTAGGTAGAATGGATACATGCTTTCAGACCGCGCCCGTATCCTGTTAAAAACCCTGGTGGAACGTTATATCACTGACGGCGAACCCGTAGGCTCGAGCACACTGTCCAGGCACGCCGGGCTCAATTTATCGTCGGCCACTATCCGCAATATCATGGCAGACCTGGAAGAAAAGGGCTTCGTGAGTAGCCCCCACACCTCTGCCGGTCGCGTACCTACACCGCTGGGCTACCGTTTTTTTGTTGACACGCTGCTGACCGTGCGCCCGCTGGAACGCGTCGAAATCAGCCAGCTTCAACATAAGCTCAGTCCAGCCGACCCTCAGCGTTTATTAACTGTCGCCTCTACATTGCTCTCAGACCTGAGCCAGTTTGCCGGCTTGGTAATGACGCCTCGACGCAGCCCGGCATTCCGCCAGATCGAGTTTTTGAGCCTGACTGATAAGCGCATCCTGCTGATCATCGTAACCATGGAAGGCGAAGTCGAAAATCGCGTACTGATGACGGACCGCAGCTATAACGCGTCTGCATTGACCGAAGCCGCCAACTATTTCAATCACCATTACGCAGGCAAAACCTTTGAACAGGTACGCGCCCGCATGCAAGACGAATTAGGCCGGATACGTGACGACATCACCCGATTGATGAACGCCGCAGTCGACGCCGGGACTCAGGCTCACGACGCTGGAAACGAACACGTGGTGGTATCAGGGAGCCGCAAATTGCTGGATGTGGAAGAGCTCTCCAACAACATGAGCAATTTGCGACGCTTATTTGATGCGTTCGAGCAAAAAACCGGCTTGCTGCAACTGCTGGACCAGTCACGCAATGCCGACGGCGTGCAAATCTTTATCGGCGGCGAATCCGAACTCATGCCGCTCGATGAATGCAGCATGGTCACCGCGCCTTACACGGTGGATGGTCTGGTCGTAGGCACGCTCGGCGTAGTCGGCCCCACGCGCATGGCCTACGAACGCGTGGTGCCACTGGTCGACCTCACCGCCCGGCTATTATCCCGCGCACTCTCACGCCACTAAAAGGCTTCTTAAATGCGTTACTTAAAAGAGCCGGAATTCACGCACGGTCAAATCAGTCGCACCGGTATATTGCTAATCAATCTTGGCACCCCGGAAGCGCCCACTGCCGCTGCATTGCGACCTTATCTGAAAGAGTTTCTGTCTGATCCGCGCGTGGTCGAAATCCCCCGGCCGATCTGGTGGCTGATATTGAACGGCATTATTCTGAACACCCGCCCCAAAAAATCCGCAGCCAAATACGCCGCGATTTGGACGAAAGAAGGCTCGCCGCTCAAAGTACATACCGCCAAGCAAGCCAAGCTACTAAAAGGTTGGCTTGGGGAACAAATTGCGTCGCCGTTGATGGTTGAATATGCGATGCGCTATGGCCAACCCGCCATCGCCGATACTTTGACGCGCATGAAGGCCGCCGGTTGCGACCGCATTTTGTTGCTCCCCTTATATCCGCAATACGCCGCCTCCAGCACCGCCACTGCTTTTGACGCAGCGTTTGAGTGGCTGGGTAAAACTCGCAATCAGCCCGCGCTGCGCGGTGTACGCAGTTACCACGACCACCCCGCTTATATCCAGGCACTGGTGGCCAACATCCGTGACTACTGGCAAATGCACGGGCGACCCGATGTATTGTTGATCAGCTTTCACGGCGTGCCGCGCTACACGCTCGACAAAGGCGACCCCTATCACTGCGAGTGTCGCAAAACGGCGCGGCTGTTAATTGAAGCGCTAGGTTTGAGCGAAGCGCAGTACCGCGTCACGTTCCAGTCGCGTTTTGGTCGTGCCGAATGGCTACAACCTTATACTGACAAAACCTTGAGCGAGTTGGGCAAAGCAGGTGTGAAACGCGTCGATGTGATCGCGCCGGGTTTTACTTCAGACTGCCTGGAAACGTTAGAGGAACTGGCAATTGAAGGCCGCGAGAGTTATCTGACTTCGGGAGGCAAGGAATTCCACTACATCCCTGCACTCAACGAACATTCGGTCTGGATAAACGCGCTGGGCCAGATCGCGCTGGAAAACCTGGGGGGCTGGGTAAGCACAACCCGAGAGACTGAAACGGAAGCACGCCAACGCACACAAACTAAACAACTGGCCATGGCGGGCGGTGCACGTATTTGATTTCAGATCAGGAAGGCTTGGCAGCCAGCCGGTCGTACACCACAAAATCAAAACGCACCCCATCGCCCTTTTCCCCCAGCTGTTGGACCCGGCTAATCTCAACAAACGCGCTGCGATCAAATTCGGGAAACCACGCGTCGCCTTGTGCCTCTATTAGGACTTCAGTTAGATAAAGGCGGTCAACCAGCGGCAATACTTGTTTGTATAACTGTGCGCCCCCGATAAAAAAAATCTCATCTACCCCCGCGCAGAGCGCAATCGCACCCGGAATCGACGCGGCAGCTTCGCAACCTGTCGGCCGATAATCAGCATTACGCGTAATCACAATATTGCGTCGCTCGGGTAACGGGCGGCGCAAAGACTCAAAGGTCTTACGTCCCATCAGCACCGGGTGGCCGAGCGTAAGCGCCTTGAAATGCGCCAGATCTTCTGGCAGCTTCCACGGCAGCCGGTTTTCAATCCCGATCACGCGGTTCTGCGCGAGTGCCGCAATCAGGCTAATCCGCGGTCCACTCATACCGCCACGGGCGCTTTAATCGGGGGATGCGGGTCATATCCCTCCAACGTGAAATCGTCGAACTTGAACGCAAACAGATCGTTGACCCGCGGATTCAGACGCAAGCTAGGCAACGCACGCGGCTCGCGGGAGAGCTGCTCACGGGCTTGATCGAGATGGTTCAGATATAAATGCGCGTCGCCCAGCGTGTGTACAAAATCGCCCGGCTTTAGACCCGTCACCTGCGCCAACATCAATGTGAGCAACGCATACGACGCGATATTGAACGGCACGCCGAGAAAAATATCCGCGCTGCGCTGATAAAGCTGGCAGCTTAACTTACCGTCGGCGACATAAAACTGAAAAAACGCATGGCAAGGCGCCAGCGCCATTTTGTCCAGATCAGCCACATTCCACGCCGACACAATAATCCGACGCGAATCGGGGTTATTTTTCAATGTCTCTATCACCTGGCTGATCTGGTCTATGTGTCCGCCGTCCGGCGTTGGCCAGCTACGCCACTGATAGCCATACACCGGTCCCAGATTGCCCTGCGCATCCGCCCACTCGTCCCAGATCGACACGCCGTTTTCTTTCAAATACGCAATGTTGGTGTCGCCGCGCAAAAACCAAAGCAGCTCGTGGATGATTGAGCGCAAATGACATTTTTTGGTTGTTACCAGTGGGAATCCTTGGGCCAGGTTATAACGCATTTGCCAGCCGAACACCGAAAGCGTGCCGGTACCGGTGCGGTCATCCTTGCGGGTGCCGTAGTTCAGCACATGACGCATCAGGTCTAGATAGGGTTTCATTTATAAAGTGGTAGGAGATTGAAGGAGAGAACTGGGAGAACATTATCGCCGTTCGGGGCCGTTATTCCTCGAGTAAGTTGTGCATATGCAGTCACAAGCATACAATGCCTGCACGTGCCTGCATCCTGAGGAGTGAATTATGGCCAATCTAAGTATCCGCAAACTGGACGATGACATCATCGCGCGTCTGCGCATCCGCGCCGCCCACCATCGGGTATCGATGGAAGAAGAAGCCCGGCGCATCCTTCGCCAAGCGGTCACCCCATCCCAACGGCTTGGCGACCTTTCCATACAGTTCTTTGGGGCCGAATCCGGAGTTGAGTTGGAACTCCCGCAACATGCGCCACACGATCCTCTGAGTTTTGCCAGATGATCGTAGTCGATACTAATGTGGTTTCTGAAGTCATGCGCCCGCAGCCTTCGTTGGCTGTTCTTGGTTGGCTAAACACTCAAGACAGCAATCTGCTATTCATCACTACGATTACACTGGCCGAAATCGGATACGGCCTGCGCGTTTTGCCAGATGGCTTGCGGCGTAGGCAGTTGCAAACCCGGTTTGAACAATTCATTGCGCAGGCATTTGAAGAGCGGGTGCTCGACTTTACCGCACCTGCTGCACACGCCTATGCCGAAATCATGGGCCATCGCAAGGAAACGGGGCGCGCCATGAGCGTGCCCGACGGACAAATTACCGGCATCGCCCTCGCCCACGGGTTTGCTGTAGCCACTCGAAACACCAAGGATTTTGAGGATTGCGGTATCAAACTGATCAATCCATTTGCATAAACCAGGACAGGCTCCGTTGGCCCCACTGACCAAATGCGGCACACCCTGACTCAAAACGACCATGCTAAGCGATCAACGCTTAGTGTGTGATCCCAATCCCTCGCCGGCCTATGACGCAAACTCCGCGCCGTGCACGGGTTGCAGCGCGGTTTGATTGGGTTAGCGCGTGCTTGCCTAAAGTTGGCACGGCTACTGCACGTTAATGTGCCAGACACAGCAAGCTTGTGTTTAATTAACCCCACTCAAGGAGATTTAACATGCGTAAAGTACAACAAGGTTTTACATTGATCGAGCTGATGATCGTTGTTGCGATTATTGGTATTTTGGCGGCGATTGCGATTCCAGCGTATCAGGATTACACGCTCAAATCCAAAGTTTCTGAGGCGTCCTCTCTGGCCGATCCTGCATTAAAAAATATAGCCTTAGCTTTTAACGATGGTAGTTTGTCCGCCACTTCTACCAACACTACCCTCGGAATGGCACTTCCCGCAGCAATTACAACTAAGTATGTGAAATCTGTTACTGCTGTAGGAACATCTGCGACTGCTGGTACAGTCACGATCGTCATGCAAGGTACTAATGATGCAACTGTTGATGGCAAGGACGTTGTTTGGACCATAACATGCGTGGCGGGTGCAGCCTGTACTAATGCTGTAAGCGGGGGTATTCCGGCTAAGTATTACCCCAAACCCTAGTGTAATATTCGCAACGCCCCTGACCCATAATAGCAATAGGGTCAGAGGCCGCTAAAACAGCCCCTCTAGAGAGGAGCTGTTTTTTTATCAGACTCGGGGTCACCACAAGACTCGACAAAAAGAACGAGGTATTGGGGTCAAGTATTGCAAGTATTGGGGTCACAAGTACAAGTACAAGTACAAGTACAAGTACAAGTATTGCAAGTACAAGTATTGCAAGTACAAGTATTGCAAGTACAAGAAGAAGTGCACAAGCAAGAAGAAGTGCACAAGTATTGCAAGTACAAGAAGAAGTGCACAAGCAAAAGAAGTGCAAAAGAAGTGCACAAGAAGTGCATTGCAAGAAGTGCACAAGAAGTGCATTGCAAGAAGTGCAAGAAGTGCAAGAAGTGCAAGAAGTGCACAAGAAGTGCAAGAAGTGCACAAGAAGTGCAAGAAGTGCAAGAAGTGCATTGCAAGAAGTGCACAAGAAGTGCAAGAAGTGCAAGAAGTGCATTAGAAGTGCATTAGAAGTGCATTAGAAGTGCATTAGAAGTGCATTAGAAGTGCACAAGAAGTGCAAGAAGTGCACAAGAAGTGCACAAGAAGTGCAAGAAGTGCAAGAAGTGCAAGAAGTGCAAGAAGAGTGCATTGGGGTCAGGTCTTGCATTAACACATTTTCTCATGGCATAGTAGCAATATGGCGCGTCAAACCCAAGCCTTGGTCCTGCATTTGCCAACCTTTCCTTAGCGTTGTCACAAGAGGACGAATGCTCGTGCCGTTCTATTTCTGTATAAATCCTAATAAAGTGCTATAGTGTGTTGGTGCATTATTATTACGGAGGCTGTGATGGCAATAGTAGCTAATTACCCCAGCGTCAAAGTGATCGGCGTAAATGGGCAAATATCTCTCGGCAAACAATATGCTGGCCGACAAGTACTGGTGGAAGAACAGGAACCCGGTGTTTGGCTGGTGCGAACCGCCATGGTCATTCCAGATAACGAGCGCTGGCTGCAGCAACCCGAGGCAGCTGCGAATTTGCGAAATGCCCTATCCTGGGCGCAAGCCAACCCACCCGCCGATACTCATGTGGATGCCACGCTGGAAAAGCTGAATGACCAAGACTGAGCCGGATGCGCTGGTCAGATTGGATATTAACAACCCGGTTTTTCAGGAAAATCTGCTAACGCTGCCAAAGTCGGAACGCCATTCAGCGCTAGATATCCTCAACAAGCTCAGGCAGATGACATGGAATCAGGTCTATCGCGACAACGGTGTGAAGTGGGAGAAGATTGTGAGCATCAAACCACCGACCGGCATTGATGCCATTTACTCGTTGCGTATTACCCAGGCACGACGAGCAACGGCCTATCGCGATGCTGACTTCATCCGTTTTCTAACCATCGCACCAGATCACGATAGCACCTACGGCAAAAAATAAACGGCAACAGGCCATAGCGACATGGCGCGTCCTTTAAGGCTTGAGCTGGCCGGAGGCCTTTATCACGTCACCTCTCGCGGGGACGGGCGTGAAGACATCTATCTCTCGGATCAAGACCGGGAAATCTGGCTGGCTGCATTGGGGCAGGTCTGCAAGCGCTGCAACTGGATGTGCCATGCGTGGTGCCAGATGACCAATCATTATCATCTGTTGATTGAAACGGCCGAGGCCAATATGGCAGAGGGGATGCGGCAGCTCAATGGCCTTTACACACAGCGTTTTAACCGCCTGCACGGGCGGGTGGGGCATGTGTTTCAGGGAAGATATAAAGCCATTCTGGTCGAGCGCGATAGTTATTTGCTTGAACTGGCGCGGTACGTGGTGCTGAACCCGTTACGAGCAGGCATGGTGCAGCGTCTAGAAACCTGGCATTGGAGCAGCTATCTTGCCACTTGCGGACAGACGGCCGCGCCGGAATGGTTGCAGACGGACTGGATACTGGCGCAGTTTGGTCGGCAGCGCAGCAGCGCGATTCGCAACTATATTCAATTCGTGCATGAGGGCGCGCGGTTGCCGAGTGTGTGGACGCAGTTGCAGGGGCAGATTTTTCTGGGCTCGGAGGCCTTCGTGAAAAAGATGCAGGCGCACATCGAACAATCTCCTACGCTGGATGAGATACCGCGCACTCAGCGACGTGCACTGACGCAGCCGCTGACGGATTTTGAGCGGCGCTACGCGCGCAACGAGGCGATGGCGCGCGCGTATTTGTCAGGCCAACATACGATGGCGGCAATCGCTGGGTACTTCGGCGTGCACTATTCGACGGTTAGCAGAATGGTGCGTAACTTTGAGGAGTCGGCCAAGGCAGAATGAACGACGAAGGCAGATCGACGAAAAACTTCCCAGCCGTAGTCTCATACCAGGATGATGCTGTCGCTGTACCGGCTGACACTGGCGTCTTGGGTCAAAAGCCTGAGCGGTTCGGCTAGCGCTTGGGCCACCAGCAAGCGGTCGAATGGGTCCGTGTGATGGGGTGGCAGGGTTTCGAGCATGGCAATGTGCGCATTGACAACCGGAAGTTCGGTATAACCCGCTACCTGAAAATGAACGGCGGCTTGCGTGCCCGATATCGGCATTCCACCCCGCCCGAGCATATGCTTGATCGCGATTTCCCACACCGATGCAACGCTGATGTGAATACTGTTTGCGGGATCAAGGATTAAGTTGCGGGCTTGCACGCTCAAGTGTGGCGAGTCAATGATGGCCCAGAGCGCAATATGTGTATCGAGTAACAAGCGCACCTTATGCGCCACCCATTAACTTCAGGATGTCTGCGTTAGGCACGTCGATATCGTCCGGCACTTCGAATTGGCCGGCTGCGATACCAATGCGCCGAGCGGTATCGGCCGGGGGCACGGGAACCAGACGGGCGACAGGCTGACCATGCCGGGCGATGGTGATTTCAGTTTCGGCACCACTAACAATTTGCTCGATTAGTCCGGACAAATGGGTTTTGGCGTTGAAAAGGCTGACGGTTTGCATGAGGCATCCCCATAAACTGGTTAAACTAGTATAACCAAAAATGGACAAAACCTTCACCTCCAGGCGTGGGCTGTTTCGTTCGTTGATGGCTGTCAGCCTACTTTATTGCGGATACGACCTCGCGTTGCAAAAGCGCCTGCCTAGTAATCGGCGTTTCCAGGCTAATTCGTCCCAGCGGACCGGTCCGGTAATCGGTCAACAGCAGCATCGCGGCTTTTTCCAGATCGAGTTCACCGCTACGTCCTTTTAGCAAGCAGCCACGGCGTTTGGCGACGGTTTCGAGCACGCCGGTGGCATCCATTCCATCTACCGCAAATCCATACCGCGCTATTAGCAAGGCGGGGTAACGTTCCAGCAAAATCGCTGCAAGGAAGGTCGCGACTTCGGCATCAATCACCGCGTTGCGCCCAATGGCGTGGCTAGCGGCAAGCATAAAACCATCAGAGTCGTGTTCGATTTTGGGCCACATCAACCCCGGCGTATCGACCAATGACAGCCGCGGGCTGAGGTTGATGCGCTGCTGGGATTTGGTGACCGCTGGTTCGTCGCCGACGGCCGCAACTTTGCGTTTGACCAGCGCATTCATCAGCGTGGATTTGCCGACGTTGGGAATGCCCATGATCATGATGCGCAAGGGCTTAAAATTGTCGTCGCGATGCGGTGCGAGACTTTGGCACAGGCTTGGAATTTTGGCGACGTCGGCGGCTTTTTTAGCTGAAATCGCGACCGCCTTCACGTCCTTCTGGCGGTTGTAATACTCCAGCCAGGCGCGGGTGACTTCGGGGTCTGCCAAGTCGGCTTTATTTAATAATTTCAGGCACGGACGCTGTCGATGCAGACGCAATTCACGGATCAACGGATTGCTGCTGGCTTCGGGCAGGCGTGCATCCAGCACTTCAATCACGACGTCGATCTGTGCCATGGTCTCGGCCGCTTTTTTGCGTGCGGAGGTCATGTGACCGGGGAACCACTGGATAGGCATTGGGGAGTAACGGTCAAAGGTAAGGCGCGATTATCCCACGCAGTGGAAATGCTGTCGGGTTTACGCTTCCAACGTTGGGTAAGCCCCCATTGACCCGTGCTGCGCGCTTAACAAGCGCGTCGACCGCGGGCCCATACAAAACTTTCGCTATACAATCTTGCCATGCCAAACTTTGATTGCCGCCTATACCGCGGTGGCGTGTCCACCGTTATTCCGCTCGACGACGTTAGCGAGCACATCACTGATCGCTCCAATTTTATCTGGATCGAACTGAAGTCGCCGGATAGTCAAACGATTCGCAAATTAGGCGAGGAGTTTGGCCTGCACGAGCTGGCGCTGGAAGACGCGATTGCGACCCGTCAGCGCCCCAAGCTTGAAGAATACGGCGAGCATCTTTTTATCGCGCTGCGTACGGTTCAGCTTTGGAACGACAAGATCGAGATGGGCGAAACGCATATTTTTGCCGGGCGCAATTTCATTATCGTGATTCGGCATGATGAGGGCTGCGGGTATCAACGCGTGACCGACCGGCTCAATAATCTGCGCAATGGCACTAAAGTCGGCGCGCCTTATACGCTTTATTTGGTGCTGGATCTTATTGTCGACCATATACGGCCGGTGATCGAGAATATGCAAGCGCGTTTTCAGCAGCTGGAAAGCCTGCTGATTGATGGGGCTAATCTGGGCCGCGAAAATCTCGAACGGCTCTACGCGCTGAAGCGCGAATTCACGGTGTTTCATGACGCGACTGAGCCCACGCAGGAAGTGATCGAAGAGCTAATCCGCGTTCATCCCGAGTTTGTTACCAAAGAGCTAAGGGCGTATTACCGCGATGTGGCCGACCATGGCATGCGGGTATCTGCCGCGTTACACAATTTGCGCAATTCCACCTCAGACGCGATGCAATTTCATTTGGGTTTACTGTCGCTGGACCAAAACGACTCAGTTAAAAAGCTCGCCGGATGGGCTGCCTTATTGGCCTTGCCTACGGTGGTCTTCAGCATGTATGGCATGAACTTTAAAGTCATGCCGGAGTTGAATTGGCCGTGGGCTTACCCCGCAGTGTTGGTGCTCACTACCTTCGCTGGCGTGTTGTTGCATCGTCGATTGAAGAAACGTGGCTGGATTTGATAAGCCAAATGGATAATCAAGATCGTGTTCGCATCGGCTTGGTATCTATCAGCGATCGCGCCAGCGGAGGCGTGTATGTCGACCAGGGTTTGCCCGCGCTACGGACTTGGTTTGAGGCCGTACTTAGCAATTCAATAGAGTTTATCGAGCGCCTTATTCCCGATGAGCAGACTGTGATCGAAGACACGCTGTGCGAGCTGGCCGACACCGCACAATGCCATCTAATCCTGACTACTGGCGGCACTGGCCCGGCGTTACGCGATGTAACGCCCGAAGCAACGCTGGCGGTGGCGCACAAGATATTGCCGGGGTTTGGCGAAGCCATGCGCGCGGTGAGCTTGCAATACGTGCCGACTGCAATTCTGTCGCGGCAAGTCGGCGTGACACGCGGGGCCAGCTTAATCCTTAACCTACCCGGTCAGCCAAAAGCGATCAAGGAAACGCTGGATGGCGTATTTGCCGCTGTGCCCTACTGCATCGACCTGATCGGCGGGCCGTACATCGAAACTCGGCCCAACACGGTTAACGTGTTTCGCCCAAAATCTGCGTTGCGTACTCAAAAGTCAGGTTTGTAAATCCGTGTATTAGAGTGCATTTGCTGGACGTGGCTAAGCACTAAAGGTATCGACTTAGTTATCCCTGAAGGCCTCATTCAAATTTATTTCGTGCGCGGTCGTAGAGCCAATCACGCACTGCGCCAGACTGTCCGGCATAAGGTTGCGCCCATCCGGCAATGCAATGCGCCCCGCCATAATCTCGGCCTCGTGGCGTCGCGCGGCTTGCGGCAATTCCGGCTCGGCATAACCGATGGGATAAATGGGTCGGCCTTCGGCATCGTATTTGTCGGTCGCGCCGAGGGTATGGAGTAATTCGTGCGCAATCACAATATTGTTTTGTGCAGTCTGTTGCGGATGCGCAAACGCATGCACCACGCCAATCAAACCCTTTTGCAAACCCAGAGAATGTTCCAAAGCCTTACCCGATTGGGCCCGGTGATACAGCACATAAATTCGGATTTTTCCCAGTTGCGGCCACTTACTCGGGGAGTGCTGATATGCCCACCAGCGCAGATTCAAACTCCACGCCATTGTCTTGAACACGTTGCGGTCCTTGGGGGGAGGCGGTGGCGACGCTTTCATTTCGGGTTCCAGGCTCAGCGTCATCGCCACCCGCTGTTGCAAACCGTAGCGGTGCGTTTCACGTACCAGAAACGCATTGATATCCAAAAAATCAGCAGCGCTCAAAGCGCTGATATAGTCCGCCGCCTCCTCCGAGCCGTCCCCATTAATTGGATAAACAGCCACATCCAGCGGTGCCTTCCATTCGCGCACCATAAAGCGCTCGAGCGAAGTTAATCCAAGCGTGAGGACTAGCACGCCCAGTAATAAAAGAATACGGATTCGACGGAATGACATAGCGCGACAGAATAACAATGACATAGCGCGACAGAATAACAAAGCTTCGATGGTTTAACCGCTTAGCGGAACTTGCCCGCTCTCACGCTGCTGCTTGTATTACCTCGCGAATGACCTGAAACAGTTCTCTAAACGCCTTGGGCGGCTTGGTCTTTGCGGTTTCGTCGTGCGCCGCGCGAATCAACTGGCGCAACCGGGTCGCGTCGGCCGCAGGATACGCATTTACAAATGCGGTGAGCGCATCGCTTCCTGCCAAAAGCTTGTCGCGCCAGCGCTCGGCTTGATGCAGCCGCGCGGTCTCGGCGGCATTCACACCGTTAAACGCATCCAGTTGGAATTGAATCGGTGCAGGGTCTATGCCGCGCATCAGTTTGCCGATGAATTGTTTTTGCCGCCGCAACGCGCCGTTTTGCGTGATCTTGCGGCAGGCCGCGACTGCTGCGCGCAATTCGTCCGGCAGCTCCATACGCTTGAATTGCGCCGGGGGCAGCTCGACCAATAGCGCGCCGAGGTCTTGCAGCGCTTCAACATCGCGCTTTTTTTGGCTGCGGCTGGGGCCACGTTCTTCATCGTCTGACAGGTCGTCGGCAGGGTCGTGCGGGGTGGGGTTCAAGGGCATCTACTCGGCTGGGTTACTGGTATCATCAATCTTAGCTATTCTAGTTTCTCAAGCCTAATAACGGCTGGTTTTATTGCGTTCTCCACCCTAAAAACCCATGTCAAAATCCCAATTCAGTTATACCCGCGACCAGTTATCCACGCTTGCGCGTCTGGTCATTGATCATGCCACTCAAAGTGGCGCGACCGCCGCCGACGCCGAAATCTCCGAAGGCTTTGGCCTGAGCGTGGCGGTGCGCAAAGGCGAGATCGAAACCATTGAGTACAACAAGGATAAAGGCGCGGGCGTCACCGTGTACATCGGCCAGCGCCGCGGTCATGCCTCGACCTCGGACTTATCCGAAGCGGCGTTAAAAAGCTCGGTAGATAAAGCGTTGACGATTGCGCGCTTTACCGCCGAGGACGATTGCGCCGGGCTGCCCGATGCCGACCGCCTTGCGCAATCCGCACCCGATCTGGATTTGTATCACCCGTGGGATATCACGGTAGAAGAGGCCGCCGAGCGCGCGCGTGTGTGCGAGGCCGCAGCGCTGGCGGTAGATACCCGGCTGACTAATTCCGAAGGCGGCAATGTCAATACCCACGCCTCGCATTTTATCTACGCTAACAGCTTGGGTTTCTGCAATGGCTACGCCAGCTCGCGCCACGGCGTATCGGTGGCAGTGATCGGCGAAGACGCCAGCGGCATGCAGCGCGATTACTGGTATAGCAGCGCGCGCAATGCGAACGATCTCGACAGTGACGAAGCCGTCGGCCGCATCGCCGGCACCCGCACGGTGCGCCGCCTGAACAGCCGCAAGCTCGATACACGGCAATGTCCTGTGTTGTTCGAAGCGCAACTCGCCACTGGTTTGATTGGCCATTACGTCGGCGCCGTCTCCGGCGGCAGCCTGTATCGCAAATCATCGTTTTTGCTGGATAGCATCGGCAAACAGGTGTTCTCGCCGCAGGTACAAATCCGCGAATTGCCTTTTATTGCCGGGGGCTTCGGCAGCTCGCCTTTCGACAACGAAGGCGTAGTGTGTATTGAACGCGACATTGTTAAAGATGGCGTGGTACAGGGGTATTTCCTGTCCACGTACTCGGCGAAAAAACTGGGTATGACCACCACCGGAAACGCGGGCGGCAACCATAATTTGATCGTCACCCCGGGTGAGCACAATCTGGAGGGCCTGCTCAAAACTATGGGCACGGGCTTGTTCGTTACCGAGTTACTGGGGCACGGCGCCAACATGGTGACCGGCGATTACTCGCGCGGCGCGGCCGGCTTTTGGGTCGAAAACGGCGAGATTCAATACCCAGTCGAAGAAATCACCATTGCCGGTAATCTGGCAGAAATGTTCAAAGGCATCGTAGCGATTGGTAACGACGTCGAGCGACGCGGCTCCAAACAGGTCGGCTCGATTCTGATAGACAACATGATGCTGGCGGGAAATTAGGAGGTGTAACCCTGATGGGATGGGGAGCGCGGCGCGCCCCCTCAACTTTACATTGGGCGCTACAATCCAAGCATGTCGCCTACAATTTTTCGTGAGGGCAGTTTCCGTTTCTTTTTCTTCTCGCGCGAGGAGCCGAGAATGCACGTACACGTTAACCATCCCGATGGCGAAGCCAAGTTCTGGTTATCGCCAGAATTGACGCTGGCACCCGAAGCCTTTGTTGAGCGAGCGGCGCGAGGTCTTACGGGAGATTGGCTGGTCTATGCAAAGCACCACGACCGCAACTACTATCTTGACTTGGCAACTCACGAAGATGGCTCCAAGGAGCATGCTGACCATCTTCTCACGAGGCTGAAGGACCAGTCCAATGCAGAATATCCGTTCTTATTCCAGCACGAAACCTAACCCTTCGTTCGTGAACAAGTTTTTCCGCCCACCAGCCTGTGGCATCAAATCACCATGAGCCCTGCTTGACAGACCGTAATCGTTCGATTACATTTTCAGCATGTTTTCGATCAAGCCGCTGCCTGAATTCACTGCTTGGCTCGACGCCCTGCCCGATGCGTCGATACGTGGGGTGGTTTTGCACGCATCAAGCGTCTAGAGCGCGGTTTGATGGGTGACGTGGAGCCGGTGGGCGACGGCGTATCGGAGCTTCGGATTCATGTCGGCGCGGGCTGGCGCGTGTATTTCGTGCAGCGCGGTGGCGAGGTAATCGTGTTGCTCGCGGGTGGTTCCAAACGCTCCCAAAAGACCGACATCAAGCGCGCCAAGGTTATGGCATCACGGCTGGACTGAAGAAGGAGATAAATATGACCCAACGTATCAAAGTAGCCGACCTGCCCGAGTTCGACGCGACGCCGTATCTCGACAGCGAGGTAACGATTGCGGCCTATCTGACCGACATTCTGGAAGCGAACGATCCAGCCTTGCTGGCGGCAGCATTGGGCGATATCGCCCGTGCGCGTGGAATGAGCGAAATCGCCAAGGCATCCGGCCTCACCCGAGAGGCCTTGTACAAGGCGCTGCGACCCGACGCGCAGCCGCGCTTCGACACGATCAGCCGGGTTTGCACAGCCTTGGGCGTGCGCCTGGTGGCACTGGCCGTCCATACTTGACGCAAGGCGCGAGCGCGCAATCAGTGAAGCGGTGAAGCGCCTGATTTTCCATCCATGTTTTTTAGCGTGCTAGAATGTATCTACACAGCTATACATCAGAAGCAAGTCATGAAACTGCAAGTGGCAAAATGGGGCAATAGCCTGGCTGTGCGCCTACCGATGGAGTGCGTTCGCGCCGCAGGTTTGAAAGAGGGCGATAGCATTGAGGCCGCAATCGGGCCGGCGGGAGAAATAACGCTGACGCCGTCGCATCCTTTCGACAAGGCTGTTTTTCTCAAACGGGTACGCAAGCTGCGGGCGGGGATGCCGATGACTTCCGCCACGGTAGAGACCATGCGCCAAGAGGCACGCTATTGATGATTTACCTCGATACCAGCGCGGCCATCCCCCTGTTTGTTCCCGAGCCTGCAAGCGATGCGGTGGATGCGTGGTTTGAGTCTTGCGATGAAACGCTGATTTCTTCTGACTGGATTTTGACGGAGTTCGCCAGCGCCTTGTCGATCAAGGTCCGGTGCGGAGAGATCGAGCAAAAACAGGCGCAGGCGGCATGGAAGGATTTCGAGTCCTTCTGCCAATCCGGTTTGCGGCTAATTTCTGTGAGTCGGCAAGCTTACACGCACGCCGCACAGCTTGTCCGCAATGTGCCTAGCGGCTTGCGTTCCAGCGACTCGCTTCACCTGGCCATGGCGATAGAGGCTGGAGCATCCAGCATTGCCACCGCAGACATCAACCTGGCAAAAAATGCACAGTTGACTGGACTGGCCGTGAACCGGTTTTGAATACCCGGCAACCAAGGCGATTTGCCCCGATGGTATCTTCTGGGACATCAATCTACACTGCGACACGATTGAAGAAGACAGGCTAACTATGAATGCACTTCTCGCCTTGTCTCGCGCGATTGACGCACTTACCGAACGCGTCGGGCGCATCACGATCTGGCTGGTCTTGGTCGCGACATTGATTTCCGCCGGCAATGCGCTGGTGCGCTACGTGCTCTCTGACAGTTCCAACGCCTGGCTGGAAATCCAGTGGTATTTGTTCGGCGCGATTTTTCTGCTGGGTGCGGGTTATACGCTGAAGCACAACGGCCATGTACGCATCGACATTTTGTATGGACGTTTCGGCCCGCGCGGGCAGGCCTGGATCGATTTATTGGGCGGGTTGTTTTTTTTGCTGCCTTTAGCCTGTTTGATGGCGTGGCTCTCATGGCCGATCTTTATGGAATCCTGGCGTACGCTTGAACATTCGTCGGACTCGGGTGGGCTGCTGCGCTGGCCGGTAAAGTTGTTATTGCCACTCGGGTTTGGCCTGCTGGCATTGCAAGGCGTGGCTGAAATCATCAAGCGCATCGGTGTGTTGTCGAGCCACTATGTGATGCCGGACGAAAAGCGCACGGAAGATCTCTAATGGAATTCCTCGCTCCACTAATGTTCGCGGGTCTGGTCGTTTTTTTACTGCTGGGCTATCCCGTCGCGTTTTCGCTGGCTGCCAATGGTTTGTTATTTGCCGCCATCGGTATTGTTACCGGCCAGTTCGGGTGGGATTTGCTGCAAGCGCTGCCCGAGCGGGTATACGGCATCGTGGGCAATCAGACCTTGCTGGCGATTCCTTTTTTTACTTTCATGGGCCTGATCCTCGAACGTTCAGGCATGGCTGAAGACCTGCTCGACACGCTCGGTCAATTATTTGGCCCGGTGCGGGGCGGGCTGGCGTACGCAGTGATTTTTGTTGGCGGGCTACTGGCGGCTACGACTGGCGTTGTCGCCGCATCAGTGATCGCAATGGGCCTGATCTCGCTGCCGATCATGCTGCGGTATGGCTACGACAAACGCGTCGCGGCCGGCATCATTGCGGCCTCGGGCACATTGGCGCAGATCATTCCGCCGTCGCTGGTGCTGATTATTCTGGCTGACCAACTCAACTCATCGGTCGGCGACATGTACAAAGGGGCGGTGCTACCTGGGCTAGCGTTAGTCGCTTTGTATGCGTTGTATGTGCTGGCGATCAGCATTTTTCGGCCCGCCGCCGTCCCCGCGCTGCCGCTGAGCGCAAGGACTTTGCGAGGCTCGGCGTTATGGGCGCGGTCGCTGACTACGCTGTTGCCGCCGCTGCTGCTGATTTTTTTGGTACTGGGCACAATTTTTCTTGGCATCGCCACACCCACCGAAGGCGGCGCGATGGGTGCAGCAGGTGCGTTAATCCTGGCGCTGCTGCGCCGCCGCTTGAGCCTGACAGCACTCAAGCAGGCGCTGGATAAAACTACCCAACTCACCACCTTCGTCGTCTTCATCCTGATTGGCTCGACCGTATTCTCGCTGGTGTTTCGCGGGCTGGACGGCGACCGCTGGGTCGAGCATCTGTTCGCCCATCTGCCGGGCGGCGTGTTGGGCTTTCTGATCGTCGTCAATCTGATGGTGTTCACGCTGGCGTTTTTCCTCGACTTCTTCGAGATCGCATTCATTATCGTGCCGCTGATCGCGCCGATTGCGTTCAAACTCGGCATCGATCCGATCTGGTTCGGCGTAATGCTCGCGGTCAACATCCAGACCTCGTTCATGCACCCGCCGTTTGGGTT
>JAYWDZ010000350.1:0-3378 GCA_043779595.1 Nitrosomonadales bacterium
ACATTCGCCAATCAGGCGCACAGCGCGCTCGCGGACTTCAGGGGAATACTTTACGGGTTTCTTCATGGCTCCATCTTCTCAAGAGTGGGAGCCTCCTCAAAATCCGGGGCGGTTCAGGTCTCGCGAGTCCGTCGAGACTCAGTAAGAAGCGCTTCCGTGGTTTTGACTTGGCCTTCTGCAGCAGTAAGATTGGATTCCAACGTCTTCAGATCATTCTTCTTCGTATTCAAGTCGGCCTCAAGCTTAATCCGCTTCGCGTCAGAGACAGTTGAATCGCGCGCGGTTGTTTGCTGGTGAGCGTCTTCAGCGATCGCCACTTCTGCCTCCTTGTCGTCCACAGATTTCTTCGCAGTATCACGCTCTTTTTTTGCGTCATTGACACTCTTCGTTTTGACTTCCTCGTCCTTGCGCGCTGCGTCCAGGAGTTGCTGGTTCGCCAGTAGACTTGCCGATGCCCCGGCTCCTGCTGTTCCGGTCAAGATGACCTGGCTCGCGGCGACAGCCTCAGTCAGCTGTTCGATCGCCAGAACCACGGCCGTTAAGTCCTGGCTTCGGCTCATAAAACGCACAAGCTGGATCTGGTCAATTGCCCCATTCGAATAGGCTTCGCAGATACGATAGAGCGAATCTCGCATCAGCGTAATAGACTGTGTACGTAGGCCGATACTTCCGGCTCAGCTTTGCAAGGCCTGCGCAAGTGACGCTGCACCCTGAGTGGGTGCACTAACGCCCAAGCCCAATGAAGACGCGTAAGCAGCCAGTGCGTCCGGGCTGGGTTCAGTACAATATCTGCCCAATGCATTGACGACTACAAGCCGCTGTTGTGCGTCAAGATGAATGGCGAGGCCGCCAGACCCACCAGGCAGCGTTGTCTGTCGGCTTACTGTTTGAAAATTCGCGCATCCACTCAGGCCCATCGACAGTATCACCAGGATTTTCCAAGTTGATACACGAACCATGATTGATTTCTCCAACAAAATAGATTACGAACAAGTCGTTTTAACGCGGCATATAAGCCACGGTGAAAATATCAGACTCGGATCGGTTGTTAATGACGGTAAGTCCGTAGGTAGCCGCCTCAATATCAGTCGGCAGGCTCGCTACAATTTCGTTATTGGTGAAACGCAGCACGCCCAGACGATAACCTGCCATATTTACCGTCGGTGTTGCCGGGCCGAAGTGGTGGCCGGAAATAACCAACACGTTCTCCTCGAAATTCACTGCTGTTTTCCATACTACAGGGGACATCGGCTGCGGGTGACCCCCGCCACCTGCCGCTGCATAACCCATCGTAGCCAGTCCGACGATGAGCGAGGCTGTGCTCACTAATTTTTTTACCATTTTTATGCTTGTCCGTTGGTTAAATGAATTTGTTTTGAATCTTCGAGATTATTGCGTCTGAGCTTGCCCGAATTGCCCCAAAGAATCTCCACGCTGTTTTTTAACAAGGTCGTCTTCCGGGTCTTTACGCGACTCTTTCGACTGCTTCTCTTCCGAGGTGGCATTTTTTTGAGGCTTGCACGGGGCCAGCATTTCTATGGCGCCCAGGTAACCCATGGCTTTTGCCTCTTCCTGGCATAGCCCACCAGCGTATGCCGGTAAAGCGAAAAATGTGGGGATTAAAAATAGCGTAGTCAAGCTTTTCATGATTTTTTCCTTTATGTACCAACAGGTTTGAAAAATGAGATACCTCTTATGCACGATGAGCTCAGCAGATACCTATTTACGTTTACGGTTAAAGCCAATGCGGATTTCCATTCGCCGATCGGTCTATGGACGTTATCGCCAGTCGTAACTCTATTCGAAGGACATCTCAGGGTTCGCCCCCTCCATAGGGGGCAGTCGCGCGGCGATATAGCCTAGGCCATATGGCGTAATGCATACTCAAGGGCAAGTCACAATGATGGTATATGGTGTAAAGCCAAGATCGAATCCAGACCAAAATGAAAAGTGCGGCTCAACTTGCTTACCTGCGCCAGCTATGCTGCTTGGGGCTTGGCGGACAAATCATCATGCCGGATGTAATGCGCGCGTTGCACGGCATTATTCCTTCAGCGTTTAATCATTTTATTTGGGCGGACGAAAACTACCAAATTAGTGCCGCACTTTGGGAGGAAACCCCTTCGGAAGCATTGCTAACGTTGTATCTCCAGGAGTACTACAATTCCAAGGAAGCTGATGCACTCAAAACCACGTTCTCTGAGGCGATGCGTAAAGGGCGGGGATGGGAGAATTCTGAGCGACTCGGGCAGGGTTTTTTGGCTTCAGAATTGTTTAATAATTTGTTAAGGCCTGCCGGAATACGTCACTCTATTGAGGCCACCATTTGCGCAAACGGCCGGGGGTTAGGCGTGATTGCGTTAAATCGCGCTTCAGGCGAAAAGCCTTTTAGCAATGTTGAAGAGTTACGCTTGCATAGCCTGACACCCTATATTGCGCATGGCCTTCAGGGAAACCGTAATTTGCGCGGTGAGCTTACGCCGAGCGGCAACTCGGGCATGTTAGTCGTCGATCACCAGAATAAGATCGTAGAGATTTGTCCCGAAGGCAGACGTTTAATGCCGCTTGCAATGCATTCGGGACTTCCAAGATTTACGCTGAGTCTGGATTCATCCGTGGTCAAACACTTGTGCGTTAATTTACGCAATATCTTGCAGGGACAGTGCCGCCCAGTGCCGGTATTCCGGCAGCGGAACGCCTGGGGAGAATTCTTGTTCCGCGGCTATCCTCTGAGTACCGATGGTCAACCCGACGGTTTGATAGGAATAGTCATTGAGCACCATGAACCTTTGCCGCTGAAACTAATGCGCAATATGCGCGAGCTTCCATTAACCGCCCGGCAGCGGGAAGTATGCCTGCTGCTTTCGTATGGTTACTCGCACAATATGATTGGGCCACGTATGCATGTAAGCAAACATACGGCGACAGATTATGTACGCAAAATTTATGACAAGTTGGATGTGAGTACCCAAGGCCAACTCATGAAAAAATTGATGAATGTCGCGTCTACGTAACAGATAAGGTCTTGCGTCGTTTTTTACGCTTGAAGGCTTGACGGTTGCCCCTTTTTTACTATGGTGTGTTCTCGGCTCCCACCCTGAGGACTCCACCAGAATAACCAGCGCGGCATATCAGCAAACAAGCTTTATTTTTCATGGACTATTTCATTTGTGCTGCGGAGAATGGCAAAGTGCGCTTGGAATTAGAATCTACCCCTGTCCTTTTGTTAGGATGTTAGGTCTCTTGATGCCATAAGGCACACAGATGTGTTATTCACAGCATGAAATCTGTGAACTGGAGCACCGAGAAAAATATCCGCCTGAAGGCTGAGCGCGGCGTATCTTTTGAGGAAGTGGTGTCGGCCATGTCGAATGGTGG
>JAYWDZ010000351.1:0-21536 GCA_043779595.1 Nitrosomonadales bacterium
TAATTCGCGAATGCGGATACAAGCCGGGCTCGATTGCAGCGATCACGTTTACCAACAAGGCGGCGCGCGAGATGCAGGACCGCGTCGGCAAGTTGATGCAGGGCGTGAATACCAAGGGCTTGACCGTCACCACTTTTCACTCGATGGGCTTGCGCATGTTGCGTGAGGAAGCGACACACACGGGACTCAAACCTGCGTTTTCGATATTGGATGCCGCTGATGCTGCGGGCATCGTCTCCGAGATATTAAAGACCACCGACAAGCAGGAAATCCGCCGTGCGGTATCGCGTATTTCGTTGTGGAAAAACGAGTTGGTGTCCCCCGCGTTGGCACTGCAACACGCTGAGGACGAGAATGCACGCGCCTACGCCAAAATTTACGACCGCTACAACGCCACCTTGCGCGCTTACCAGGCGGTGGACTTTGACGATCTGATTGCGCTGCCAGCCCAATTGATGGACACACATGCCGAAGTGCGCGAAAAATGGCAGAACCGTTTGCGCCATGTGCTGGTGGACGAATATCAGGATACCAATGCCGCGCAGTATCGGCTGCTGCAGAAGCTCGCCGGGGTGCGCGCTGCATTTACTGCGGTGGGCGACGACGATCAGGCGATTTACGGTTGGCGCGGCGCATCGGTCGATAACCTGAAGCAGCTGAGTACCGACTATCCGCATCTGCATGTGGTCAAACTGGAACAAAATTATCGTTCCACGGTGCGCATCCTGAAGGCCGCGAATAGTCTGATTTCGAATAACCCCAAGCTGTTTGAAAAGCGGCTGTGGAGCGATCTCGGCCACGGTGACGCGCTGCAAATCATGCCGACTAAAGATGATGAGCATGAAGCCGAGTCGGTAGTGATGCGATTGCTCGCGCACAAATTTCAGCACCGCACCGAGTGGCGCGATTACGCGATTCTGTATCGCGGTAACTATCAGGCGCGGGTATTTGAGCAGGCATTGCGCACCGAAAAAATCCCCTATCAATTGTCGGGCGGGCAGTCATTTTTTGAGCGGAGCGAAATCAAGGACGTGATCGCTTACTTACGCCTGATCGCCAATTCCAGCGATGACCCCGCATTCATTCGCGCAGTGACCACGCCTAAACGTGGCATCGGCGCTGCAACACTGGAAAAGCTTGGGCAAGTGGCGGCCAATTTGAATGTGAGTCTGTTTGACGCGGTCTATTCCACCGCGGCAGCCCAGCAAATAGGCGAGCGCCAGTTGGCGCCGTTGACTGAGTTCTGCACGTTTATACAGCGCCTGGAATTCCGCGCGCCGCGTGAACCCGCGGGCGAAGTGTTAAACGATCTGCTCCGCGCCATCGATTATGAGGTGTATCTCTTCGACCAGGAGGACGCTCGTCCCGCCCAAAACAAATGGAATAACGTACTGGAATTTGCAGGCTGGATCAGCAAAAAAGGCGAAGAAGACAAAAAGGATTTATTGCAGATTACGCAAACCATCGCGTTGATTACCTTGCTTGAGGGGCGCGACGACGCCGAGCCCGATGCGGTGCGCTTATCTACGCTGCATGCCGCAAAGGGGCTGGAGTTTGGCCATGTGTTTTTGGTGGGGGTCGAAGAAGGCATCTTGCCGCACCGCGACGCGGTAGACGAAGGCCGACTGGAAGAGGAGCGCCGCCTGATGTATGTCGGTGTGACGCGCGCAAAAAAAACGCTGACGCTGTCGTACTGTGCACGTCGCAAACGCGCGCGGGAGACGGTCGCCTGCGAGCCCTCGCGGTTTATCGCAGAATTGGGCGACGATGTACGTCAGCCGCAAAAACCCGGCGATGCAGAAACCAAAGCCAGTGGCAGCGCGCGCCTGTCACAACTCAAGGCGATGCTGGATTAAAGATTATTTGGGAGCGGGAGCGGGAGTCGGTGGAGGAGGGGAAACAACCCCCACAGCAGTGGCAACCGGCTGCTTTTGCCCCTTGCTGATCGTGTGCGCGGCTTCTTGCATCGCAGTAATCTGTTCTGGCTTGAGTTGCCACACCAGACTGTCTCGTGCCTTAGCGGCTTTTTCCACGCCTTGCGCAGCCGCCAGATTAAACCAGAGGTAAGCCTGCGCCTTGTCCATCGTGGTCCCCGTACCATAGCGATAAAGCTCGCCCAGGCTGTATTGCGCATACGAATGGCCACGCTTGGCCGGTTCCTCAATCCAGTGAAACGCCGCTTTGTAATCCTGCACTACGCCTCGCCCTTCCAATAAGGCCAGCCCATAGCGATATTGTGCTTCGGCCTTGCCATGGTGAGCGGCTTTTTCCAACCACCGCGCGGCTTCTTTTTCATCTTTGATTACGCCATTTCCGTCGGCATAACGCATCCCCATCATCAGCTCAGCTTCGGCGTCACCGCGTGCTGCGCGTGCCTCTATTTGTGCATAGTTTTCGTTGGAGGTTAAGGCGGTGGTGGCGCGCTCTTCCTTGGGCATCCACCAGCCTACAAAAAGCGCTATCGCCACGACCGTGAATAACAACACAGGTTTCAGCAGGTTGACTTGCCAAAAACGTAAGCGACACTCACGGCAGCGATAAGGGCTATAAAAGAGCACGCGTGACAAGCCATCACTCGCGTGCAGCGCTGACGCACGCGCCGTGGCTTTACCGCACTGAGGACAGTTTTTGGGCATTACTCAGTTACTTGGCCTTGCCCACCATATAGTCGATGGCCGCTTTCACATCCGCATCCGCAAGCGATGGATTGCCGCCCTTGGCCGGCATGCCGCGGATGCCTTTTAGGCCAGACGTATAGAGCGCCTCCATCCCCTTCGAAATTCGCGGACCCCAAGCGGCCTTGTCTCCCAACTTCGGCGCTCCGGCTACCCCGGCTGTGTGGCACACCGTGCAAGTTTGCTTATAAATGGCCTCGCCCTTGCCACTGTCAAGCATGGCGGTTTTGGCAGCAACAGGATTTTCGCTGGCCGTTACAGCATGAGCTGGTTTTGCCGCGCTTACGCTAGCAGGGCCTGCTGCCGCGAGTGCAGTGTTGGAGGCCGGTGCTTTTTCAGCATGGGCCGGTTCAGCTTTTTCCGACTTGGACGCAGCGGCACCCGGCGCTTGATCGGGGATTTTGCCGCCCGCTTCTTTCACCAGATATGCCACCGCGTTTGCCATATCCGCATCGCTCAATGCCGCATTGCCGCCCTTAGGGGGCATCGCGTTTTTTCCCTTGATCGCGTTTTGATACAGCGTCTCAAACTCTTGCTTAATGCGGGGTGCCCACGCGGCCTTGTCGCCAAATTTGGGTGCACCCGCCACGCCGCTGCCGTGACAGGCTACGCAGGTTGCGTCATACGTTGCCTTGCCCTTGGCAAGATCAATTTTGCTACCGCCTGTGCCCCCTGCAGCAGGTGCCGCTGCGGCAGGCTCTTTAAAGTTTGCGCCGCCCGAGTTAGCCATATAAGCCACCGCGCGCGCCACTTCAATATCGGATAAATCGGGGCTGCCACCGCGCGCAGGCATCTGGCGAATACCTTCGAGCGCGTGCTTCACCAGCGTGTCGTAGCCCTGCCCAATACGCGGGCCCCAATCACTCTTCGAATTAAACTTGGGCGCGCCCAATGCACCCGGCGTATGGCATGAAGTACACACCCCAGTAAAAACCTGCTCGCCCGTCTGCTCGACTTTGGGTGCGTTGGCATCCAGTGCGGCGAGCGTGGCAAAAGGCTTGATTCGTGCCACGACTACCTTGTTGGCGGCTTCGCTGGTATCAGCGTCGACATGCTTTTCCTGAATCCCGCGAATCAATTGCACCACCAGAAAAATGGCGAGCAGCGGAGCCAGCAAGCCTGCGATCACGGAAATAATTATTTCTTGCGGCGTGGATTGAGTCATGTTGGCATTAGGGTCAGCCATGGCGAATTCCTTGATTGGGTTAAGTGGCGTTAAAACCCGGCATTATAAGGAAAGCCGCTGCCGCTGGATAGACGACGCGCAGTGAAACCGCTATGCTTCGCGCATTCCGCGCCCGTAGCTCAGCTGGATAGAGTACTGCCCTCCGAAGGCAGGGGTCGTGCGTTCGAATCGCGCCGGGCGCGCCAATCTAGGTTAAAGGTGGGGCACTTGATTATCAGCCCCCTTTTATTTTCTGTTCTGTACTGCGTGGATGGTTTCTGCCAACGCAGCATAGCTACCCCCGGGCGCTGCGCTTTTGACAGCACCACGATTTCATTCACCAAGATATTCAGATAGCTTTCGCCAGCGCCGAGCCGGAAGCGAGTAGCTCTGTCCGCAGGACATTACTGAGCATTCCACTGGGCTCGCTAAGTTACTCGATTGAAGGCACGGCGGCGTTACGATTCAGCACAGCCTGTCCAATTAGCAGAGTTTCGCGTGATGCTTTGAGCTGTTACGCCCAGTGCTGAGTACGCCAATTCCACTGTGCCCGTCTCGATGGCTTCCATTAAACGCTGTCGGCTTACATCAAAGAGGTTGAGCTTCATTCCGGTGGCTGACGAAGCTCAACCCTTGTAGAGCCAATGCAATCAAAGTAGCCTGTATGATTTATGTATTTATAACCCATGTTACGTAGGCGGAACAAAAAGACCCCATTTAGAAGTATCAGAGCTTAAACAACCTAGAGGCTGGACAAGAACCAACCATCCTGCCCGCTTATGAGTTAAGACACATGTACATGAACAGCAAGATTTGGCAGAACACATTTGATCCCCAGGGGGATAAACATGATGACTGCCGCGAACGCCTTAGGGGAGCATACGTTCGATTCCGCGAAAGGGTTGGGCAACTTATACAAACTATCCCGTCCGATACGATCGGTCTTACAGTACATGATCTGAGCCATCTGGATGCGCTTTGGGAAATGGCGGACATACTAACGGGAGAAGACTATCCCCTAAATCCAGCCGAGGCATTCGTCCTAGGTGGAGCAATTCTTCTACACGACTCGGCAATGACCATCGCGGCCTATCCCGGTGGAGTCGAAGAAGTTAAGTGCACGCCTGAGTATTCCGACGCGGCGGCCGTTATCGGCGAAAGCCTTGGAAAATCCCTTTCCGCCTTAGGAAGCGTTCGCAATCCCACAGCTGAGCGCCTTGCTATTGGAGAAACGTTACGAGTTAGGCACGCAGCAAAAGCAGAAGAGCTTGCCTCCCAGGCATGGACATCCCCAATCGATGGGTTGTCTGTCTACCTAATCGACGATAGCGACCTAAGGGATCACTATAGCCGCGTCATCGGTCGAGTGGCGCACAGCCACCATTGGGATATTGGCCGATTAACGAGAGATTTAGGAACGACGTTGGGTGCCTTCTCTGGATTCCCTACCGACTGGACCGTCAACCAAGTCAAAGTTGCACTGATACTGCGCTCAATTGATGCAATGCAAATTGACGATCGACGAGCGCCACATTTTCTGGCGGCCATTAGAGACCTCGGGCCGATATCAATGGAGCACTGGCAGTTCCAGAACAGGTTGGCTGTGCCTCATGTAGAAGACCACCGACTCGTCTACACGTCGAAGAGTCCGTTCCCTATTGAACAGGTTGGGGCATGGAACCTTTGCTTTGACACAATTCAAATGGTAGATCGGGAGTTGCGCGAAGCCAATGACCTTCACCTCCAGATGGAACTGCCTGAGTTTCTGGTGTCAAGTGTGGCGGGAGCGGGTTCGGCCGAAAAATTTGCGCGATACGTGGAGGTTACTGGTTGGCAGCCCTTGCCACTGAACTTAAATGTGTCGGACGTCCCTAAGCTTGCCCGCACTCTTGGCGGCCACGATCTATACAATGAGCCGCTTGCGCCACTGCGCGAATTGATTCAAAACGCAGCTGATGCGATCGAAGTCAGAAGCCTTATCGAGGACGATTTTTCACTTGAGGATGGCCTAATAACGATTCGTTTTATCGAAAACCAAGCTGAAACAATTCTTGAGGTCGAAGATAACGGAATCGGGATGTCCGAACGTGTTCTTATCACAGCGCTGCTGGACTTCGGCTTCTCATTTTGGAAGTCTGCTGCCGCGCGCCGTGAGTTTCCGGGGCTACAAGCGAAGACAGATCGGCTACGCGGCAAATATGGAATCGGTTTCTTTTCCGTGTTCATGTGGTCCAGCCACTTGGCGGTTTGCTCGCGGAGATTTAACGAGGGGGTAGACGCAACAAGAGTCTTGGAATTTCGTCAGGGCCTAGAGTCTCGCCCACTTCTTAGAGCCGCCGGGGCAGGCGAAAAATCCTCTAAATGGTCGACTAGAATACGCATCGTACTTGGAACCGACTTCCTGACCACGCTCTCTCAGACTTCTACAAGTAGAGACGCGCGGCTCGCCATGTACATGTCACACAGGAATTACAGTGAACCAAAATCTTGGCTCCAGAGGATCAGGCTACTCTGCGGCCCGCTCACAATAAAAGTAAACGTCGAGACCAGCAGCGGCACCCAGCAGGCAAGCTTGCCCAATTGGCGTGACTGCGCACCCAACGAGTTTTTGGAATTCTTTGGAAATATCATTTTCAACAGAAACTCTAATACTGACAGGTTTGTCGGAACGCTGACCTCGCTCTCCGAGACGCCTCCTCTAGGGGGCCGGTGTTTTATTTCGCCTTACAGTGAACAATATTCGACAGTCGCCGTTTATGAAAAAGGAATTTTCATAACTCATGCCAACCTTCGGGGTATTTGTGGGGTTATTCAATCCCAGGTCACCAATGCCGCTCGGGATAGATTTTCAGAATTGACGGCACTCAACGATAAGACGTGGATCGACGTTGTTCGGCCAAAAGCGTTCAATCTATGTCGAAACGTAGGCGAGCAACTAGCGCTTCAAAAATTTCTGATCTCGATTGATAGTCCCGACAGCAGTCAGCCGTTATTCATTCGAAACCGGAATTTCCTCTCGATATCCGAACTCAAGCGGAAGCTATCGGAAGAAGGCTTCTTTGATATCCGATTGGTTGAAAACCGTGACGAACAGTTTGTCTGGAAGGCCGCCGACCGGCTTTCCGTAATCACAGGCCTTACCGTTAACGAGCGGCGCGTGTATCCGCTGGTCACATTCGCTGGAAATGTCTCGCCAGACTCAAATCTAACGGAACAAATTCATAGCGGCCAAGAGCCCCTGTTCCGCTTCCTCAGAGACATCCGGGACATTCTTGGCCCAAGCGTTGCGATCACCTCAGAGCATCATCAGGTCGACGGATACATGGAGGACTATATTGACGTCAAGTTTCGGGCAGAATCGGCAGATTAGAGTCCGACTGGCCTCGTCGTGGGCCGGGTAACGGATCATTACAGCGTGTATCTAGTTCTCTATCTGTCAGTAGCGGCAAGCCGCTCAAGACAGTAATAACTCCGCCTCCCAGTGCCAACCTCATATGCTCGGGCGCCAATTACGCCGCCATTACATCTGCCGCTTATGTCAAATGCGGTATTCGCTCCATCTCTCTTAGCCGGTCACGTAATTAAAACCGGCGTATAGCCCGCCTCAGTGATCGCCGCACTAATAGCCTGCTGCTTCTCGCTGCCATCTATGCGCACGCGATGCGCGGGAATATCAATGTCCACCTTGGCCGCGGCATCCACCGCCGCCACCGCTTGAGTTATTACGCCTGCGCAGTGGCCGCAAGTCATATCGTTTACCTGAAACTCGATCATGATCATTTCCTGCTAGTGAAACAGGCAGTAAATATGTGAGCAGATCTTGCGATTGCAAGGGCAGGCCTAAAATAGACATCAGTCTCACCACGCCAAGGAAATCGATGACCGCTGCGTTAACCCCCGCGCACACAGAACCGGCATTGCCGGAACAACAGGTGCAGATCACCGGCATGACCTGCGCGTCGTGTGTCAGTCGCGTCGAAAAGGCGCTGGCGAAAGTGCCGGGGGTGAACGGCGTGAGCGTCAATCTGGCGACCGAGCAAGCCACCGTGCGCACGGCCAGCGCCGTGACCTTGCAGGCGATTAAGGCCGCGGTAGAAAAAGCGGGTTATGGCGTTGCGACGCAGGAATTCAATCTGGGCATACAAGGCATGACCTGCGCGTCGTGCGTCGGTCGCGTGGAAAAGGCGTTGGCCAAAGTGCCCGGTGTGTATAGCGTGTCGGTCAACCTCGCGACCGAGCAGGCGCGCATCGAAGCCGACGCGGGGGTGAGCCTCGCCGCAATCGAGCAAGCCATTAGCGCTGCAGGGTATAACGTCGTGCCGCCGCCCACAGATGCACCCGTTACACCGCGCAAGGCCTTGCCCGAATGGTGGCCGGTCGCGACGGCAACGCTATTCACGCTGCCGCTGGTGGTGCAAATGTTCGGCATGGCGATCGGCCAGCACTGGATGCTGCCGAGCTGGCTGCAATGGGCGCTGGCAACGCCGGTGCAGTTCTGGCTCGGCGCGCGTTTTTATCGCGCCGGTTGGCGCGCAGTGAAGGCCGGCGCGGGCAATATGGATTTGCTGGTCGCGCTCGGCACCAGCGCCGCGTATGGCTTGTCGGTGTATCAAATTTGGCAGGGCCAGGCGCACTTGTATTTTGAGGCGTCGGCGGCGGTGATTACGCTGGTGTTGCTCGGCAAATGGCTGGAGACGCGCGCCAAACGCGAAACCGCCGCGGCCATCCGCGCGCTCCAAGCGCTGCGCCCGGACACCGCGCGCGTGCGCCGCGACGGTGTGGATAGCGAAGTGCCGGTGGCGCAAGTGCGCGTCGGCGATCTGGTCGTCGTGCGCCCCGGCGAGCGCATCGCGGTGGACGGCGTGGTGCGCGAGGGCGAGAGCCAGGTCGACGAATCGCTGATCACCGGCGAAAGCCTGCCGGTGGCAAAAATGCCGGGCGACACGGTGACCGGTGGCGCGATCAACAACGACGGTTTGCTGGTGGTCGAAACACGCGCGGTGGGCAGTGAAACTACGCTGGCGCGGATTATCCGCATGGTCGAAAACGCGCAGGCCGCCAAAGCGCCGATTCAGCGGCTGGTGGATCAAGTCAGCGCGGTGTTCGTGCCGGTGGTGCTGGTGATCGCGCTGGTCACGCTGTTGGGTTGGGGCTTTGCGGTGGGCGACTGGCAGCAGGCGTTGTTGAACGCGGTCGCGGTACTGGTGATTGCGTGCCCGTGCGCGCTGGGGCTGGCGACGCCGACCGCGATCATGGTCGGCACCGGCGTCGCCGCGCGCTACGGCATTTTGATCAAGGACGCCGAAGCATTGGAAACCGCGCACGCGGTGAATTGCGTCGCATTCGATAAAACCGGCACGCTCACGGTGGGGCATCCCGCGCTGGTTGCGTTGGAACCTGCAATCGGCAGCGCGGATGAATTGCTGCGCCTCGCCGCCGCGGTGCAGCAGGGCAGCGAGCATCCGCTGGCGCGCGCGGTAATGCAGTCCGCTAGCGCTAAAAACCTGCAGGTGCCCGCCGCCGTCGCAGTAAAAGCCCTTCCAGGCCTGGGCATGCAAGCCGAGGTTGAAGGCGCGACATTCAATCTGGGCAGTCGCCGCTTAATGCAGCGCTTGAATATTGCGCTGGAGCCTTTGCTGGCGGCCGCGACCCGGCTTGAAAGCGAAGGCCGCAGCGTGTCCTGGCTCGCGCAGGAAACAGGCGGCAAGCCACAATTGGTAGGCCTGCTCGCGTTTGGCGACACGATCAAGCCCGGCGCGGCTGAAGCCATCGCCCGACTGCACGCGCAGCACGTCCGCACGGTAATGCTCACCGGGGACAACCGCGGCAGCGCCGAGGCGGTCGCGAAAATGCTGGGCATAGCCGAAGTCAAAGCCGAGATTTTGCCTGCCGACAAAGCCCAAGCCGTGACTGCCCTCAAAGCGGACGGCACGCGCGTGGCGATGGTCGGCGACGGCATCAACGACGCACCTGCGCTGGCCGCTGCCGACGTTGGCATTGCGATGTCCGGCGGCACCGACGTGGCAATGCATGCGGCAGGCGTCACGCTGATGCGCGGCGACATCATGCTTGTCGCCGACACGCTCGACATCTCCAAAAAAACCTACCGCAAAATCCGCCAGAATTTGTTTTGGGCATTTGTGTATAACGTGGTGGGTATTCCGCTCGCGGCGCTGGGTTTTTTGAGCCCGGTGATTGCCGGTGCGGCGATGGCGTTCAGCAGCGTCAGCGTCGTCTCCAATGCGCTACTGCTGAGGCGCTGGCGACCGCGGAATACGCCCAAAAATGTGTCCCGTTAGCGTTGCCCTTCGCGCTTTCGTCGACTCCGGGTTTTTACTGCCCCCGCCGCCGGGTTAAACTCCGCCTTCACCCTTTACCAAAGCAGACTCTTATGGCTGGCGTTACCCCTACCGAAATCAAACTCCATCAGACCTCGCGCAAGCTTGAAATCGCATTCTCTGACGGCACGCGGTTTAATTTACCGTTCGAATTTCTGCGCGTGTATTCGCCGTCGGCCGAAGTGCGCGGTCACGGCCCCGGCCAGGAGGTTCTGCAGGTCGGCAAACGCGAAATCCTGATCAACAGCGCCGAACCCGTAGGCCTATACGCAATTAATTTCGAGTTCTCTGACGGGCACAATTCCGGCATTTATTCCTGGGATTACCTGCGCGAACTCGGTCAGAATTACGAAGACATGTGGGCAGAATATTTACGCCGCATGGACGCCGCGGGCGCCACCCGCGATCCGGGGATAGCGCATGCCTTTGCGCAGCGGCCTAAAGCGAAATAGCAATAGCTGCGGTGATGCGCTTGGTATTGAGAGCTGACAAGGTTTAAACAGCATGTACAAGCTAAAGGAAATCCCATGGTCAGATTCATACATTTGGTCGTTGTCGCAATTACGCTTATTTCCTGTGTGGGCTGTGACCAAACAACAAAAGCCGTTGCCAAGAAATACCTTCCTCGAAATGAGGTCATGTCGTTAGCGGGTGATACGTTCAGGCTCCAATATGCTGAAAACAAAGGCGCATTTTTAAGTATCGGTTCAACCCTTGCTAAAGAAACACGCGCGGCCGTATTCGCTTTTGGTACCGGTGCAATTGTCTTGGGCATTCTAGGTTACCTACTGTTTGTGCCGACGTTGGCGCGCGGCACAACGATTGCGCTTTCTCTCATTGCGGGAGGTGGACTCAGTAACTGGGTCGACCGTATAACGCATGACGGCTACGTGGTCGACTTTCTCAATATTGGCTTGAGTAGTTTTCGTACAGGCATCTTCAACATTGCTGATGTGGCGATAATGGCAGGTATTTTTTATGTGGGTGCGAGAGGCTTACCACATCATCGAAGAGAAGGGCCTGGTTACTAGCCTGGCGCTAATAACCATCCAAAAGTAATGCGCCTCAATTTCCGATGAAAACCGTTTTTCTTCTTTTCCCGATTTTGGTCCTGTTCGGTTGCAGTGCCATCAAAGAGGTTCCGTATCCCAGCGATACTCAGTTTGCCAAAGATGCGCGCCTGCAATCTTTGCAAAGCCTGCCTGAGGTTTCGCTATCGATTGTTAAAACAGCGGAATCTCCCACGATAGAGGCGCTGTTATACAGCGGTGGCAGCTGGGTTAAGCCGCGTATAGGCGCGCATTCTGCAGTTCTGATTAGACATCCCCACGCAGTCTGCTGTTCGATACCGGACTTGGCAACGAGGTGGGCGAGCAATTTAAAGAAAACATGCCATTTTGGCTCAAGCCTTTTATGGCTTATCAAAAACACCAGTCAGCCCAAACACTTTTAGTTGACGAATTCAAAAAGCACCCGCTGCAAAGGATCATTTTGTCTCGCTTGCACTGGGATCATGCCAGCGGGATCAAGGACTTTCCCGGTGCTGAAATATGGACCACAAAAGAAGAATACGAGTGGGCCATGAGCCCGAAAGCCCCCGAAGGCATCTATATTCACTCGCAATATTCGGGCGCTGATATCAAATGGCGATTCATTGAGTTCGGGCGCGTAGCGTATGAAAATTTTGACCAGAGTTTGGATGTGTTCCGCGATGGCAGCGTGGTGTTGGTGCCCCTGCCGGGGCACACCGTCAGCGGTATAGGCATGTTCGTCAATTTAAAATCGGGTAAAAGATTTTTTTTCACGGGAGACACCACCTGGACCGTGGAAGGCTTTCAGATTCCGGCGCATAAATTCTGGATTTCATCGCTATTGGTGGATCAAAACAAAACCGAAGTCGAGCGGACAATACTCAAAGTGCGGCGACTGATGCAGGCTTACCCCGAGATGCTTGTCGTCCCTACCCATGATGACGAAGCGCAGCGGGCTATCGGTTTTTTTCCAAAATTTATCCAATAGCCAGGTGCTTATGAGCATGTTCTCTTCACTGAAGGCTCAGGCAAAGCAACTTAAACAGCACACCCTCACGGTATATTTCGCTGCTCGTGATCCACGCACGCCCCTGTTTGTTCGCGCTTTGGCGGTGATCGTGGCTGCATATGCTCTCAGCCCCATTGACCTCATTCCAGATTTCATTCCGGTCATCGGCTACCTTGATGATTTATTGTTGGTTCCGCTTGGTTTGGCTCTGGTTGTCCGGCTTACGCCACCCGAGGTTTTAGAGTCCGCTCGGGCGCAAGCGCAGCAGGCCGCCAACAAGCCCATCAGCTATACCGCCGCAGCATTCTTCGTGGCGTTGTGGCTTGTCGTGGCATGGGTTGTTGTCAGTTGGGTAGTCAGTGTTGTTCGCACCTGACATCGCATTCGAAGGACATGAGTCTGAGCGTTCGCAATACGGCCGTATTAAGTTGCGGTTGAAATTACTATGAACCAAGCTTGGCACAGGCCCATCGAACACGCTATTTGAGTGACCAACCTGATTGCTCCTAAACAAACGATATGAAAATGAAACCATGTCTCTCTGCGCCTTAAGCACCCAAACCGTTGCAGCCCGCGTCGTTTTAATCAGCCCGTACGAGTTGGGGCGGCAGCCGTTTAATCTGGCACAGCCCGCGGCCTGGTTTCGCCGTGCCGGAATCAGCCTGGCTTGCCTTGATCTCTCGCAGCAAAAACTCGACCCGGCTGTGCTGATCGAGGCCGAATATGTAGCTATTTATTTGGGCATGCACACCGCCACCCGTATCGCCGCTGCGGCGCTGCCTAAAATTCGCCAGCTGGCGCCTCGTGCCAGAATCGCCGCGTTTGGGCTGTATGCGCCGATGAATGCGGACTGGTTGCGGGACCTCGGAGTCGAGGCAATTTTTGGTGGGGAATCCGAGCCGGATCTGTTGGCCTGGGTGGAGTCAAACGTTGCGCCGATCCATACGCAAATTCGTCGCGACAAAATCGAGTTTCTGGTGCCGGATCGCAGCGGTCTGCCGGCGCTGGATCGTTACGCGCATCTGTTGCTGGCCGACGATAGTCGTCGCAGTGTAGGCTTTGCCGAAGCCAGCCGCGGCTGCAAGCATTTGTGTCGGCACTGCCCGGTGGTGCCGGTTTACGAAGGAAAATTCCGCGTGGTGCCGGCCGAGATTGTGATCGCCGATGTCGCGCAGCAAGTCGCTGAGGGGGCGCAACATATCAGCTTTGGCGACCCGGATTTCATGAACGGCCCGACCCATGCGCTTAAGGTCGCCGAAGGCTTGCACGCACGCTTTCCAGCATTGACTTGGGATGCGACGATCAAGATCGAGCACCTGCTGAATCACGCCGAGCTGTTGCCGCGCATGAAGCAATACGGATTGCTGTTTATCGTCACCGCGGTCGAGGCGGTCGACGATACGATTCTGGGCTATCTGGACAAAGGCCATACCGCCGCCGATTTTGAAGCCGCACTGGCGCATACCCGCGCGCTTGGCATTGCCCTCGCACCGACCTTTGTGCCGTTCACGCCGTGGACCACGCTCGAGGGTTATCGTGAGCTTCTCGCGACCTTGTTGCGACTGCACTTGGTTGAAGCTGTACCGCCGGTACAACTAGCGATCCGGCTGCTGGTGCCTCAAGGCTCGTATCTGATGCATCTGCCAGAATTTGCCGCACGCGTCGGCGATTTTGATCCGTCGATGCTGGGGTATCCCTGGCAGGCCGACGACGCGCGTGTCGACGCGTTGCAAAGCGAAATTATGGCGTGGGTGATGCAGGCCGAAAAAGCCGCGCTGCCACGCGCCGAAGTGTTTGCAGGTATCTGGGCACGCACCCACGCTGCGTTAGGCGACTCCGCGCCGTCCCTCGACGCCGCACAATTCGGCGCGCCGATCCCACATCATTCAGAACCGTGGTATTGCTGCGCGGAGCCAACCGAGACTCAACTCGCTAGTTTTTAATGGATTCAAAAGCTCAACACAGAGACGCAGAGAAAATCATCCAGGCGCTTTTGGCTTTCTCCGTGTCTCTGCGTCTCTGTGGCGTAGGGTTTTAACCCATGAAACTCCTCCTATTGCTGCCCGCTGCAGGCTATGCCAATCAGGATTTTCAACAAGCAGCTGACACGCTCGGTGTCGAGGTGATTAGCTGTGCCGATTTTTGTCATCAGCTCGCGCCCGCGTGGGGCTTGCCGCCGTTGATGAGTGTCTCCTTTGACCGGCCCGCTGAAAGCGTGCCGCGCATCTTGTCCGCGTTGAAGCAAAACTTGGCGCCCTCTCATTTACTCCCTCTCCCGCTTGCGGGCCTAGTCGATTGCTTAGTAGTTTCACCAGAGGGCAGTCCTTCGCATTCAATCGACGCCGTTATTGCCAGCGACGATCACGGCATCGAACTTGCCGCGCATTTACGCCAAGCCCTAGGCCTGCCCGGCAACGCAATCGACGCGGTGATGCACTTACGCGACAAACTCCACTTTCGGCAATTGCAGCAAACGCACGGACTTTTGCATCCCACTTTTTGCGCAGTGCAGCACGACGACAACGGCGCAATCGCCGCAGCTCAAGTGGGCTTTCCCCTGGTGGTTAAACCGCGCCAGCTCAACGCGAGCCGCGGCGTGATACGCGCGAATAATGCTGAAGAATACAGTCGCGCCCTAGCGCAGGTGCGACGCATTCAAGCACGGTATTTGCGCGATGCCGAATCGCTGGGCGTACTGGCCGAGTCATTCATTCCCGGCGTTGAAGTCGCGTTGGAAGGGGTGTTGCGTCAGGGCCAACTACAAGTGCTCGCGTTGTTCGATAAACCCGATCCGCTCGATGGCCCGAGCTTTGAAGAAACCATTTACGTCACGCCTTCGCGTCTGCCGCCCCAGACACAAAGCGCTATCGCCGATGCCGTCCACCGCGCCTGCGCTGCTGCGAATCTCACCGAGGGCCCGATCCACGCCGAAGCTCGGGTAAATGTCGAGGGAGTGTGGCTGCTCGAAATCGCGCCACGCGCAATCGGCGGTTTGTGTGGGCGCACGCTCACCGCGACGCTCGGAATCAGCTCAGCTGAAATCGTACTGCGACACGCGCTGGGCCTGCCACTCAATATTCAAACTACACAAGCTGCCGCAGGCGTGATGATGATCCCGATCCCGGCGACGGGGCTGTTGCAAGCCGTGGAGGGCGTAGAGGCGGCGCGCGCGACGCCACATATTGGCGGCATAGAAATCACCGCCGTCCCTGGCCAGATTATCGCGCCGCCGCCGGAAGGTGCGAGCTATCTCGGCTTTATTTTCGTTCGCGCGGACACTCCTGAGGCGGCCGAAGCCGCATTGCGCGCCGCGCACGCGCAGCTGGTGATTCGCATCCAACCCATGGTGTGACCATGCCCTTGCCCGCAGCAATTAATGCCGCCATCACTCAAGCGACAGGCGTCGCTTTTCATCCTGTTCAGCACCACGCGATTAGCGGCGGGTGCATTAATCAGAGCTTTAAACTCGCCGATGCGCAGCGCAGTTTTTTCGTGAAGCTGAATGACGCATCACGTCTCGCAATGTTCGAATCAGAAGCCGCGGGCCTGCGCGAAATAGCGTCAGCACACAGCGTGCGCGTGCCGCTGCCGGTGTGCCAAGGGGTAGCCGACGGGCAGGCTTTTTTGGTGCTGGAATATCTGGACTTACGCACTCAAGGCGACGCTGCCACACTGGGCCAACAGCTCACCCGGATGCATCGCCAAGTGCAAAACAATTTTGGCTGGCGACGCGACAACACGCTGGGTAGCACGGCGCAACCCAATCCACCCACATCCGACTGGCCCGACTTCCTGCGCGAGCAGCGCATCGGGCATCAATTACGCCTGGCGGCTGACAACGGCTATGGCGGCCAGCTGCAAACGCAAGGCGAAAAAATGATGGCCAATTTGCATTTGTTTTTTTCGGATTATCAGCCGCAGGCGTCGTTGTTGCACGGCGATTTATGGGGCGGCAATCATGGCTATCTTGCCGACGCCACGCCGGTGATATTCGACCCGGCGGTGTATTACGGCGACCGTGAATGTGATCTTGCAATGACCGAATTATTCGGCGGATTCGCGCCTGCTTTTTATGCCGCGTATCGCGAAGCATGGCCGATGGACGCGGGCTATGCGGTGCGTAAAACGCTCTACAATCTTTACCACATTCTGAACCATGCCAATCTGTTTGGCGGAGGCTACGCGGCCCAGGCCAATCAGATGATCGCAAAGCTAAATGCCGAGTTGTAAAACGGGGGCAGCGCGTTGAGGTGCAAAACAAAGGGCGACAACCCGAGTTGCCGCCCTTTAAGTTTTGGGGGTTACGTTGCTGATAACTAGATCTGTATCTGCACGCCCAGAATGAACTTATGAATGTCATCCCGCCCGCTGGGCAAAGCCTCGTCTTTGACTTTGGAGTACACCGCAGTAATCCGAGCGTTATGGCCTTTGATCACATAGTTCAGACCCAGATCGGCCTGCGTTTTATCGGTGTTGCTCACGTCGCGTGAAAACTTCTGATAGCGCACATAAGGTTGAAACTGGCCCCAGCCTACTTTACCCGGAATCAGATACGCTGCGGTGACATAGTAAGCATCCCCTGCCACCTGGCCGCCCACATTATCATTAGGCCCAGCGGCTGGACAGACGGGTGAGCCCGGTTCGCCAGAGCCGCAATCCAAGGCGTTGCCCAGATCGTAATTGTAATAAGCCCCCTCCAGCGTCAATGTGCCGCCGCTGCCCATTTTTTTCTCCATCAGCACGTCGACGTTCCAGGCTTTATAGTCGTCCTTGCGCGTGGCAATGCCTACGCCGTTTTTCTGAAACATACCGGCTACGGCAATCGTTAAAATATCTTTCGAACCGTAATAAGTACTGCCGGTGTAATACGCAGGTGCGGGCTCCGGATCCCAGAGTGCATACGCCAACCGGCTTACGTACATCAGGCTGTCTGAGTCGTTCGAGCCGCCGGCCACATTGTTGTGCCCTTTAAAAGCACCCGCCACATAGGTCAATTTATCGGCCAGCACTTTCCCCCAAACCTGCACGCCGTTATCGCGGCCGACTGCCAGATTGGGGTAATTGGACACAAAGGGGTATTCCCACACATTCAGATAAAACGGTCCATCGAGATTGGCACGATCGGATGCGGGCAACATGCGCCCCATCCAGATATTGAATTGCGGCATGGGCTCAAACTGCGCGTACGCATCCATCACACGTAAACCGTCTCCGCTATTGCGTTCAGTGTTTAACGTGGCACCGATCATTTTGTTGACCCGTCCGCTCAAATAAATTCGGGCGTTGTCGACTTCAAAATCATTTGAGGCGCTGGTGCCGTTGGGCGCAGCTTTTTCAACGCTGTTGTAACTGGTACGCAGTCCTGCCCCGATACTGAATGAGGCTTCACCCCCGAGATCAATGGTAGCTGCGGCGAGAGGAGTTGAGGCGAATGCCAGCCCGCACGCCAGATAAATGATTGCATGACTTGGCGCCAGCGTTTTTGAAAATCCAGTTTTTGTGAGTGACATCAGATTGCTCCCAAAGTTATGTGAGAAAAGCGAACGTGACCAGAACGCGTTCGCTCTTGAGCAGTAACCGTGCCGATTAAAAACGCGTATCGCCCACCCTATAAAAAATGTGGGATAAATATTTAACTAAATAGATGAAATAAAACGGTAATGGGCCTCAATTTAAAAATTTGACGCTTGGATCTATTTCAACTCGGCATACGTATTTGTACGTATGCGTAACACGCCGCTAACCGCTCCAAACAAGTGCGTTGACGCGTGGTAGCGCACTCTCTTAGTGCGAGCTTTTACCGCTCATCTGATATGAAATAGGTCGCCGATGCAGCGATAACGGCTGACTCCACCTGCTGACGGCCCCCTACATGCAATCCAGGACACGGATTACGACTGGCACACCTGTTGCTGAGCCCTTCATGTCTTGCGCGACAGCGGTTGCACAGGCCATAAAACATTCACATAAAGAGAGAGGGTCAGATGACACAACGTAGAGAGTTTCTCAAACGGTTAGGGGTATTAAGCGCTGCTACCGGTTTATCCACGCTGAGTATTCCGTCTTTTGCGGCCAGCAAGGACCCGATAAAAGCGGGCGTGCTGCATTCGCTCTCCGGAACGATGGCCATTTCGGAAACGGCGTTGAAAGATGTCGCGCTGATGACCTTCGCCGAGATCAACGCAGCGGGCGGCCTGCTCGGGCGCAAACTTGAAGCGGTGGTGGTCGACCCCGCATCCAACTGGCCGCTGTTCGCCGAGAAGGCGCGTCAGCTGATTACAAAGGACAAGGTCGCCGTCACGTTCGGCTGCTGGACGTCGGTGTCGCGCAAATCGGTGCTGCCGGTGTATGAAGAACTCAACAGTCTGCTGTTTTACCCGGTGCAATACGAAGGCGAGGAGTTGTCGCAGAACGTGTTCTACACCGGCGCCGCGCCTAACCAGCAAACGATTCCTGCCGTTGAATATCTGCTCTCGGCCGAAGGCGGCGGCGCCAAGCGCGTGTTCCTGCTCGGTACCGATTACGTGTATCCCCGCACGACGAATAAAATTCTGCGCGCCTTCTTAAAGACCAAGGGCTTCGCCGACAAGGACATCGAAGAGGTCTATACGCCATTTGGTCACAGCGACTATCAGACCATCGTCGCCAATATCAAAAAATTTGCCGCAGGCGGCCCCACTTGCGTGGTGTCGACGATCAACGGCGACTCCAACGTGCCGTTCTACAAAGAACTCGGCAACGCGGGGCTAAAAGCCAAGGATGTGCCGGTGGTCGCGTTCTCGGTCGCCGAACAGGAATTGGCGGGCATGGATACCAAGCCGCTGGTCGGTCATCTGGCCGCGTGGAATTATTTCCAGTCGGTTAAAAGTCCGGCCAACACCAAGTTCGTCAAAATGTGGAAAGACTACGTGAAGAAACAGGGGCTGAAAGATTTCCCGGTCACCGATGATCCAATGGAAGCGACGTATGTGGGTATCCACATGTGGGCGCAGGCGGTTAAAAAAGCCGGCACGCTTGAAATCGGCGCGGTGCGCACCGCCATGGCCGGGCAAACGTTTGCTGCGCCGTCGGGATTTACGCTCACCATGGACAAAACCAATCACCATCTGCACAAGCCGGTGATGATCGGTGAAATTCGCGCCGATGGTCAGCTCGATGTGGTGTGGAAAACCAAGGGCCCGATCCGCGCGCAGCCGTGGAGCCCGTACATTGCTGGCAACGAGAAAAAGCAAAGTCTTTGAGTTACTCGCCTCCGCACGCCGGAGGCGTTTTACCTCACATTGCGGTGTGAGGTAAAACGATAATATTCAACATCGGATGATTCATGCGCATACGTCGCGCCCTATTCTGTCTATTTTTGCTGTGCCATCTGGTGCCCGCATGGGCGCTCACGCAAGCCCAGCTCGCGCCGTTGGCCGGCGAAGATTTTGACGCCAAGCTGACCTTGATCGATCAACTCGGCAGCGGCGGCGATCCGGCTGCCAAAGCGCTGCTGCAAGCCTTGACCGACAAATCTGTTTCGATCACTGCCAGCGGGCAATTGCTGCGTATGCAAGGCGAAACCTATGTCGATGCGGCGACCGGTGTCGCAGCCGCCGCGAACGCCGAAGACCTGCAGGACGTGGTGGTGAACAACCGCATGCAACGCCATCTCGATTCGGCGCTGGCGGGGCTCACGCTATTCGACGCCGATCCCAAATTGCGCCTTGCCGCAGCGCAAGCGCTCGCCGAACGCGGCGACGCGGATTTGCTGCCGACGATTAAAAAAGCGCAGGCGCAAGAGCACGATGCAAAAATCAAATCGGAATTGACGCAGGCCGCTGCGCTAATTGAATTGGCCACCGGCGATGCGGCCACGCGCAAGGCTGCGGTGCAGGCGCTGGCCGACGCCGATTCGCCCAAGGTGCGCGCCTTGCTCGCGGATCGCATCGCCAAAGATACGCAAGGCAAGATTGCCGAAGCTGACCCCGAAGTGCGCCTCACCATCGAGCGCGCGCTCGCGGCGATCGATCGGCGCGGCGCGCTGGCCGGGTATCTGGCGCGGATTTTTTCCGGCATTTCGCTGGGCTCTGTGCTGATGCTGGCTGCGCTCGGCCTGGCGATCACCTACGGTCTGATGGGCGTGATCAACATGGCGCACGGCGAATTTCTGATGCTCGGCGCGTATGCAACTTATGTGGTGCAAGGCATATTCCGCCAGCATTTTCCGGCGCAGCTCGACTGGTATCTGCCCGCAGCTTTACCCGCCGCTTTTCTCGCCGCGTTTCTGGTCGGCGTGCTGCTCGAGCGCACGGTGATTCGCTGGCTGTACGGCCGCCCGCTCGAGAGTCTGCTCGCCACCTGGGGTTTGAGCCTGATATTGATACAAGCGGTACGTACGTTTTTTGGCCCACAGAACGTCGAGGTTGCGAACCCGGCGTGGATGTCAGGCGGCTGGGAAGTGATTCCCAATTTGATCCTGCCGTATAACCGCATGGTCATCATCGGCTTTGCGCTCGCGGTGCTGGTTGCGGTGTGGCTGATTTTGACGCGCACGCGGCTGGGTTTGTTTGTGCGCGGCGTCACGCAGAATCGCAAAATGGCCGATTGTCTGGGTGTGCCGACCAGTCGCGTGGACACGCTGACTTTTGGCCTGGGCGCCGGCATTGCAGGCTTGGGCGGCGTCGCGCTGTCGCAGATCGGCAACGTCGGCCCCGAACTCGGGCAGGCGTATATCGTCGACTCGTTCATGGTGGTGGTGCTGGGCGGCGTCGGGCAGTTGGCCGGTACGGTCGCAGGCGGTTTTGGGCTGGGCATTGTAAATAAATTTCTCGAACCCTGGATCGGCGCGGTGCTGGCTAAAATCGCGGTGCTGATTTTCATTATCGCGTTTATCCAGAAAAGGCCGCAGGGATTGTTCGCGATGAAGGGCCGCCAGGCGGATAGCTGATATGGACGCACTCAAAAAACTCTACGGCCCCGCAGGGTGGATGGCGATCATCGTCGCGCTGGCGGTGATGGTGATCCTGGTGCCCGTCCTCGCAATAGCTGTGCCGGAAAGTCATCCGCTGCATCTGTCCGCGTATACCGTCACGCTGTTCGGCAAATACCTTTGCTACGGCTTGGTGGCTCTGGCGATGGGCATGGCCTGGGGCTACGGCGGCATCCTCTCGCTCGGCCACGGGCTGTTTTTTGCGCTCGGCGGCTACGCGTTCGGTATGTATCTGATGCGCATGATCGGCGGGCTCGGGCAATATGGCAGCGTGCTGCCCGACTTCATGGTCTTCCTCGACTGGAAGGACTATCCGTGGTGGTGGGCGGGCACCGACAATCTGGGCT
>JAYWDZ010000352.1:0-3358 GCA_043779595.1 Nitrosomonadales bacterium
TAGGTTGTACCAGGGATTGGCCAAAGCCGGTTATCTGCCTGGTGAGCAAAAAGCGGCTGCCATGGTTGCTGAAGGACGTGGCGAAGCCACCGATAAAGCGCCCCTCAAGGCGTTTCTTGAGAAAACCGCACAAGCGGGCAACGCAGGCGCGGCCTATGAATTGGGCAATGGTTTGATTGAAGGTCGCTTTAGCCAAGCCGAACGTGCAGCCGGGGTGCGCTGGTTGGAACGTGCGGCAGCCGCCGACCATCCCCTTGCGCAATATCAACTCGCCTGGCAAGGGCTTGCAGCCGAGCGTCGGGTGCAGTGGCTGGAACGCGCGGCGGGTTTGGGCTACACCCCCGCGGAATTCTATCTGGGGATGGCCTATGCCTATGGCGATGGCGTGGCGGCGGACGATCAGGCGGCGGTGGGCTGGTATCAACGCGCAGCGGACAAGGATTATGCCGAGGCGCAATCCAGCCTGGCCTGGCGTTACTTTCAAGGGGTCACGCTGCCGCAAGACGAGATGCTGGGGATTGCCTGGTCGCGCAAGGCGGCGGAGCAGGGTAACGAACTGTCGATGCGAAACTTGAGCGCCCGCTTGCTGGCGCGCGAGGAACCCGCCAGCCAAGACGAAGCGCTGGCCTGGATGAAGCGGCTGGCCGAAGCGGGTCACGCGCAGTATCAGGATTATTTGGGTAACGTATACAGTGGCCAATTTCCCGGATTTGGCGCACGTCATTTGGATTATGCCGAAGCGCTACGCTGGTGGAGGAAGGCCGCGGCTCAAGGGAGTGGCGCCGCCGAGACCAGTCTGGGTAACGCCTATGTCAATGGTTGGGGGATACCAGGGGATGTTTGGCAGGCAATCTATTGGTATGAGCGCGCCGCCGCGCGTGGCGATCCTGCTGCTGATCTCAACCTCGCCGGTATTTATCAAAAGGGACGCGGCATGTTGCACCGCCCGGATAAAGCGCGCCTACATCTGGAGCGCGTCGAGCGGAGCGACAACGCGCTTACTAAGCAACTGGCAAAACAGCAGCGCAATCCAGGTTATCGGTGGATGTCGACGCAAGGCCAGTACGAGTGGTCTCGGGTGCAGGCAGAAGCCAAGGAAGGCAGTCTTGAAGCACAGAAATTTCTTGGCACAGCTTATCTGCAAGGCAATCTGGGTTTGCCGCAAAACTTAGCCTATGCGCAACAGTGGTTTCTTCAAGCTGCCGAACAAGGAGATGCCGACGCGATGAATAATATCGGCTATACGCTTTATCGCGGTTTTCTGGGTAAAGCCGATTTGGCAGGCGCGAAAATGTGGCTGGAAAAGGCAGCGCGCGGCGGCAATACCAACGCTATGCTGACTCTGGCACATATGCACGAACGAGGCGAGATCGGTCCGCGCGATGTCAAAAAAACCTTGGGCTGGTTGGTGAAAGCGGCCGAAGCAAATAACCCTCAGGCGAACCAGCGGCTAGTGGGGGTGTATCGCAATGGGGAACTGGAGCAGAAGCCCGATCCCAAACGCGCCGCTTATTGGCAGGCGCGCAGCGTTCCGGTCAGTTCGACGGACAAACCATGAGACGCGCATTTATCGCATGGATCCTGGTGGTTTTTCTGGCGCCGAACCTGGTTGACGCCGATACGACGCCGGTACACGCAGTGGCGCAAAAAGAAATGCAGCAATTCCGCCAGGCGGCCGAGCAAGGCGCGAGCTTTCTGTTTTATGACATTGGCTTGAATTACGAACTGGGGCGCGGTGTCAAGGCTGACGAGCAGGAGGCATTGCGTTGGTATCGGCGCGGTGCCAAGGAGGGCGAGTCACGTGCCCAATATCGGCTGGGACGGTATTACCAGAATGGCATGGCTGGTATGCCGCGTGACCCTAAACAAGCCTATGACTGGTATCTACGCGCAGCGGAACAGGGCCATCCTGGCGCGCAGTACGCGTTGTCCATGATGCTGGCAGGCGGTCAAGGAGTGCCTCAAGACGACACCGCCGCTTATCGTTGGATTGAACGCGCGGCGGCAGGGGGTAATCCCGAAACGCTATATCGGCAAGGCTTTCACTTACTCACCGGGCGCGGGGTGGCTCGGGACGCTGAGCGTGCGCGGCAAGTGTGCCTGCAGGCTGCAGAAAAAGGTCTGGACGTTGCACAGTTTGATCTCGCCCAGTTCTATTTGCGTGGCGACGGCGTCGCGCGTGACGTAATGATAGCGTTACCCTGGCTGGAACGTGCCGCCAACCAGGCGCATGTTGGCGCTGCGCTGACGTTAGGGAAGATTTATCTTAATGGCCAAGGTGTTATGGTCGACTACAAACAGGCTGCAGTGTGGCTCGGCCGCGCCGCGCAACTCTCAGACGCAGAGGCGCAGTACTGGTTGGCGCGCTTGACTTATGCCGGACTAGGCGTGGAAAAAGATGAGGTCAAGGCCATGAGATGGATGACGCTCGCGGCCGAGCAAGGCCAGTTTGATGCCATGCTGGAGCTGGCCAATCGTCATGCTGGCGGAATGGGTGTACCAAAAAATGCGGCGCGTTCGCTTGAACTGTACGAGCGGGTGGCCGAACGCGGACATCTCGATGCACAAAAATGGCTGGCGTATCGCTACCAAACCGGGGAAGGTGTGCCGCAGGATCTTGTACGTGCAGCCTACTGGCATGAAAAAGCCGCCCTGCAAGGCGATGCCTGGTCGCATTACCACCTTGGCAGCGCGTATCTTACGGGAGACGGCTTGCCGCAAAACACTTTGCGGGCGATGCAACATCTCCATGCTGCAGCTGAACAAGGTATGAATCTCGCACAATGGTTATATGGCAGTACGCTTGCCGACAGCGCGGATACCTTAGAGGAAGCACGTGACGCGGTCGTCTGGCTGCGGCGTTCTCGGGCGCAAGGTTTAAGTTATGCGCAGGAAACGATTGATACGGTGTGCGCACGCCTCCCAGCGGCTTGTCTTGCACCCTAGCGAACAAGGATTTTTACAATGCTCGATTGCGTATACGCGGACAATGCCCGACGTTTTAGCTCAACTGCGCCTCGGTGAGTTTCTTCGCAACCGCTTTTATAGGGACGACCATTCAATACTTGTATTTGCAGTAGGTCGGCCTTAAGGGCGTCTGTACGTCATTGAGCCATGGTCTGCGATAGAGTAAAATCCGCCATCACCCACCCCCGCTAATTGAAATGACGAAGTTTGTGTTTGTCACTGGCGGAGTGGTTTCTTCCCTCGGGAAAGGGATCGCCTCCGCTTCTCTCGCTGCGCTGCTCGAATCGCGCGGCATCCGTGTCACCCTGATGAAGCTCGATCCTTATATCAACGTCGATCCCGGCACCATGAGTCCGTTTCAGCACGGCGAGGTGTTTGTCACCGACGACGG
>JAYWDZ010000353.1:0-21445 GCA_043779595.1 Nitrosomonadales bacterium
AACCACTGTAGAAATCACGAGTCTCGCAAGAATGTCATCAAAAAATGATTCGATGACGGTGGGATGAAATTTAATGGGATTTATAGAAGTGCCCTTTAGCATGTCCGCTTCGACCTCAAGGGTGGTGACTCTGCCTTCCATCGATGCCGGATAGGCTTCCGACGTGGCGAACAGGATGGAAAGCGGAAACCGCAGCAGCGTGAGGTCGTGGACGTAGCCCTTGCCTTCGACCCTGCCCCGCCAGATGGCGCCGCCCGTGACTGGATTAGGGACCAGCGCGCCGTATTCCTGCCATATATCGAACAGACGATCATTCTTGTCGTCCCCCGGAATGCCCTGCCCGGACTCACTTTTTTGCAGGTACTCGCGGACTTCATCGGCAACGCGCTTTGATACAAACCATATGTCGCCTTCAAAAACCCAGCCTGCGGCACCGCTTCGATTCAACGGCAGCGTACCGCCTTCCTGCAACATCCGTCTTAACGCTTCCATCAGCCGCTCAATCACCGGAACCACGCGCGCACTGCGGAATCGCGTACGCGGCCCATGCCGCAGGTTGTTGGCGACCGAAAGCCGATCCGCCTGACGCACCAGCGTGCCGATCGGGCCGTCGTAATTGCCCGAAAGACAGTTCATGATTTCCTGCACCAGCTTCCCGTCTTCCGCCATCCAGGCCATTGTGCTTCGAGGCACAATGCGCTGCATCAGTACCACAGGCAATTTCTGATGCGCCAGATAGTCACGCTCAGTCGGTGGCGTGAAGTCCACGCGATAGCGCTGCGCGCCGCAGTCGTTCATCGATCCGGCGACCGGAGACCAAAGACGGAGACCACTGCCGGATCGATACTCGACACGCAGATCCGCCATGGCCTTGCCGACGTCGTGTGCCAGCGCTGCCAGAAAAACCCCAAACGTCCACCGATGCTCCAATCTCGCAATATCCTCGGGCACGGCGTCGGGCGGCAGGATGTGACTACGCCGGAGTGCCAGCGCGATGTCGGCGGTTTCAAGCGCATGCACGATCAGGCCTCCCGGCTGGGCGTGGTGATGCGACTCAGACGCAGGCAGTAGCTGCACGAACTCGACATAGCTGGCCAGCATCGTTTCGCAGTCGCGTGTGTAGTTGGCACTGGAAAGACCTATTTTGGCGCGCACGGATTTTTGCAAGCGGTGCGCGCCCGATTTCTCCAGCAGCGCGGGGGCGTCGAGCACAGGAAGCCAGCCGGATTCGACGCCCCCGCTTGGGGGCAGCACAGCAGGAGTAGGCCCGAATATCTGACGCATCACCACGATCCCGCCGGAAGCGATCAGTGCTATACCCAGTGCGGCGATGGACGTTTGATCCATGCCCCTTAACGTGCCACCGATGCCTTACAAATCTGTCTAAGCTGAACGCTAAAGAACGCTTCGGTAACGCACGGTTCGGGAATTTCAGTGTCCCATTGCCAAATAGTGGTTTTTTGTTGATCGCAAAATGATTCATAGCTCTCCTCAAGAGGCTGCCAACGAATGCCATCTTCATGGCGAGCGCGCCATGTCAGAAAATCCAGCCTCGCCAAAGCTCCAGACAGATCGCTATCCGACGGGAAGACTTCACTCGCGAGGAATGTGTCCAGGCACTCCAGCACCAGGTTCTCGGGCCAGTCTTCTAAACATTCGATGTTCTGCTCCAGGCCGCGGTATTGACGAAGCCAAACGTGTAGCACGGGTAGCCAGTGCGTCATTCGCAATTGAACCAGCCGATCCGATATGTGATCCAAAGTGTGTGGGTAGTCCGATATCAACATATTCAGACGCTCTCTCCGTGATAGGTGACGACGAAAGCGACGCCAGCCCGCTCATGGCTCGCAGACTGGAAGGTAATCAAACCAGCAAAAATAATCCGCAATTAATTCGAATAAAATAATTTGAATTTACACGCGACAGCGCGCTAAGAATTACGTACAATTACAAAGCCATTTGAGTGTTTTTCTTTTTCGTGCCCGCGCGGCACGAACTGCCCTTACCCGCTTTCCCTTGCCATTCATGGGGTTCCCTTCCCCATTAAAGCCTTTTTGTTTCATCCCCTCCACGGGTTTTAAGTGGAGGGGATGCCCTTTTAGGTAAGCCCTTCCCATTATATTTTCTGCCGTTTTGCGCGGTTGCCCTTCGTTTTTTCGGCGCTGCGCAGGGTTTTACTACTCTACTTCTCTTATCTCATTCAATTAATAGGCTTTGTCTGACGTAGCTATTCGCGTTAGGCAACCTTTAATCATGCCTGTTTTTTTGTTGTGTGTCTCGCGGAAATTCAAATTATCTTTTTTGAATTTCCGCGAGACAACCCCTTCCCGAATTTTCTAGGATGCGTCGCATGGTCTCCTCACCTGAGCCAAGTGGCTGGCTCATTTTTATTCGGAAAGCATGGAATGGAAAAAACAGCATTCTTTACGGTACTGGCATCGGTTGTATTGGCGGGGTTCCTTTTGGGACGCAATGCGACGCACGCAGAGACCACTGCTCTTAATCTTAGGGGTACCGCTTGCTATACAAATTGGTGGTTTAAGGGCAGTGCCAGCGATGTCTGGCAATCGGTCATCCAGTGGCCCCGACCCTATTGGGAGCGTCTCGGTCGAGCAGCTGTACGCGAAGGGATGGCGTGTAGTTTCGGTCAGCCGTATGAACGACAAGGGCGCCTATTACGCCGTCATCATTGAAACCCAGGGCAGATAGACCATGCGTGCGGCTGCCTTATTGCTTCTTACCCTCTCAGGGATGGCGAACGCGTCATGCTGGGAAGAGGCAGCGAGTCGCTACGACATCCATCCCGCCTTTTTGTACGGGATAGCACGCGTTGAATCCTCGCTGAATCCGCGTGCAGTCAATCTCGCTCATTACCAACAAACCGGTAGCTACGATATCGGGCTGATGCAGATCAATAGCCGGAATCTCAGGGCTCTCAAGCATTACGGCATCACAGAACAGTCGCTTTACGACCCTTGCACCAGTATCCATGTCGGGGCTTGGATACTGCGAGAAAAGATGAATCGCTATCCGGGCGACATTTGGCTGGCAGTGGGTGCGTACAACGCTGCTTGTACCACTCTCAAAGGTAATGCGTACTTGAGCGCACGTAGGCTCTACGCCTGGAAGGTGTACCGCGCGATGCTTCCGATCATCAAGAAGGCCTGAGTCGATGCGTACAAGCTCTGATTTTAAGCCCAATGCAATTTACTGGAAGTTGTTTGCAAAGATGGCCGTTACAAGCATTCTTTCGTGGCGGCTGATCGCAAGAGAAGTGGTCGTCATTGCGTTGGTGTGGGTTGCCTACTTCATAACCTCCATGCTGCTTCAAGACTGGGTAACGAATGATTCAGCGCCCGTATGGGTTGTGTCTGCCGTACCGATGCTCTTCTGGACAACAGTTATTGTCTCAGGAATGAGCGCCGTGGTGGCGTGTTTTAAATCTGCCTTACCTGCCGCTGTAGCTTGGGCATTAGTAATCCCGATACACCTGTTTGGCTTCGCCTTTGCGTCCAAGGTCACACTCTTGGCAGCTAATGTGGCAGTGATCATCTATGTCGTTGGCTTTGCTTTTCACGGTGGTCGCCTCAGTGTGAATGGCGGCAGTTCAGAATCGGGGCCTCCGGCAAATGTTTGACTCTAGCCAAATCCGGATATCCCTTCTTTTCTCGCTGCTGCCAGTAACGCTGGCGGGCTGTGCTAATTCCCCAGCTGCTCCATCGCCAGCGTTACCGGGGCGAGACCTTCGCGCCAGCACGACGCTAGGTGTCGCGCAGCTTCATGGACAAATTCCGTTCATGTTTTGCGATCAATGCCCGGAGCGAACACCGAAACTGATTTCGCTGCCACCGCCAGCCGCGCCCATTGTGGCGCGCGCCATTCCAGAAGTGCCCACCACCAAGCACCCTCAACGGTGGGCACTGCATTTCAGCCTGGGTTCTTCCAGGCTCGGCAAAGGATCGCTCGACACGCTGAATGAAATTGTCACCGAACTGAAGGCCGACCCGTCGGTACGACTTTCAATCGAAGGGCACACCGATCTGCTGGGATCACACCGCTTCAATAAGCGGCTTGCAATCAGTCGTGCGCGCGCCGTTCGGGATGCCTTGTTTGCGCGCGGAGTATCGCGCACGCGCATGGCACAACTTGCCGGGGATTGCTGCGTGGATCACCCGCCGACCACGAACCCGGACGCGCGCAGAGTGGATATTTTGATTAAGCCGATGGGACATCTTTATGGCAAGTAATCACGAACCGGGATATCGCCCGATGTTGGTGTGGGCCCATACCAAGATTGCGCTGCAGGAAATCCGCCAGCGGATTTCAACCCAGCAGCCCTGTCAAGAACGCTGGCTCATCACGGCAGCGGCTGAATTAGTGTTGGGACATCCAGAGTTGCACGAAGAATGGCTGAACGCGATGTTCAGCATGGCTCAGCGTGAAGCGGTGTTCGAGGCGTCTATAGGAAGCAATGACACGCCTCCCGGCAAAGTTTTTAGCAAGGCGATGGAGATTGAACTGGCTTTACAGGATGAAGTGCGTGTGGTGCGTGAAAACCTAAGCGCCTTGATAGCGCGTTTATCGGCTCATATTAAATCCGAGTCCTCCTCATGATGGATGCAAGACTTTTGTAACACCAAGACCTGACAAGACGATCCCATTCTTTCATTTTCTTTTTAGGAGTTACACATGTCTATTTACAAAAAAAATGCAGTCCGCTTCGGCGTTGCTGTCCCTGTCGCCTTGGTTTGCGTGGGTTCCGCCCTTGCAGGTACGGCGGCCGACCCGGAGTTCGCGGGTCTTGCCACACGTATGACCCACTGGGTGTCGGGTAACTTGGCGGTCTCCATCACGCTGGCCTTTGCGCTCATCGGCGCGGTGATGGGTATGGCCCGGATCACTGCGCTGCCGATGTTGACCTCGATCGTTATTGCCATCGTGTTCTCGCTCATCGTGGGTGTGACGACCGGCATTATCGGTGCGGTTATCTAACCACGAGTAAAGGACGAACGTCATGAACGATTACGACACCCTGATCCCCCGGAGACTAGACACGCCCGCTCGGATATTGGTCTGGGATCCGAGTCAGGTTGGCCTGTTGGTGACGTTCGTCTTCCTTGGGATTGCGTTGCACAACCCAATCCTGTGGATATTGATTGGACTCATTGTGAATTTTATCTACGGCAAGCTGTTCGGTAGCAAGCCGCGGGGATTTATGGCGCATTGGAGCTACTGGCATACCCCTCTCCGAATTGGATTTGGTTGCCTACCCCCTTCCTCATTCCGGGAGTTCATTGGATGAACCCTCAAAAGATATCAGAAGACCTTGAAACAAGACTAGGCATCTCGCGTTTGCTGCAATTGCTGCTAGTTGGGTTCATGGCTTCGACGCTGCTGCTCGCGCTCCGTTTGGTGACGCATCAGGATAAAGAGCGTGTGATCGTTACGCCCCCGCTCATCGACAAAACCTTCTGGGTAGAGCGGGACGATATTGCACCAGAACTGGTGGTGGACATGGGCATTTTTCTGGTTCAACTGGCTTACAACGTCAGTCCGGCGTCCGTCGATTTCCAGTCGAATGCGCTGTTGAAATATGCCTCTCCCGAAGCTTACGGGACACTCAAGGAGGCTGCCGCCGTCGCGGCGGCACGCATGCATGAAGATCAGTCTTCCACAGTATTCACACCGCGCGCGTATCTGATGGATAAACGCCCGGGCAAGAAAGCCGTGGCGTTTATCGGTGATCTTAAAACCTACGTCACGACCAACCTGGTCGCGACGCGCGGCGTGGCCATTGTAGTGAACTTCAAGTACCAAAACGGCAGGCTCTACGTCGATCAAATGAAAGAGACAAAGCAGAATGATCCCTTTGAAACAAAACCTACTACCTAGTCTATTTAGCCTGCTGTTCCTGTTCGCCCCGCAGCGGGCGCAGGCATTGCAAGCGCTTGACGTTTCAGACGGAGGAACAGCCTACGCGAAAATCTCGGCGGACGATCTGACACGCCTGACTATCAACAACGGCCGCATCGCTTCGTGGCACGCGCCAAAAGGCAAGCTGGTTATCCAGAAGAATCCCAAATCGGGCGAATTGTATGTTCGTCCCCTGAATCGCAAAGAACCGGTCAGTCTGTTCGTGACCAGTGACAGGGGTTCGACTTACGCCATCACGATGATGCCGGTGGAGATGCCAGCAGAATCCATTGTATTGAATGAGGCCAGACGCAAGGCTCCTCCGGCAATCGAGCGCGCGGGCGCGCTCGACATCACGATTAAGAACTTGATGTTGACGATGGCGGCGGATCGTATGCCAGCGGATATGGAGGTGCGCGAATCCAGCCAGACTTTTAGCCTGTGGCAGGGGTCACGGCTAACTTTGATGCGTTCCTGGCTGGGGGCTTCCTTGATGGGAGAACGCTTCGACCTCATCAACACCGGAACGTCCCCCATGCGCTTGATGGAGCAGGAATTCTTCAAACCGGGTGTGCTGGCGGTCAGTATCGAGACACACGAACTCGCCCCAAGTGAGTCGACCCGGATTTTTGTGGTGCGCTACCTGGAGGGCGATTGATGAGCCTGTTTCCCGCAAGCGGTATTCGCCGCACCAAACAACCGCAATCGCCAGGCTCAAAAGCGATAAAACGTAAGCAAACCCTGATGTTCGGCGGCTTGCTGTTGCTGATGGGCATCGGCTTGGTTGCAGCCGTAGGAATACTGAATTCAGGCAAGTCGCTGACGCCATTGCCTCCGAAAGCCGATAGCCCCGTGATGATGTCCGGAATCGCGGTGCCTGGTGACGCTGTTGAAGCGAAAGATGCCTGGAAGGGCCAGGAATCGGCACGCATCGCCGGTCTGGAAAAAAAGCTGGGCGATATACAGGAAAAGCTTGGTAGGCCCGTCGCGCCGAGCGGTGTGGCAGGTATGCCCCCGATGGACCTCCCCAACGCCGCCGGGATGCGTGCATTACCCCCTCCCATCGCCCCGACTTTTCCCGTCCCGCCGCCCCCTGCGCCGCCGGCCTCGCTCACGAAACCGGTGGCCTCTGTCAATCCGGCCAATCCTAGCAATCCGCCCTCTGCCCCCTATCAGGACGACGGAATCGAGATGGGCACGATGGACGATGGGCCTGGTGCGGCAGAAGGCAGAGAACAGCCCGAGGGGAAGGAACAACAACGGGTCCCGGTAAAGCCCGGCAAAACTAGCGAGAACTATCTGACGTCGGGCACCTTTGTGCGGGCCCAATTGCTAAGCGGCCTCGATGCGCCGACGGGCGGGCAAGCGCAGTCCAGTCCCCAGCCAATCCTGATGCGCTTGATCGATGACGGTCATTTGCCCAACCGGTTTCGCGCCCAGATGAAGGAGTGTCTGATTGTGGCTACGGGCTATGGAGACCTGTCCTCCGAGCGCGCCATTATCAGGACCGAGTCGCTTTCCTGTATCACCAAGTCTGGCACGGCGCTGGACCAGCAGATCAAGGGCTTCGTGGCGGGTGAGGATGGCAAGGCGGGCATTCGTGGACGCCTGGTGACAAAACAGGGCCAGTTGCTGGCGAATGCACTGATGGCGGGGATCGGTTCCGGGCTGGGGCAGGCCTTCCAGCAGAATTCGACCCTCACCTCTACTTCCGCACTGGGTACCACCACCTCGGTGCAGCCCGGCAAACAGTTTCAATCCGGCGTCACCGCTGGGGTCGGTAAGGCCTTTGATCGATTGGCCCAGTACTATATCCAGCTTGCCGAAAAGCTTTTCCCGGTTATCGAGGTGGGGGCCGGCCGCGTCGTCGATGTCATTTTGACAAAAGGCACTGAATTACCCATGGGTGATGCTGACAGCCAGGAAACCCTCTCTCAAGTCGCTCCCTGTAAGTGATTGATTTAAAATTGCTATTTATGAGCGACTTTCGGGCGATTTGCGGCCTTGGCCCGATTACTTCGCTAACCAGTCGCTATGGAGTTCGTTGACATGAATTTGCGTACCCCCTCACTTAATCTGACGCTTGCTGCTTTGGCGCTCATGCCTCTGTATGCGGTTGCAGCCTCTGCCCCGGCCGCGCCCGAGACGGTGGCGCGACTCAAATCCCTGTATCCCAATACGCAGTTCGCCTCGATGTACCAGTCGCCCATTGCGGGCTTAACGGAAGTCGTGATGGGCGAGAACGTCGCTTATGTCGACGGCAGCGGTCGCTATTTCTTGTTCGGCCACGTCTACGATATGCAAGAAGGCAAAGACCTGACCGCGGCCACGCCGGCCAAGGAGAGCCCGCGTATCGACTTTGCGACGTTGCCGCTGGACGACGCGATCGTCACTGTGCAGGGCAGCGGTAAACGCAAGCTGGCAGTGTTTTCCGATCCTGATTGTCCCTACTGCCAGCAACTTGCAAAAGAACTCGCGCAACTCCACGACGTCACGATCTACACCTTCCTGATGCCGTTGGACGAGCTCCATCCCAATGCGCGCAATGAATCAGTGGCCGTGTGGTGCGCAAAAGACCGTTCCAGCGTGTGGCTTGCGCTGATGGAACACCGCATCGCGCCGCCGCCCGCGAAGTGTGACAACCCGCTGGAACGCAACGCCGACCTGGCTTCACGATTAGGTGTACGCGGCACCCCTGCGCTGTTTGCCGAAGACGGTCGCAGGATGGCCGGGGCCGCGCCCGCTAGTCAACTCGATGCCTTCCTGAACGCGTCAGTCGCCACGGCCAGGGAGGTTCAGCCATGACGCGCTATCTGCCTCTACTGTCGCTCGCAACTTTATTGGCCGGTTGCGGTAGCTTATCCGGTCTGGATGGCTCCAAATCGTTCGCGTGTAAAGCCCCTGCCGGGGTGTCCTGTATCTCGGTGTCGGGGGTGTATGCAAACAACCCGGCGACCGCTCCTACAACGGACCCAAATGACCAGACCGGGGAGGTTGGAACCGGGAAATCGCGAGCTCCTTCTTTCCAGCCCGACTACGCGGATGCCAAGACGCTGCACGCTATGCCCGTCAGCGGCGCACCCTTGCTCTCGCCCCCCAGGGTGCTGCGCATCTGGATGGCTCCCTGGCGAGATCAAGACAGCGATTTACGCGATCAGTCTTACGTGTATGTGATGTGGGACCGTGGCGACTGGAACATACAGCATTCTCGCGATCAGATTCTCGATCAGTATGCGCCGGTCTCGCTGAGAAAGTCGCTCTCGATGAGTAATTCGACTGCTCCCGATGCCCCTGTGATTGCGCCTGCGCAGGATGCGCAATCGATGGTGGATAAAGCAGGCGAAAAGACGTTGACGCCGGAGGCTCATGATGGCCAATGAGGGATTGACGGGCTTTGTCAAAGGGTTTGCGGACGCGTTCAAACCCGGCAAGGCGCGTTTCGACGATACCGATGAGCCCGATGTTTTTACTTCGGCGACTGAAACTTCAGTCGACCGGCTGGCAGACTGGCTGCCCTACTCGGGCTGGTTGCCCGAGCGGCGGCTGTTCATCCTGGATGCTCCCCCGGGCAAGCAGTCGGGTCAGGATCCGGTCGAAGCGGTAGGGTTCGTGTTGGGGATACACCCGCAAACGGGCGCGAATCAGGACATGGTCAATGTGCTGCGGTCGCTTTTCAACAACACCCCCCAAGGGGTGGGCATCCAGCTTCATTTATTCGCGTCGCCCGACTTGTCGCCGGTGCTCAATAGGTACCAGGCGCTACAGACGCGTGGCGGCGTGTTCAAGGAAACCGCGACGCGGCGCGCGAGCTTTCTATCGGCCGCGGCGCTGCGGCCTACCTTCGCGGGACTGCCCTGGGTGACACGGAATTTCCGTGCCTGTATTTCCATCGTCGTACCGACGCAAGGTATGAACGATATTACGGGCCTCGAAGCGGCGACCGCCTATCGAGACTCGCTCGTTACGACTCTGAAGAGCGTGTATCTGTATCAGCACGAGTGGACACCAGACCATCTGATCAACTGGAACAATGCCATTCTCAACCCGCACCGCATGCTAAACGGCACGCTGGTTCCCCAGACGTACGACGACGGGAAATACCTGCGCGACCAGATGATTGCGCACGATACCCTGTGCCGGGTGACGCCGCGCGGACTGGCCTATGGCGGTCCAGGTGATCCCTTGCAGAGCGTAACCCGCTTTTTTTCCGTCCGTTCCTATCCCAAGAAATACAGTTTGCCGGAGATGGGCGCACTGACAGGAGACTTTATTCAGGGTGCGCTGGCGTATCCCTGCCCGTTTTTGCTGACCCTCAATATCCGAATCCCCGATTACGAAACCTCGCGCAATCTCGTTACCTTCAAGGCCGCGCGCGCAACCCAGCGTGCCAATTCAAAGATGGCCGGGATGATGCCGGATTGGCAGGACCACAAGAATGACTGGGATATTGCGATACGCGCGTATGACAATTCCGCGGCGATCGTCACGATGCAACACACTCTGGCGATCTTTTGTGCGCCACAGGATACGGACAAGTGCGAACTCGCCGCACGCGCGGTGTGGCGTGCGCGAGGCTTCGATCTGCAGGAGGACACCTATGTCCAGGCTCAGTCGTTGATGCTGTCCCTGCCCGCCTCGCTCACGCCTTCGATGCAGCAGGACGTCGCCACAGCCAAACGCGACTCCTCCAAAACCAGCCTGAATGCGATCCACATGGCCCCCCTCATTACCGAATGGACCGGGCTGGGCGACCCCATTCTGGTGCTGTTTGGACGACGCGGGCAAATTATGGGGATCGATCTTTTCGTTAACCCGTCGGGCAACTTCAATGCGGCCATGGTGGGCGTGAGTGGCTCTGGCAAATCGGTATTGATGCAACAGTTGGCGCTCTCGTATCTGGGCGCAGGCGCGCGCGTCTGGGTCGCTGACGTCGGCGGCTCATACAAAAACATGGCGGAGAAAGCCGGGGGACAGTATCTGGAATTCGATGAGGGATCGGGGCTGTGTATCAATCCTTTCTCGATCGTTGCGGATCTGGATCAGGACATGGAAATGTTGAAGCCCCTGATTGCGCAGATGGTATCCCCCAGCGAGCCGCTGCCCCAATATGAGCTGGCTCAGCTCGATATCGGGATCAGGCAAGTGTGGTACGAGGCGCTGAGCAAAGGTCGCCGCCCTACTCTGACTGAACTCGCGGAATGGCTCAAGTATGGGTGCAAGGACGAGGAAGACAAATGCGATCCGCGCGTGCGAAATCTGGGCGTACAGCTTTTTCCCTACACGATCGAGGGTGCCTACGGACGCTGGTTCAACGGCGAGGCAAACATCCGATTTGATGCCGATCTGGTCGTGCTTGAACTGGAACAGCTCAAATCGAAGAAGGACTTGCAGGGCGTGGTGCTGATGCTGCTGATGTACCTCATCACCAACGAAATCTATCTCAATCGCGAGAACGGCCAGAAGAAAATCGTCATCATCGACGAAGCCTGGGATCTGATGGCCGGCGCCACGGGCGATTTTATCGAAGCAGGCTACCGGCGCGCGCGCAAGTACGGCGGCGCGTTTATTACCGGCACGCAGGGGATCGATGACTATTACCGCAACGAAGCCTCCAAAGCCGCGCTGAACAACGCCGACTGGATTTTTATGCTGCGGCAAAAGCCGGAATCGCTGGCCGCGCTCGAAGAAAACAAGCGGCTGGTACTGACCGACGGGATGCGAACCATGGTCTCCAGTCTGCACACCGAAGCGGGTGCGTATTCGGAGGTGTTCGTCTACACCTCGGTCGGTCATGGCATTGGTCGGCTAGTGCTCGATCCTTACAGTCTGCTGCTGGCTTCCACGCGTGCCGAAGATTACGTGGATATTCACGAGAAGACGGCGCAGGGGTTGAATACCGACGAGGCTATTCGCGCCGTGCTGAAAGACCGTGGGGTGGCCGGTTATGTCTGACGATCTGGCGAACACCAACCAGGTCGCATTGGAAGCCTCTGCCTTTGACGATCATGACGGCGGACAGGTCCGACTGCACTGGTTTGTGGTGGTGGCGATGAGCTTCCTGATTTCAGCCATCGTGCTGGCGTCCTACCATTTCTGGCTTGCTCCGAAGCCACAACAATTTGGCATGCTCGATATCGAACTCACGCTTAAACACCAGCAGCAGGTTTTTGCGGACCTGATCGCCAAAGGCAAAGGTGAGGCTGCATACGAACTTGCCACCAAGACCGGACCCCGAGTCAACGCCGCGATGCAGAAGCTCTCCGAAGAATGCGCCTGCATTTTGCTGGTGAATCACGCTGTGGTCAGCGGGGTGCCGGATCTCACTGCGCGAATGCAGCAGCTGATGAGCGTTCAGCCCATCGGCATTACTAAATGAACAGGAGCCATCCATGAGCGATTCACTGATACAGCAAAGCTACGAATACATCAGGCCAAAAATCGGACCACGCGCCTACGCCCGTCTTGTCTGGACAGAGGTGCTCAAACACCCGGTGGCGTGGACAGGGTTCGCACTCTTTACCCTGTTCTGGGTAATATTTGCGCAGTTCTATTCCATTGCGTTCAACCTCACGCCAAGCGTCCCCTACAAGATATTACTGGTCCGTAAGTCGCAGCCTTTGCCCGGCACGCTCAAGCGCAATGAGTTGGTGGCATGGCGCTGGCAGGGCGGGATGCACTACGGTGAAGGCGCGCTGTTCGTCAAATTCGTCAAGGGCTTGCCCGAGGATCAAGTGGTTGCGCGAGGCACTAAAAGGCGGGATTACTACATCAACGGCGAGTATCTGGGTACGGCCAAAACGCAAAGCCGATACGGGGATCGTCTCGATGCGAATCGGGCGGGTGTAGTGCCGCCCGGACACTATTACCTGTACGCGCCACACCGCGACTCGCTTGATTCGCGCTATGCCGTGACAGGCTATGTCCCGCATGAGCGGTTGGTGGGCCGCGCCTATGTGTTGTATTAGCCACCGCGCGGCGCTCGGAATTGCACTTCTGATGTCAGCAGCGTTGGCTCGCGCAATGGATCTGGGTGTTCAGGGGCCCACCTATCCTATCGCTGAATCCGACTTGCTTGCAATCATCGAAGCGCGACTTGTCGAGAAACAACGTACCGGCGAAATCCAGCGGCTGCAGCGCGAGGCGACAACACGCGCACGCAATTTGGCTGAGACACCAGCGCCCGTCACAGGGCTGACGGACACGACGCGTGCGCGCGTGTATCACTTCGACCCCTCGTACAGTGCCCCATCAACCGTTTACGGTCCTGATGGTGAAGTGATCGTAGCAGCGGGGACACGCGTCAACCCGCTTGAGTATGTGGGGCTTTCGCGACCGATGTATTTTTTCGACGGGCGCGACCCCAAACAGGTCGCCTCGGCGCTTAGCGCCAACAACGCTCGCGACGGCGGCGCAAGATTGATTATGACTGCTGGCAAACCTATGGATTTCATGCGGCGTTACCGGATTCAGACTTTTTTTGACCAGGGAGGAACGCTGGTTAGGCGCATGGGAATCCGGCAGATGCCGGCGATGGTCACACAGGACAAAAACAGCCTTCGTATTGAAGAATTGAAGATGAATTGAACGATGCACGCCACTAAAATCTATTTTTTCCGTTGTAGCTTGGGCCTCCAGAACCGAACTGTGCTCGCCCTAGCTCGAGGGTTTGCGCCGAATATTTGTCAACGGGGCATCAAAAGATACTTGCGCTTGCCGGCGTGGTTGCATATCTGAGCCTGCCCTTATGTCTACCATCCTGCCATTTGTTCGTCCCACCAGCACCCACAACGATATTCTGGGGTGGGCAAAGCGCAACCCGCCGTCCTGGGGCAACGAAGCGCTTTTGCAGTGGGATCAAGACCTGCTGGATGCAGTCAAACCCTTCGCAAGCAGTCATTACTGGAGCGACCGGCATTCGGTGAACGTGTTCGCGGTGGTCGGCACGGCCAACCCCGAACATAGCGGCATGACGTGGGCGACTTTACTGCAGCAAGGCAAACGCATGCACGAGAACAAAGCCTTGCTGCAGCACAATCCTGAGTATTACCACTCGGTAGACGTCAAGGTTCCGGTTATACGGCTGGTTTCCATGGACTGCAACCGCTGGATGGTTAACGGTGGGGGCGACCATCGCGTGGTTCTCGCTCGCTATCATTTCGAGCGCCTGCGCGCGCTAGGGATTGCTTCGCAAACCATGCTACACGGCGTGATGGTCGACGAATATCGGATCGACTGGGGCATGCAGCAACTTTTCTGCGACATCAAGCAGTTACTGCTAAAGCAGGCTGGACTCTTCCGGGTCGAACCTTACATCAGTCTCGGGCAACGCACCGGCGGCCCGGGCTGGAGACTGGATACTTTCGAACCAGGCATCCGTCTCGTGCGCAGCAATCGGCTATATCGGATTCTGAGGCGTCAGGAAGCGATGGCCTATCTTGAGCAGTTACTGAGTAAACCTTCTGGTTTGATGAGGTGGTGGCGATGACCGCATCGATGAACCGATTCAGCCACCTGGTGGGCGGGTTATTACTGATGTTTGGGACCAGTGTGTGGGCCGGGCCATCGACTACTTCGGCTACTTGTCATGGCAAATTCATGAATCCGATCACCGATATTTGCTGGTCCTGCGTTTTTCCATTGACCATCGGTGGTGCGCGTATCTGGTCGGAGAACCAAGAGGACACCCCAAATCCGTCGACCGCCGTCTGTGCCTGCACCACGCCTCCCCGGATTGGGGTGTCGGTTGGCTTTTGGGAGCCTGTCCGTTTGGTCGAGGCGGTTCGGCATCCCTGGTGTTTTCCGAGCCTGGGCGGCCTCAGTCTTGATCCCGGCGTCGAAGCACCACGTCATGGGGGCGATGCCTATAGCGGCAAGGGCGGCTCGTTTTATCAGGCGCACTGGTACGTAAATCCTGTGCTGTTCTGGCTGGAAGTATTGCTGGAAGACGTCTGCCTGGAATCCGGACAATTCGATCTGGCGTACATGACCGAACTGGACCCCTTGTGGAACGACTCTGAGTTGACATTCATCCTGAACCCGGATGTTGCGTTGTTTGCCAACCCAATCGCTCAAGCGGTTTGCGCCGCCGACTGCGTCGCCGCCACAGCGGGGTTTCCGATTGATTCGCTTTATTGGTGTGCGGGATGTCAGGGGTCGATCTATCCGCTAGACGGCTGGGTGGCCACGCACCTCGGCGGGGTGCAGGCCTCCACGCTGATTGGCCAGCGTATGACCGCGAAGATGCATCGCGAATTATTGATCTGGTCTGGGTCAGGTGACAGCGGCCAGTGTGGTTACTACCCGCAGCCCTTGATGGCGAAATCCAATTACAAGATGCAGATGGTGTATCCCATTCCGAATACCAACAAGATTCAAGGACGGTGTTGCCAGCCATTCGGGCGCACCACGGCGGAGTGGGGAGCCGGCAAGGAGTACCCCTACAAGGGTGAAGATTTCGCGTATATGGTTTTCCGGAAAAGGAACTGCTGTGAATCGGTTTATTCGCCCGCTGCGCTTGCGAATTGACAGACACCGCCTCTGGCGGGGACTGTGCTGGCTGTACAAACAGTTCGCTCTCTTTTTGTTCGTGGTGTTCGCGACTTTCACCGCGGTCGCGTGGTATCGCGGCAGCCATGCGGCCGATCTGCCCGCGCAGATACCGAAGGACGCGGCGATCGAGAAGGCGATGGCGGAACAGCGCGAAAAATCCGCCAACATCCTGAACCAGGTTGATCAACGTGCGCGTGCGTATCAAACAGCACCCCCCCCACTGCGGCTACCCGAAGCCACACTGCAAAAGGGTCGCGATCCTTTGACCGTCGCGAAAAGTTATCGCCAGAAAAACGTCGCCGCGCGCACCGCACCGGAAAAATCTGACCTGCTCGCGTTCGTCTCGTTTTCGATGCCTGCCGCCAGCCTGGCGAGACTAGCGGCTGAAGCGGCCCGGTCTGGCGCGGTGCTGGTGTTCCGAGGATTCAAGGACAATTCGATGAAGGCCACGGCCGCAGCATTTTCGCCTTACTCCAAAATGGGTGCGCGCGCGCAGGTCGATCCAACGGCCTTCAAGCGTTACGGCGTGAAGACCGTGCCGCGCTATGTCTTGAATGCCGGCGATCATACGGCCTGTGCGATGCAAGAGTCCGTCTGCGCCGAGCGGGCAATGCAACTGGGTGGTGACGTCAGCCTGGAATATGCGCTGGAGCGCATGGCGACCAGTCGGCATGCATTGGCACCGACGGCTGACCGCTATCTGGAAACATTGCGGAGGCGACCATGAAAGTTGCGGAGGCGTCCATGAAAGCCGTGGTGCTCGCTATCCTCGGTGCCGCATCCGCCTCTGGGTGGGCGCAGCCGCCCGCGCCGACGCCCACCCCCCCGCACTTGACCCCGGCAACGGCATTTAATCTGGGTAAATCCGATGGTGCACTGGGCACCGCTACGGTGAGGGGCAGTATCAGTTCGACTAGCGCGGCTACGAATGTCGACTCCTACAGCACCACCAACAGCAACAGCAGCTACTTCAGCGGCGGCAATGGCAATCCGCGCACCTTCGGCGCGGTGCGCGTGACAGATTGCGCCACGACGGTTTACCGGGATGCGCGGAATCAGGCCGAATGCGCGGGGATCAACCAAATAGCAGGCGACAGATCCCGCCGCCCGGTCACGCCCATGACGCCCTCTGATCCGATGCTGGTGAGAGGCAAAGTCATTGTTAACGATCCGGTATCGGTTGCCGGGGCGTTTACCTCGGGTTACAGCGACTGCACTACGCAGAACGTCACGACACCCCCGGTTTATCAGACTGAGTTCTGTACTCAAGAGAGATCGTTGCAGACCCAGACCTGTACCAAGTTATTGACGGTCAACATTGTCCTTACCCAGTCCTGTACGCCGGGCACCTGGTATGGCGGATACATGATAGGTATTCCGATCGACGGCTGGTTCAATCAGGTGGATGCATTTTGCGACCCGGGCCGGACTGACGGCATGATCCAGTTGCGCTTTACGCCTGTGGGTCTTCACGGTGTCTGCTACGCCAACTCTATGAGCGTACCGAAGACGCCATTCGCGGTCACAGCCACATTGGGTTACGGCGGGCCCGGTGCCAACCTGACCACTGCGCACAATTACAAAGGCAGTTGTACCGTCACTAACTGGATTGCGTACGAACCTGGTTACACGCAGGGGTGCGTGAGTGAGGTCTGCAGTTATACCTTCAGGATCGTTAATAGCCGCTGGGGCAACGTCGTTGTGGGAGGCACGCCGGGCCTTCGCCCGCCTGGAAACATCCACACCGAGGTAGATCATTGGGACACCGCCGCCTGCGATATTCTGCAAGCGAGGACGCTGCCATGAAGCGGTTTCTGGTTCAGCTGGTATTGTGGATTTATATGCTGCAAGGCGTGGCGTTTTCCATGAACGCGACGGCAGCAGAGTGCGAGAAGATATCCGAAGTCTGCGTCGACGGTCCGTCGACCAAGATGATCTCGGGCTGGCCGGTGACACGCGCCTGCTGGCAATACAAGGCTTAGTACAACTGCTTATCGGCAACACTCAATACTGCTGAGTGCGATGCCTTGGCGAGCCGGGGATGCGGGTTTCTGTCGTCGACCTGCATCACCACCTCGGTTTCCGGTTGCACTCTCTACGACGTCAAATATCAATGCGTCAAGACGCCGGGGTCTACCTCATCCCAGGCAACCTGCGCCGGTCAAACGTTCTGTCTGGACGGAAGCTGTTTCGATTCCGGTTACGCGCCGGACGCCGATTTCGGCAAGGTGGTCGCCGGCATGGAAGCCGTGCGCGAGGCAGGAACCTACATCGACCCCGCCACCCTGACGCTGCTCAATGGGGTGGCAGACAGTTGCGAGATCAAATATTGGGGCCTGGCGAACTGCTGTAGAACCGAAGGCGGCGGCGCACCCACCAATAGCGTTGCTTTCAGTGCAGTCCGGGCGGGAGCGTCTGCCGCCTTCAGCTATGCGCGCTCCACCTACATGTACGACAGCCTGTTCCAAAGCGACGCGCCCGACTGGATCATGAATGGACTATACGGTTCCAGCACCGGCATGGCACTGAACCCCACCTTTGGTTTGTATGGATTCAGCGTCTCGCTCGGCGCGACGGCGGCGGTTCCAGCCGGGTCAATTTTGATCACGTCGGGACCAGGCTATGTGCTCGCCTTCAACCCGGTTACCTTCGTGATCGCCGTCGTCGTCATGGTCGTAGTAGCGGCACTGAGTTGCGACCAGCAAGACAAGCAACTCGCGATTCGTAAGGGCGCGGGCTTGTGCGTTGTCCTCGGCACCTGGTGTGCACAGGACATACTAGGCAGTTGCGTCAAGAAAAAGCAGGGGGCGTGTTGCTTCAACTCAAAACTCGCCCGCATCATTAACGAGCAGGGTCGTCCCCAGTTGGGCAAGACTTTCGGTACGCCCAAAAATCCGCAATGCAAGGGCTTCACGACCGCCGAGTTGCAGAGACTGGATTTCAGCAGGATGGATTTCACCGAATTCTATAGCGACATCCATGCTAAAGCGCTGGATTCCGCGGCCATCCAGAATTCCATCACCACCCGGCTGAATGCCAGTCCCTCGTACTACAGCACCGGTGGCCAGTCCCGTCCTCGGACTGGCACCCCCGTCCAATGAATGCATTAAAACGAGACTTAAGATGAAATTAAAAAAACATTCTGCCAAATGCCTCCTGGTCACGCTTGCACTGACGCTCACGGGCTGTGCCACCAGCATGGGCCATGTGGATCAACTGGCCCAACCCCAGTGGACGTCGCAGCCGTATGGCACAACCGCTATGCTGCCTGACGAATTCAAGCACGCCCCGGTGTTTATCGATGAAAGCCCATGGCCTGCGTTGTCCGAACGCTACCGTGAAGCCCTGAGAGCGCGAGGTGCGTCCGTGACGACAGATCCCGCCAAAGCCACCTATCGATTGCGTTTGGAGGGCTACTACCGCGCGGTGGCACCGAATAATGCCACCGCCAGCGCGTCTCTGGAGGAGTTGGCGAAGAACGCCACCCCCGCCATGGGATTGCCACCCGCCGCTGGCGCGTCGACTAACGGCTATATAGGCCGGTCATTGGATAACGCGCTCAGCGCCTCGGTCGGCAACACGTTGATGGGGACGCCTGACACGCTTGGCAATTTCGGACTTGCGCTCGGTTTATCCGCCGCTTTTGAGGGCTTGGCCAGCGCTACCGGGCTACGGGAGAAGCTGCAAAATGGACTCACGGCGGTCACTGGCGTGCCGGCGTCGTCTCCTCTTTTTTGCGGTGACGCGACAACCTGCGAAAACATTCGCCTGATGGCGCACAACCTGACACAGCAAGTCATGTTGTCGGTAGATATTTATCGCGGCGAAGAAAAGCTATTGCGCCGGACCGCGCGCGCCGACGGATTTTCAGCAACACCCAGCGTCGACGAGGGGTTCGATCTGGCGGTGAAAGAGCTGGCCACCCTCACCCTAATGGAATAAGAACCATGAAAAACACCAACCTGATTTGCGCCATCCTGATGCTGGCGAGTTCAAGCGCATTCGCAGCTGACGAACCCCGGGCTGTGGTGCCCGATATTGGGGTTTTGCTGGAAACCGCGCGCGTACACGGCGAAGCGCACGGCATTCTGGGCGGTGCATCCGCCGGCAAGCTGCGTGCGATGGGAGTCAATCAGCCCATGTTGGTGGATGTCACCACGCTGGGCAATCTGCAGCAGAAAGACTGCCGTCGGCTGCGCATTGTCGTCACGCAGAAAAATGTGTTGATGCCTGGTTGGAAGGAAGCGCGTGATCGGGATACTCAGTTCGAAATGAATTACTGCGAAGGCGGCAAGCCGCCAGCTTCTGAAACCCAGGCAAAGATACGGCCGTGAAGCGCGCGCACTATGCTGTCGTCGTAAGCCTGGCTTTCCTGATATTCGGGCAAGCGGCACTGGCCGTGCCGGAACCAGAGGCTTCCCCCGCTTCCACGCCCCAAGTGGAGCACACGCCTCAAGTAGAGCGAGGAGGATGGTGGTCCGAGTCGATCTGGGACGATCCCGACCGCCCCTACCAGTGGTATCCACCCGACCCGCCACCGAAGCAGAAGCAAGCTCGCAAGCCGGTGCCGCCAAAAGATCCGGATCTCAGTTCCATTAAGACGGTAGAGGCTCTGCGCAAGGAAGTTGATCGCTTGCGCGACCGCGCGATCATGAGCGGGTCACCCCAGGATGTACGCATCTTCCTGGGAGCGCAGCAATTCTTGCTGGAGAAAAGCTCGATCTTCGCCGACGTCGCACGCCGAGTCGTTTGGAGCACGCCATCGGTCGACTACTCGTTACGGCGCCCGACCGAGTCAATGGCGATGCAGAGTTTCAATTACAGCGAACGTATGCGGCAAGAACAATCCGTCAAGGACGCCATGCAGCGATACGGTGTGTATTTCTTCATGTCGTCGACTTGTCCTTACTGCAAGCTGGAGGCGCAGGCTCTCAAAAATCTGGAGTCGATGGTGGGACTCCAAGTGTTGCCCATCAGCCTGGATGGCAAGGGCATATCTCTCTATCCGCGCCCGTTACCCGATAACGGTATTTCCCGGATGCTCGCCGAACGATTTGGCCAGCAACGGCTTTCAGTTCCCGCTCTGTTTCTGGTGCCGAAGGATAACTCAGGCGCGCCTCCCATCCCGATCTCGTTCGGCATGGCGTCGTGCAGCGAAATACTGGAACGCATTTATGCGCTGACCCAGACGGAGCCAGGTCAGCAGTTTTAATTTCATTTATGAGGAGGCCTCCGATGCGACTATTGAACCGTAACTCTCCGCCTGCCATCCGACCGGCCAAGCGGACGCGCCCCAAATTGATCGCTGCGACGATACTGGGCGCCAGCATGATGCTAATGAGTACGTCCGCGACCAGCGACTTGCAGGCGTTCTACAACAGCATCTCGACGTTCAATAACGTCGGTGGACCCAGCGCCTATCAAGGCCAGACCATGAACCTCTACACCGGGGGCAGTGTGTATCTGCGCACGCCTAACCGTACATACAATCTCGCGTCCATATCACCGCCCGGGTACAACGCGGGGTGCGGCGGAATTGATATTTGGGGCGGGTCATTCAGTTTCATCAATAAGACTCAGTTCGTGGCCATGATGCGCAATATCGCGCAGAACGCGGTCGGGCATTTCTTCATGCTGGCTATTCAGTCGCTTTCCCCTGATATCGCCAATGTGCAGAAATATTTGCGGGACGCTGCGGCCTTCATGAACAAGATGAACGTTGATTCCTGCACCGAAGGTAAGGCGTGGGCACAAGGGCTGGCAGAGAAAGTGCTCGACAAGGAAAAACTGGCTTCCGTCTGGGATAACCAGGCACGAAGTGTGTTTAGCGATTATGCCGATGCGATAGGCAGTCAAACGGCCGCCGATTCCAACGCATCGGTCAACAATCGTAAAGCCGACCCGGAGCAGGCCGAACAGGTCTCCGAAGGCAATATGACCTGGCGTTCCCTGAAAGCGTCGGGGATCAATCTGGTATTGAACA
>JAYWDZ010000354.1:0-8207 GCA_043779595.1 Nitrosomonadales bacterium
GTCGTAGATCCCTAAAAGACGATTGTATGCACTCCCTACAATCCAGCCGTTGGCATTAATCCCAGTTGCCATTTCCAGCTCCCAACCCGCACTCACGGTGCCGACATCCAGAAAACTATTGAGGTCGGTGGCGGTGGTGCCATTCCATATGGTGGCGTGCTGGGCGTTGTTAGCGGTGTTGTAGGACTGCCCTGCCACTTGTCCGGCAGTATTGATGGCATTGGCAATACTATACAGCGTGCCGAGATCGGTGGCGGTGGTGCCATTCCATACGGTGACGTGCTGGGCGGGGTAGTCAGCGGCGGTGTAGGACCACCCTGCCACTTGTCCGGCAGTATTGATGGCATTGGCAACGCTAGTAGTCCCCCCCAGCGTGCCGAGGTCGGTGAAAGTATAGGAAGCCGCATGGGCCGACAGCGCCGATCCGGATAGAGCAACCGCCAATGCCACGTTCAAGATTTGCTTGTTCATTTTGTTACCTTTCGAGAGTGAAGAATCATTAAAGGGGTAAGGATTAAGTTTTAGAAAGCCGGTGCAACCGAAGCTGTGAAACAGCATTAGGGCTGTCCCCGCAATAGCGCCGAATCACCCACGCCGCCGCACACGCCACCCGATCATAGTGTTCTCCAAATTAAATTAAAGTGAGTTTTAAATTGAGTTAAGTAACAGCCGCGAGAGCTCTGGCAACCAGCTTTCCGCAGTTTAATGTAGGAGTTAGATATGGCAAGCTGATGACTCCTGTCTAAAATGATCGCGAGCACAGGCAAGAGCGTAAAATTTTTAACCCTCAAACTCCTTTGCAAATACCCGCCACCTGCTGGCCAACGCGCGTACCAGCACTTGAGTCAAGCCGTATCCTTAGCGTAAGATGCGGGGTTTCCCAGAACGTGTCCCGCCCAGCCGCAGGCCACGCGATTTATAAGGAGTACGCCATGGCTGTTACCGTTACCCAAAAAGCGCAGATCGTGCAGGACTATCAGCGCGTTGCCCAGGACACTGGCTCCCCCGAAGTGCAAGTAGCTCTGTTGACTGCCCGTATCAACGACCTGACGGGCCACTTCAAAGCCAATATGAAAGATCACCACTCGCGTCGCGGGCTACTCAAAATGGTTAGCCGCCGCCGCAAGCTGCTGGATTATTTAAAGCGTACTAATCTCGAAAGCTACAAGACTCTGATTGAACGCCTAAGCCTGCGTAAGTAAGTCGGCTCGCGTCGAAATGACACGATTGTAGAATAGCCACGGCCCCGCTTGATGCGGGGCTTTTGCATTTTGAATATGAGGATCTCCCCGTGAAGACGACAAAAACCTTTCAGTTCGGCCAACATACCGTCACATTGGAAACCGGCGAAATTGCACGCCAGGCAGGTGGTGCGGTCATTGTAAACATGGACGATACCGTGGTGCTGGTCACCGTGGTCGCAAAAAATGAAGTTAAACCCGGTCAGGATTTTTTCCCGCTGACGGTGGACTATCAGGAAAAAACTTACGCCGCTGGCCGCATTCCGAGTGGCTTTTTAAAGCGCGAAAGTCGCCCTTCAGAAACCGAAACCTTAATCTCTCGTTTGATCGATCGCCCGATCCGTCCGTTATTTCCCGAAGGCTTTTTTAACGAAGTCCAGATCATTGCGACCGTACTATCGTCCAACCCGGAAGTGAATGCAGACATCCCGGCGTTGATCGGTGCTTCGGCTGCGTTGTCCTTGTCGGGCCTGCCGTTCGACGGCCCAGTGGGGGCGGCACGCGTCGGCTTTATCAATGGCGAATATGTGCTGAATCCGACGATTTCGGAGCTCAAAAACTCGGCGATGGATTTGATTGTGGCAGGCACCGACACCGCGGTATTGATGGTGGAATCCGAAGCGATGGAGCTGCCGGAAGACATCATGCTCGGCGCGGTGGTGTTCGGCCATACGCAAATGCAGGCTGCAATTAATGCCATCAATGAACTGGCGGATGAAGCAGCCGCGGATGTGTGGGATTGGCAACCCGCCACCGAAGATACTTCGATGATCGCGCGCCTGAAAACCTTGGCTGAAGACGGCTTGCAACAGGCTTATAACATTCGCCAAAAACAGGCACGCATGACTGCGGTAGATGAAATTCGCGCCAAGGCTTTTAGCGAGCTGCTTACCGATGGGATGGACACGTTAGCAGCCAATCACGTGAAGGACGCGTTTCATCGTCTGGAAGCGGGCGTGGTACGTAACCGTATCCTGTCTGGCCAGCCACGTATAGACGGCCGCGACACCCGCACGGTGCGACCGATCACCATCCGTACAGGGGTACTACCGCGCACCCACGGTTCGGCGCTGTTTACCCGCGGTGAAACGCAGGCGCTGGTGGTGACCACTCTCGGCACCGGTCGCGACGAACAAAAAATCGATGCACTCGAAGGCTCCTTTTCCGATCACTTCATGCTGCACTACAACATGCCTCCCTACGCTACCGGCGAGACCGGACGCGTGGGCACGCCCAAGCGGCGCGAAATCGGCCATGGCCGTCTAGCCAAACGCGCATTGCTGGCGGTTTTGCCCACCAAAGAAGAATTCGGCTACACCATGCGCGTGGTGTCGGAAATTACCGAGTCCAATGGCTCATCCTCAATGGCCTCTGTTTGCGGCGCGTGCCTGTCGCTGCTGGATGCGGGCGCGCCCTTGAAAGCGCATGTCGCTGGTATTGCGATGGGCCTGATCAAGGACGGCGGCCGCTTCGCCGTGCTGACTGATATTCTGGGCGACGAAGATCATCTAGGCGATATGGATTTCAAAGTCGCGGGCACCGAAAAAGGCGTCACCGCGCTGCAGATGGACATCAAGATCAAAGGCATTACGACCGAAATCATGGATGCCGCGCTGACCCAGGCAAAAGAGGGCCGCCTGCACATCCTGGGCATCATGAAAACTTCGGTGTCGGGCGTGAACCAAGAGATGTCTGCCTACGCTCCGCGCATTATCACCATGAAGATCAACCCGGAAAAAATTCGGGATGTGATCGGCAAAGGCGGCGCTGTAATTCGCGCGTTGACCGAGGAAACCGGCACGCAGATTGATATTCAGGAAGATGGCAACGTCAAAATCGCGTGTACCAGCACAGAATCGGGTGAACTGGCCAAAAGGCGGATCGAAGAAATCACCGCCGAGGTCGAAGTGGGTAAGGTCTACGAAGGCCCTGTCATCAAGTTGTTGGACTTTGGCGCGATCGTGAATGTATTGCCGGGGCGTGATGGCCTGTTGCACATTTCCCAGATTGCGCACGAGCGTGTGAACACCATAGGTGAACATCTGAAAGAAGGCCAAATCGTTAAAGTGAAAATTCTGGAGGCTGATGAAAAAGGCCGTTTGCGCCTATCGATGAAAGCCTTAATCGATCCGCCTGCCCCTGCGGCCCCAAGCGCTGAAACGACAGAAACTGAGGCGGAGTGAGCGGCGGATTAAACCGTTACGTGAAACTATCGCTTCTTAAAAACCGCGTTCCTTGGACGCGGTTTTTTTATTTCAGGCTTGAACAGCAACAGAGGAAAACTCGATTTTGACAGATAAACCCGGCCCCCCAGAAGTTGACTCAAGACTAATCTTGGCACCGTGCAGACGCACAATGCGCGCAACTATAGTCAACCCGATCCCCGCACCTTCGATGCTGAGGGATAAGCGGTGAAAAGGGGCAAATACTTCTTCGCGCTGTGATTCAGGAATCCCATGCCCGTTATCAGTCACCCGCCATATGACTGTGTTCGCCAAGCCTTGCACGATCAGCATAATCTGGGTTCCGCCGTAACGTTGCGCATTGTCGATGAGATTTATCAGCATCTCTCGCAGTAACTGCGCATCTCCCATCATCCATGCTTCGCCTCCATCGGACTCGAAACCGATTTCCACATTTGCCGCCAGCAATTGCGGGACCCACTCACGCGCTATTTCGCGCACCAACTCGACGCTATTCAAACAGCTCATATGCAGGGTGTTTTCCGCTGCATCCACACGTGCGAGCATCAGCAATTTTTGGACTAGATTGCCCATGCCTAAAGCTGCCTGGGCGATACGCCTCAATGCATTTTGTCCATCTTGATCCTGACCCGTGGCAATTGCAGCTTCAGCCTGCGCTCGTATCCCCGCAATAGGCGTGCGGAGTTGGTGAGCGGCATCGGCAACAAAGCGTGACTGCGCCTCTACCGCCTCTGACAATCGATGTAACAGCGAGTTGATTTCATCCAGAAATGGCCGTAACTCGGCCGGAGTGCCTTCCAGTGGAACCGGGCTCAAATCCAGCGCGGGGCGTTCTACGAGCCGGTCACGCAATCGTCGCACCGGCTCCAATCCTCGTCCGACGCCATAGGCTATTGCCGCCGCCGCAGTCAATGTCATCAGCAACATCGGGAGAACAATCGCAAGCGTAGCGCGGCGCGCCAGGGCTGTGCGGTGATCCAGCGTTTCCCCCACTTTGATCAACGCATTGCCTTTCGCGCTGGTCCCGTTGAGAGAGAGTGCAAAGGCGGCTATGCGTACTTTTTCGCCTTCCTTTACGCCATCATAAATAATCAACTGTCCGGCTTTGATGGTTCGATCTCCAGGTAGGGGAGGCATGTCGGCTCCCCCCTCTATCAGGCGGCCTTGGGGATCGGTAATGCTATGGGATAACAAATCTTCTTGATCAAATGCCAACAACTCACGGGCGGCCACGGGCAAGTCAACCTGTACCCGTCCATTCAATACTTCTACGCGATCTGCTAGCGCGTAAGTGCGGCGCACTAATGAACGATCAAATGCGGCATTAATAAAATAGGAACCGGAAAAGTGGGCGACAGCCCATAACAGCAGAAAGAGTGGCAGCATCATGGACAGCATGCGCAGAATTAATTGTCTTCGCAGACTGGGAGGTTTTTCAATCATGTGCCACTTCCAGTAGATATCCCAGACCACGCAATGTGCGTATCGAGACACCCGAGTCATTTAACTTGCGGCGTAAACGGTGGATGTAGACTTCGACGGCGTTGTCGCCTACCCCTTCATCCCACCCGGTCAAGCGGTCTGCTATCGCTTCCTTGGCTATCACACGTCCCACTTGGCTGAGCAGCATCTCCAATACGCTCAGCTCGCGGGACGATAATGCCAGCGGCGTGTCGCCAATCCATGCTTGACGTTTAATGCTGTCGAACATTAATTTCGCCAAACGGATTTCAGTGTCGGGCTTGCCGTACGCTCGGCGTAGCAGGGCACGTAAACGAGCCAACAATTCGTCCAGTGCGAAAGGCTTTAGCAGATAATCATCTGCGCCGGCATCCAGTCCCTTGACACGATCCTCCACCGTGTCGCGGGCTGTCAGAATCATCACAGGCACGCTCGATCCGCCCTTGCGTAAACTTCGCAATACTTCCAACCCTTCGCGTCGGGGCAAGCCTAAATCCAGCAAAATGGCATCGTAGGTATATCCCGCAAGCGCACTCTCTGCCTGGACGCCGTCTCGCGCCCAATCCACCGCAAACCCTGCTTGGATCGTCGCCAATTTAACCGCTTCACCCAATGTGGGATCATCTTCTACCAATAGAATCTTCATTCAATAGATATCCGTATTTATGTCTGAGCAGGAATTTTCACCCTCTAAAGAATATCTTCCACCCGCCAGAAACTGTAAGGTTGATGTAAGTTAGCCCCTGCATAGTGCGGCATGCTTGAAAAAAGCCAAGCATATTTAACTTAACCAACGGAGAAATATATGAACAAACTAATTATTGCATTGATGGCAACTGCTTTTGCTGGTTCCGTAATGGCTGCTGATGCTGCTAAAGTGACCACCAAAACTGAAACGACTGCACCCGTCACCACCAGCACCACTACGACTACTGAAAAGCCTGCTGCTGCACCGAAGAAAGCGCATCACAAACATGCGAAAAAATCGGCTAAAAAAGCTAGCACCAAATCCGACATGAATTCAGATATGAAATCTGACTCCAAGTCAGACATGTCTGGCATGCATACTGACCCCGCTAAGAAGTAATTCTTCTACGCATAAAAAAACCGCGCTTAGCGCGGTTTTTTTATGCGCAATGCTTTATGCGCTGACGCCAAGAAAGGCCTGCCACCAACGCTTACGCTGGCCTGTGACGACCCCATTCATTGCCAACTCATTTGGGGGCACCAGGCTCATGATCCACCCGGGCAGAATTGCGGATTTATTTGCGCTCGATCCGCACGAGCTGCCCAAATGATTCGGGTCATAGATTTTGATAAAGCGGGGATGATCAAAGTTATCAGCGTACACAATCGCACAATAATCTTCGTGATGCTCGCGACGCAATAACTCATCAATCCCCTGAGTGAATTGACGCACCTTATCGGGGGACGCGGGAGTCGTCGGCACACTCTGCCCTACTGCATATAAGTACCACCCCGCCTCGGCATTAATGCTCGCCCAAAATACGGTTAATTGAGCCCATTGCATTACGCTGTAAAGCAGGCCGTTATACTGCCTATCAAACTCGCTGGGTTCAATCATGAAGCAGATGCTGGTTATTGGCGCGGGTCGATGCAACCTATCCCAAGATTAGGAGAGGCTCGAACTGATTATTTGGCGACTTGACGTTCACGTATCTCTTCCAGCGTTTTGCAGTCGATACACAAACTGGCGGTAGGCCGCGCTTGCAAACGATCCAGCCCGATTTCCACGCCACAAGCATCGCAATAACCGTAATCACCGCCTTCGATTTTAGCGATCGTCTCATTTATTTTCTTGATCAACTTACGCTCACGATCGCGATTTCGCAGTTCCAACGCCATGTCGGATTCTTGTGTCGCACGGTCATTAGGATCGGCAAATACCGTTTGTTCATCCTGCATTGAGTGCAGTGTGGAATCGATATCTTGCGACAATTCTGCTTTCCAAGCATCGAGCATTTTGCGAAAATGCGCGAGCTGATCCTTATTCATGTATTCCTCGCTTTTTTTAGCCTTGTAAGGCTCAAAGCGCTTTAAAGTTTCAGCCATTTCGTGTCTCTTTATTAAAAATGTAAATCTCTTCAGAAATAATAATCAAAGCAAAGCTCAACCTAGATAAATAACAGAATCCTCTATTAACCGCAACCCAAATGACACTCCAAGCTTTGATATTCGACGTCGACGGCACTCTGGCCGACACTGAGCGTGACGGGCATCGGCCCGCTTTCAACCAAGCCTTCGCCGATGCCGGCCTGGATTGGCATTGGGATGTCGCGCTATACGGCAAACTCCTTAGCGTGACAGGCGGTAAAGAACGTATAACCCACTATATCGACCACTATCGTTCCGACTATAGGAAACCAGTTGATTTTCAAAATATGGTGGCGGAATTACACAAAAACAAGACTTTACACTATATAAAACGCGCCACGTCGGGCGGTATTCCCATGCGTAAGGGAGTCAAACGCTTATTAAGTGAAGCGCGCGCCGCAGGCTTGCGACTCGCCATTGCTACCACCACCACACCAGAGAACGTGGATGTTTTACTTGAACACAGCTTGGGAGCGGGTACTCACAACTGGTTCGAAGTGATAGCTGCCGGAGACATCGTACCGGCCAAAAAACCTGCTCCGGATATTTATCGATACGCGCTGGAAAAAATGAGCTTAAACGCCAGCGACTGTCTCGCATTTGAAGACTCGGAAAACGGGCTGCGCTCTGCTTTGAGTGCCGACCTTACAACGCTGGTGACCGTAAACGACTACACGCTTGAGCATGATTTTACGGGTGCAGCGGCAGTACTCACGGCATTAGGTGAGCCCGACGAGCCCAATCAGCGGCTGGCCGGTCTTGAGCTTAAGCAAGGCTATGTAGATGTCGCTTACTTAAAAATGCTACACATGCTCACCCAGCAGAAAACCTAAGCATTGTGCATTTGCGCGGCTTCCAGCGTATTTTCCAATAAGGTCGCCACCGTCATTGGGCCCACGCCGCCTGGCACCGGCGTAATCCACCCTGCCCTTTTTACCGCGCCGTCGAATTCCACATCGCCGACCAGTTTGCCGTCCGGAAGGCGGTTGATGCCGACATCGATCACGATCGCGCCTTCGCGTATCCAGTCGCCGGGGATCATGCGCGGGCGGCCTACCCCTACCACCAACACTTCTGCTGAACGTACAAAGCTTTCCAGGTCGCGTGTGGCGCTGTGGCAGATCGTGACCGTGCACCCGGCGAGCAATAGTTCCAGGCTCATCGGGCGACCGACAATATTCGACGC
>JAYWDZ010000355.1:0-3312 GCA_043779595.1 Nitrosomonadales bacterium
GGGCAACGCTGACAAAGCCGCGGTTGTGGCTGGCGCGACGGCATCTGCGGCCAATGTTGGGCGGGCTTTCTACGCGCCAGACAAAAGCGGGTCTCTAAAGGTCAATGAGCCCTTTGACCGGGCGTGGCGCCGCGTCGGGTTGGCATTGGACCGCATCGGCTTCACGGTTGAGGATCGCGACCGCTCCAAAGGACTTTTCTTTGTTCGCTATATCGATCCTGACACCGAGGCCAAGACGAGCGGGGGCGACAAAGGTTTCTTGGGCAAACTGGCATTCTGGCGCAAAGACGACCCTGCCTCGAAACCGCAGTACCGCATTTTTGTCTCTGAAGCGGCGGGTATTTCGGATATCGTCGTGCAAGGTGTTGATGGCAAGCCGGACAACTCGAGCACATCCAGGCGAATCTTGAGTTTGCTTCTGGAACAGCTCAAATAGGCCTGGTTGGCTGAATAGAGCGCAATCCATGCACGTGCTGTCAAACGGGTCCACCTTGTTCAATGTTGGACCCGTTTTCATTTTTGGAGATTTGCGGTGACGATGCGTTTTGCCTCCCTTGGCAGTGGTAGTGAGGGCAACGCACTGATTGTCCAGGTGGCTGATACTATCGTGATGATGGACTGCGGGTTTGGTCTGGCCGTAACTGAGGAGAAACTGGCGCGCGCCGGGTTGATGCCAGAAGACCTGGACGCAATTCTTGTTACGCACGAACACGCAGATCATATTGGCGGTGTCGCTCGCTTTGCCCGCAAACACAAACTTCCCGTGTGGCTGACGCACGGGACGGCCAAGGTTTTCAATCAGGGTTCACTGTCCAGTGCCTTGATAAATTTCGTCGATCCTCATGCGGTATTTTCTGTCGGCAACGTACAAGTAACACCGTATTTTGTTCCCCACGACGCTTTTGAGCCTGTTCAGTACGTATTCTCGGATGGTAACGCCCGGCTGGGCGTGCTGACCGATACAGGGTCAATTACTGCGCACATCGAAAACACGCTCTCAGGCTGTGACGCTTTGGTACTGGAATGCAACCACGACCTGGACATGTTGATGCAGGGGCCATACCCCGCCAGCCTGAAGCAACGCGTAGCTGGCAAGTTCGGACATCTGGACAACGTCACCGCCGCGTCCCTTCTGGCTGGAATCGATTGTTCTCGGCTCAAGCACATTCTTGCAGCACATTTGTCCCAACGAAATAATCTGCCGGCCCTGGCGGCTGCAGCGTTGGCGGGTGCACTCGGTTGTGAGGTTGGCTGGATTGGAATTGCCGAACAGGAAAGCGGTTTCGATTGGCGGGAAATCTAAGGCGCTGCTCATATTTTGCGTCGGATTTTCAGCAATCAACAAACAAAAAAGCCGACGTTAAGTCGGCTTTTTTGCGAACCAGCAACGAAGGAATTACTTCTTCGGGGCAGCATCTTTCGTAGCGGGAGCCGCGGCTTTCGCAGCGTCAACAGCTTTGCCAGCAGCATCTTTTGCGTCTTTGGCAGCGTCAACAGACTTACCAGCAGCGTCTTTAGCATCTTTGGCGGCGTCAACAGACTTACCAGCAGCGTCTTTGGAGACGTCAGCAGCAGCTTTGGCAGCATCAACTGCGGGTACGACAACTGGCGTCGCTGGAGCAGCAGGAACAATGATCTCGACTTTAGGAGCTGGAACAACTTTGGGTTCTTCTTTGCCACAAGCGGCGAGGCCGAGTGCAGCGATTGCAGTGATGAGGATTGACTTATTCATGCGATTCCCTTGGAGAAAAATTTGATCAAATTTTTTTTATCGGCTGATGTGACCTTCCAGCCATCACTGCAAGACTTGAAAAGTGCTTAAGATGCCCTGATGATGTTTGGTTGTTTCGACCGACCGATAATTATACCAGCTTCGTGGTGCGGTGCACAAATTGAAGTACGCCCGGATGTGATTCAAACTGATGCAGAGCGATTCACGGGCGTGCAATCTGCGCGCTTTTGGCCAACGTTCAACATTAGCGCGTGTTTCCAGTCATTTTCGCCCTGTAATGCTCGCCAGTTCCAGGATTTGGCAATCACCCCAAAAACCTGTCATTTCGACCGAAGGGAGAAATCTGCTGTTGCTTTTACCCGACGAAAAGCAGACTTCTCCCTTCGGTCGAAATGACAGTGCGCGTAGGTGCGCGTAGGTACATGTAACGCACGTTCCATTCGGTTCAATCAATACCCAGATTGCGCCACATAACATTAAACCGAGATTTTCCATTAGCCCTGATTTCCAATAGAAGCCATTAGCGCAAGTTATTGATTACGAGGACAGTTAGGGTGTTTTCAGCTAAATTGAGTGGTGGCGATTTCAATGCAGGGCAATAATGGAATTTGACCTCCGTTTTACCGACAAGGAAATCACCGCCTGGGGCGGCATGGGCATCATGAAACGGATGCTCGATCACCTGGGATTTGAGTCCGCCCTTGCCGTTTCCGGCTTGCCGCAGCCTGGTAGTAATCGGGGTTATCGGCCAGAGCAACTCATCACCCAATTCATGCTCTCGGTATGGTGTGGTGTCAATCGCTTTGAGCATGGTGAAGTCACTAGACATGACCCGGTCTTGAAACGATTATTCGGCTTCAAGCGCATGGCCAACTTCAAAGCCGTCATACGGCTATTCAATAAATTTACCCAGGGGACGAACGAGTCGGTGATGGACTCCCTATACGGATGGATGTTCGGTCAATTGTCCATCAATGGCATCACGCTCGATCTGGATTCCACCGTGATGACACGCGGCAGTGCGCAAAAATGGGCGGCACGCGGGAGTGCGTGGTTGTTGCCGCTTCAGCGGCTTACAACCACGGCCTACCCCTTGCGGGTACCAACCCGGCCAAACGCGGACGTGCCGGCCATCATCCCTTGATGACCTTTGTCGCCGACACGCGCATGATTGCCAATTGCTGGTTGCGTCCGGGCAACAGCAGTTCAGCCAACAATGTGCAGGCATTCCTGGCCAATACCGTGCATCGTTTGGGCGACCGAGGCGACGCTCAATACGGTCATGTTGGCCTATAACCTGATGAGCTTATTGCGTCAGGTTCTGCTCAAAACGAGTGCAGTGAAACATTCTTCCACCAGCGTGCAACACACCCTGCAAACGCTGCGCTACAAACTGTTTGCGAAGGCCGCTTACATCACCACCGAAAGTCGAAAACCCATCTTGAATCTGGCGGTGGCGATGCAGCAACGCGCATGGATGCAAGGCTTGTGGGATGCCGCAAAAACATTTGATTTGCCCGCCACATTTACGCCGGTTTATCCGCCTCCGTGAAGTTCTAATGGAAAATCTCGAATCACGC
>JAYWDZ010000356.1:0-8162 GCA_043779595.1 Nitrosomonadales bacterium
AGCGCGCTCGCGGACTTCAGGGGAATACTTTACGGGTTTCTTCATGGCTCCATCTTCTCAAGAGTGGGAGCCTCCTCAAAATCCGGGGCGGTTCAAACCCATGTTTATGAATTTCACATGCTAAGCCCGTGGAAACCAAATCTTGCGGGTGAACGGCGCACAAAACTTCTCAACATAATCGTGGGCATTGAAATTGAAGTCACGGACATTCAGGCAAAGTTCAAACTCAGTCAAAATCGCTCGCCGGAGGATCAACAGCGTGTGGTTGAGAGGCTGAGTCAATCAAGCAATCAAACTGATGTCGCCGTGGCAAAGCTCATGTCTGAGATTCTCCATGCTGAGTTCTAATATGGTGTTCGAGAGGGACACGCCAAAAGCGGTACGTCCCTCAACTTTACGTTCTGCGCTGAAACGATAGTGTGTGTGGATGAAATAGTAGAAGCAACGCGCGCGGAGGATTTCGCGGCGGGAAAAACCCTGATCGAAGAATACGCGACGGCCTTAGGCATTGATCTCTGTTTTCAAAATTTCTCCGAGGAAATCGCCAACCTATCCAAACACTACGGCCCTCCTCACGGGTGCCTGTTGCTCGCCCGTACCAACGGAGCCACAATTGGCTGTGTCGCGGTCCGAACCCAAAGTGTCGCGGTTTGCGAAATGAAGCGGCTCTATGTGAAGCCCCAATATCGTGGGGCGGACGTTGGAAGGCGCTTGGTCGAATCAGCTATTCGATACGCGCAGCAATTGAATTATTCCCGGATCGTGTTGGACACATTGCCAAGCATGACTGAGGCACAATCTCTTTATGAGTCACTCGGGTTTCGAGAGATCGAGGGCTATTATCTCAACCCTTTGCATGGCGTACGTTATCTTGCGCGCGAACTTACCCACAGTGAACAAAACACTGCATAACAAGACGTTCAATTTGACTGACAAAGAAGACGTTTTGTGCCACCTTTGATCGCCGGTTAACCACACCGCGGCCATGCTAGAGTTTTGGCTTGCGTCACCAGGCCACCCTGCATTCGATCGGGACGGGCCAAAGCGGCGGCGCGCCCCTCAATTGATGTTTGGAAGGAGTTTTCTATGCGTGGTAAATGTCTCTGCGGGCTTATTGAATTTGAGATTGTTGGTGTGGTTCCCAAGCTCTACCAATGCCATTGCTCATTATGTCGAAAGCAAGGCGGAGCCTCATCGAATACTGCGGCTATCGTTGCTGAAGAACAAATACAGTGGCTAAGCGGTCAAGAGCACATTACCTCATGGATTAAGGACACGGGGTTTCGTTCCGACTTTTGCTCCAACTGCGGCTCCCCCGTGCCTAACCCACTCAGCGGTAGGCCTTATTTTTGGGTACCTGCGGGTCTGCTTGAAGGGGATATCCAATTGAAGATTAGCGCTCACCTGTTTGTTGGCTCCAAGGCATCATGGGATGTGATTACATCAGCGGAAAAGCAATACGAAACCATGCCCGAACTGTCCGAGCTTTTACGACTAGATGCTGGTGCCTAAGCTTGCATTCTTAGGAATGCAGCACAAGCCACGCATTTGCTGAATCTTAACTTTCGTTGGGCATCAAAGTGAGCAAGGTTGTAGAGATCAGAAAAGCGCATAAAGATGAAGCGCAATTAATATTAGAAATACGGAACGCTGCAATTCGCAGCCAGTGTATCGGGCATTATTCTCCAGAAGATATTGAAATCTGGGCGAGCGTGGAAGCGACGAACCAATTTATTGAGGTTGTCGAAAATAGCCTTTATGTGGCTAGCATGGACGGTTGTGTGGTGGGTACAGGAATGGTCAATCTTGAATCTGGCAAGGTAGATGCGATTTTTGTCCATCCCAGCCAGATGCGTACCGGGATAGGGAGGCAGATCATGTTGTACTTGGAAAAGCTGGCACTTGATGCGGGGCTAACTCAGCTAAGTCTGGAATCGACATTGAACGCCGTTAAATTTTATCGGGCACAGGGCTTTGTGGGTGACTTAGTTGCCAAGTACGTATCACCGCGGGGTTTCTTGTTGGACTGCATTCCAATGACAAAAAAATTCTAAAAACTGAGACGCCCAGCACTGCAGCCGAGCGGCCTAATGCGGCGCTCCTCAATTTAAAGGTTGGGCGTCTTGATCATATGAATCCTCGCCTAGTTTTGCCTAATGCAGATTTTGGCATTTTCAAGCCAGCTTTTAACGGGCCTTTTGCACCTCCGTGTAAGCGATTGTTGGGGTCAACGATGTTGGTCATAGAGACGCAAGCAGATGATCAATGAACGATCGAATAGCGGGCTTGGTATTTGGGTCGTCCAAGTAAACGGCGTATACATCGCCGCTGCCGCCTACATAGAGGCTTGGTTCCCATTTTTCCATCACGCTAACCACCGCCCCCGATTTGATATGGGACGCCACCATCCATCCGGGCAAGATCATGAGCCCAAGGCCTTGTATTCCCGCCTCCAATAGAGGGGTCCCACCGATGGATGTCAGGTTTCCCCTGACTCGGACTTTCTCCACTGCTTCGCCTTGGCGAAAATGCCACCAGGCAATACGTCGACTGCGACCCAGGACTAAGCAGTTGTGATCGGCCAGATCATGAGGCTCGGTGGGCACACCGTATCGCGCAAGATATTCCGGGCTGGCACACAATGACATTCGATTACCCACAAGCTTCCTCGCCTTTAATCGGGAGTCTTCCGGGCGCCCTATCCTAATGGCCAAGTCTACTTCATCCTTATAAAGATCGGCTAACTGATTGTCGAGCAGCAATTCCAGAGTAATTTTAGGATGCAGCGTTAGAAATTCCGAAACCACAGGGCAAACGCGTAAACGTCCGAACGATTCAAAAACAGAAATTCGCAAATCCCCGGCGACCTCATTGAGTTCCGGCCGAATTGCCGTGAATGCGGCTTCCAGATCGAACACAGCCTTAGTGGCTCTTTCGAGAAGAGTTTCACCACTATGCGTGAGCACCAGATACCGCGTGCTGCGTTTGAACAATTTTGTTCCTAAATCTCTTTCCAGCTTGTCGATTTGCCGGGACACCGAAGATGGCGCCATACCTAGCACAACGCCCGTTTTCGAGAAACTTCCGCACTCGGCGGCTTTTATAAAAACGCGAATGGCTTCTAACACGGCTGGTCGTCCTATTCGTTATGCAGAAAGCGCAAAGTAGTTTTGCATCGCGCCGGACTTCTCTCCGCGCATTTTGGTGGTGACAATCTCGATACGTATTTTATTTACGTTTGGTGGATACTTCTTAATCAGGAGCCGCTTTTTTCAATACCTCTAGGAGTTGAGTATGACGGTGCGAATTTCTTTCCCTGATGTTCCGAAAGACTTGATAGCGGTGATGATGCAGGTCGAAAACTACGTTAACTCGTGCGGTTTCAGCACTCGTTTGCTGGAGCTTCTCCGGCTACGTACCTCTCAAATCAACGGCTGTGCCTACTGCATTGATATGCACTACAAAGAAGCCATTGCGGCGGGTGAAGAACCTCTGCGCCTTTACTCTCTCTCCGTGTGGCGTGACACAGATTTCTACGATGCCAAGGAACGAGCCGCGTTGGCTTGGTGCGAAGCTATCACAGTCATCCACGATAACAACCTCAACGATAATTTATTCGCCGACATACAGCGGCATTTTAAAGACACCGAGATTGCCTATTTAACCCTTGCTATCACGCAAATTAATTCTTGGACTCGATTGACTAAATCGTTTGGTTTTACCCCTGGGCACTATCAGGCAGGAGAACATTGAAATATAAATACGATCGTCTGGGAGGTTATCTGGGCGTAAGCGGGTGGGCCATAACGAACGAATGAAACTCGGTCCTCCGAGCTTTGATTTAAGGCGATTGGGTTGCCACAGGAGTTATCGAAGAATGCAAAAGTGCCAGGGCTGGCGGGAAGTGATTTGGTTCGCGTACGTTCGACGCCTTCGCTTCCAGCGAGGCCAAGATGATTCATGCGCGATAACAAAATCGAGCGCCAAGGCGGGTGAAGTCTCTCACTAAAGCATTGGTACACTTCGTGAATTACACCGCGTTTGCCATTTTTTTTGCTCTTGTGTACACAACCCATGAAAATGGATTCGCCAGGCGGCCAGCCGCTATGGCGGTCGGGTAAGGGTCAGTCGCTCGCGGGCTCCAGCACGGCCAGCAGTTGTGACAGACGGGTGTTCAGTGCCGTCAGCTCAGAGGGCTTGATGGGCGCCAAAATCCCTCGCTCGTTCTCCACATGCGCCTCAACTGCTCGGTTGACCAGCGCAAGCCCGTCCGGCGTCAACTGCACGAGTACACTGCGCGCATCATCGCGATTGGACAAGCGCTGCACCAGACCACGGCTTTCCAGCCCCTTCAGCCGGTGCGTCATAGTGCCCGAGGTAATCATCATGGCTGAAAACAAGGTTGTCGGTGCCAGGCAATAGGGCGTCCCGGAACGCCTTAGCGTGGCCAGCACATCGAATTCCCAGTTAGTCATGCCGAAGGCCGCGAAGACCTCGTCCAGCCTGCGCTGCAGCAGTGCCGCGCAGCGTTTGATGCGCCCAATGGTGCCCATCGTACTGACGTCTAGATCGGGTCGCTCCCGCTGCCATTGCTCGAGAATGACGTCAACCGCATCCGATCGTTGTTTTGCACCCATCTCAACCCTTCATTTATCTTGACATCAAGATAAATGCCTGCTAAATTTCTATTTTATCTTGAATTGAAGACAATTGCATGTACAGCGTACAAGTTCACTCATCCTGGGTGGACGTTTTCATGACCGCATTGGCCCCCGTCATCTGGGGCTCGACCTACATCGTCACCACCGAGTTGCTGCCACCAGACCTGCCGTTCACGGCCGCTCTGCTGCGCACCCTGCCGGCCGGCATATTGCTAGCGTTGTACAGCTGGCGCCTACCGGAGCGTCGGGAGTGGGGCCGCCTGGCCACGCTCTCGGCATTGAACATTGGTTTCTTTCAGGCGCTGCTGTTCGTTGCAGCGTACCGGCTGCCCGGCGGGCTGGCGGCGGTGATGGGCGCAATCCAGCCGCTGCTGGTGATGGGAATGGTATGGGCGCTGGACCGGCACCAGCCTGCCCGCCTGGCCGTTGGGGCCAGCGTGCTGGGGGTAGTTGGCATGGCCGCCCTGCTTCTGTCTCCGGACGCCGAATGGGATTCAATCGGCATCGCCGCAGCCCTGGCAGGTGCCGCATGCATGGCGGCTGGGACCTACCTGGCGCGGCGCTGGCGGCCCGATGTGCCAGTGCTCGCCTTTACCGGCTGGCAGCTGCTGGCGGGTGGGGTGATGCTAGCGCCCGTAGCCTGGGCAGTCGATCCGCCCCTGCCGGCGCTGAGTACCACGCAGGTACTGGGTTACGCCTACCTCTCGATCGTCGGTACCCTGCTGGCCTATGCGCTGTGGTTCCGAGGCATTGCGCGGCTGTCGCCGGTGGCAGCGTCGTCGCTGGGGCTACTGAGCCCTGTGACGGCAGTGCTTCTCGGTTGGGCACTGTTGGGGCAGACCATGACGGGTTGGTCGCTGGTCGGGCTGGTCACCGTGCTCGGTAGCGTCCTGGCAGTACAGCGGGCCACAGGCCAGGGCGCTCAAACACCGGCACTGGCACCCCAAGGCGTGCGCTGACGGCCTCACGGACGGGCGCGACACCGAGAACTGATCGCCGAGCGCCTGTTCTCCCCGAATCCTGTAAACCATCCTCAACGGAGCATTCTATGCGCAACCCCATTAAAGCCCTCATCGAATCACGTACCTCGACCAACCATTACGACACAAACCGTCACCTGTCCGACGATGAGATTGCCGAACTGGTCCGCCTAGCCACCCGGGCACCGTCGGCCTACAATTTTCAGAACTGGAAGTTCCTCGCCGTGCGCTCCCCCGAGGCCAAAGTGCGCTTGAAAGCCGTGTCCTACGGGCAGCAAAAAGTGGTCGATGCGGCCGTCACTTTCATTATCTGCGGCACCCTGGCGGCGCATGAGCAACTGCCCCACGCACTTCAACCTTCGGTCGACGCTGGCATGGATCAGTCGGTGTTCGACGGTTGGGTGGCCATGGCCAAGGAGTCGCACCCCAGCAACCCACAGTTGCAGCGCGACGAAGCTTTTCGTTCCGCATCCTTGGCTGCGATGACGCTGATGTTCGCCGCCCAGGGCATGGGCTTGTCAACTTGCCCTATGGGTGGCTTCGATCCTCTTGGCGTGGCGCGCGAGTTCGGGTTATCCGCTACCGAGGTGCCGGTAATCCTGATTACGGTTGGCTACCCAGCACCAGGCAACTGGCCACAGAAGCCGCGCAAGCCGTTAGATGAGGTGATCGAGTTTACTTAACCGGGACTACCTGAGCAGCCTCGAGAGGGCCTTAAACCCGGGATTCATGGCGATTGTTCGCATCTGGGGTGTCATCGTCCACCTATGATCACATCCTTGTCCGCGATCTGGACGCGTGTCGCCTCGACAAGCGATCCCGCACCAGCAAACGCCACGCCATCGAGTGATCCGCCGCCAGCCAAGCTGGGGCAACTTTGCGCCCACCAACGCACTGAAACACACGTCATTAGCGAGACTCACGTCTTCGCCGGAGTGCGGGCTCGGGCTGCCTTCATCACAACAGCCATGAGAAGAACGGCCGTTGCAGTGGCTGCGCCCACGTAGCCAACAGCCCCGACGCCGTAGTGGTCCACAATTAGGCCACCGAGCGTGGCGCCCACGCCGATGCCGAGATTGCAGACTGAGATATTCAACGATAGGGCGAAGGCTGCCGCCTCACGTCCAGCCCTCATGACGCGGACTTGACTGATGACGAATGCCGCCATATGCGCAGCGCCCCACAACGCGATAATGAGGCCGAGTAAAACCGACAGGCTCTCCCCTGCGGGTGCGACTACCGCCATGGCAAACGCTAGAGCGAAGGCGACCAATGCCGTCGCCGCGAGTGGATCACAGTCGACCACACGCCCGGCAATCCAATTCCCGACCGCGCCGGCAAGGCCGAATCCCATCAGTGCCCACCCTAGCGTCGAGCCATCGAGATTGGCTACGGCGCCAAGCAAGGCGGCGATATAGGTATATCCGGCAAACATCCCTGCGAACAGGATGCATGACAGCAAAAGATGCATCAGGAAACCCGGCCGCCACAGTAGAGAGACCTCAGTCAGCATCGATGGTTGTTTCGCAATTTCAATGCGTGGAAACCAGACGGCGACGAGGCCTGCCGATATGAGACCGAGCAGCGCCAGGCCGGCAAAACTCGCAGGCCAACCTGCGTAGTCCGCTGCTATCGCATCGGCAGGAACGCCCAGCACCGTGGCGGCGACCACGCCGATATTGACACGCGAGACTGCCCAGCCCTCACGCTCGACACCCGCCAAGCGGGCAGCCGCTACGACGGCGATGCTGGCAGCGGCGGGCAAGGCGCAGCCCTGCAACAGGCGGACGGCAACGACGATGGAATAATGTGGCGCCAATGCGATCGCGAGATTCCCGGCGGCGAAAACGATCGCCGCCGTGCTAAGGACGTGGCGCGGATCGCACCGGCCAGCCAGCATCGTCAGCGGCGGGCCGAGCAGCGCCGCAGCCAGCGCGAACCACGTGACGAACCACCCGGCTTCGGCGAGCGACAGATTGAGATCCTTCGCCATCGCCGGTAGCAGGCCTACGACGACAAACTCCGTCGTGACGATCACGAACATCGTGAAGGCAAGCAAGCCAACGGCGAGGGTGAAGGAGGACGCGGACTTTACCGCCGGCATTCGCGTTCCGTCCAATCGACAATCATGCGTTGGTGCCACCGTCGATAGTGAGGCCAGCACCGGTCATGAAGCAGCTTTCCTCACTCGCAAGCCAGGCGACGAGGCCAGCGATGTCGCGCGGCTCGGCAAAGCGGGGAATGGCCATCAGGTTGCGCTGCGCATCTGCGTGCTCACCGTTGGCGGGATTCATATCCGTGTCGGTCGAGCCAGGATGCACGATGTTAACGGTGATGCCGCGCGGTCCCAGGTCGCGCGCCATGCCCTTGGTGAACCCGATCAGTGCCGCCTTGCTGAGACTGTAGAGGCTTACCCCCGGCATGGGCACGTGCTCGGCCAGGTTGCTGCCGATCGTGATAATTCGGCCGCCCTCGCCCATGTGGGCGGCGGCGGCCTGGGAGGCGACGAACACGGCCCGCA
>JAYWDZ010000357.1:0-3305 GCA_043779595.1 Nitrosomonadales bacterium
ACAGGCCAATAGCTCAATTGGTAGAGTATCGGTCTCCAAAACCGAGGGTTGGGGGTTCGAGGCCCTCTTGGCCTGCCATAGGATAAGCCTTTAAGGCAACAGCAATTAATGGCTGACAAAATTAAACTGCTACTCGCAGTCTTGCTGGTGATCGGCGGCATTGCGGGTTATTACTTATTGGCGGATTCGCCAACAATAGTGCGCGTGCTCTCTGTGCTGGCTGGCCTCGCACTGGGCGGAGTCGTTACCGGTATGAGCCCTACCGGTAAGCAGTTCTTTCAGTTCGCTGGCGAAGCACGCGACGAAGCCAAAAAAGTAGTCTGGCCGACGCGAAAAGAAACCATCCAGATGACCGGTGTGGTGATGCTGTTTGTGGTGGTAATGGCCTTGTTCTTGTGGGCGGTTGACAGTACTTTGTTGTGGCTGGTGAAGATGGCAATGGGACGGAGCGACTGATGGCGATGCGGTGGTATGTTGTCCATGCTTATTCAGGCTTTGAAAAAAGCGTCGCACGTGCGTTAGCCGAGCGGATTGAGCGCTCGGGTTTGAAAGAGCGATTCGGCGTCGTGGTAGACGAGCTCGGTCAATCCAAGAGCGCGATTCTGGTGCCGGTAGAAGAAGTCGTCGAAATGAAAGGCGGTCAAAAAAAGACTGCTGAGCGCAAGTTTTTCCCCGGCTATGTGCTGATCCAGATGGAGATGGACGACGATACTTGGCATCTGGTCAAGAGCACGCCTAAAGTCACCGGCTTCATCGGTGGCACCGCGACCAAACCCGCGCCGATTTCGGAAAAAGAAGTGCAGTCTATCCTGGATCAAATGCGCGAAGGTGTTGAGAAGCCAAGGCCGAAGGTGTTGTTCGAAATTGGCGAGACGGTACGTGTCATTGATGGGCCATTTACTGACTTCAATGGCAATGTAGATGAAGTGAATTACGACAAGAGCAAGTTACGTGTCGCGGTAATGATTTTTGGCCGCGCGACGCCGGTTGAATTGGGATTTGGTCAGGTTGAGAAAAGCTAGGTTAGTTAGGTAGTTGGTTCAGGTAGTCCTATCAGGAAAACCCGACGAGGAGCGCCAGTAAACAGCCGCAAGGCTAGTAGAACGCGCGTTATCACTCATTTATTGGAGTAGTAGATGGCAAAAAAGATTATTGGCTATATTAAGCTGCAAGTACCAGCGGGCAAAGCGAACCCTTCGCCACCCATTGGCCCGGCGCTCGGTCAGCGTGGTTTAAATATTATGGAGTTCTGCAAGGCGTTCAATGCCAAGACGCAGCAGATGGAACCCGGCCTACCGATTCCAGTGGTGATCACCGCGTTTGCGGACAAGAGCTTCACCTTTGTGATGAAGACGCCACCCGCAACGATTTTGATCAAAAAAGCGATCAAGCTAGACAAGGGTTCGCCGCGTCCCCATACCGATAAAGTGGGGGTGATTACACGCGCCCAACTCGAAGAAATTGCCAAGATGAAAGAGCCGGATTTGACCGCAGCGAATATGGACGCTGCGGTGCGCACGATTGCCGGTACCGCCCGTTCGATGGGCGTTACGGTGGAGGGAATTTAAGATGAGTAATGCTTCCAAGCGCTTGCGCGCAATCAAAGAAAAAATCGACCGTAACCGCAATTACCCTGTGGCGGAGGCTTTGCAACTGATCAAGGATTCGGCCACAGCCAAATTTGATGAGTCTGTCGATATCGCGGTCAACTTAGGTGTGGATGCGCGTAAATCAGACCAGATGGTGCGCGGCTCGGTTGTGTTGCCTAAAGGCATCGGCAAAACCGTTCGCGTAGCGGTGTTTGCTCAAGGCGACAACGTGCAAAAGGCTAAAGACGCAGGCGCCGATATTGTTGGATTTGAAGATCTGGCTGCGGAAATCAAAGCCGGCAAAATGGATTTCGATGTGGTGATTGCCACGCCTGATGCGATGCGCGTAGTGGGTCAATTAGGTCAGGTATTAGGTCCGCGCGGCTTAATGCCTAACCCGAAGGTCGGCACCGTATCTGCAGACGTAGTAACCGCGGTTAAGAACGCCAAGGCCGGTCAGGTGCAATATCGCACCGACAAGGGCGGCATCGTGCATTGCACGATAGGCCGTGCGTCGTTTGCGGTAGACGATCTAAAAGAGAATTTGGCTGCATTAATTGATGCGCTACAACGCGCCAAGCCGGCCAACTCCAAAGGTATTTATTTTAAACGCCTCTCAGTATCCAGCACGATGGGTGCAGGCGTGCGGGTGGACCAGACGAGTCTGGCCGCATAGTAAGAGCAGCCCAGACAAGTCCGGGCCGCCTAAGTGAAATAAGGTGCTGTTTAATTTGAACAGCTGAAGAACTTTGGGCCGTCGGCCAATAGACCGGTCGACGTCCATCAAAGACCGTAGGCATCCATAAGGGGTATTTACCCTGGATTTAATGTCGGTGTCCAAGAGCCGGGTGATGCAAGACTCTTCTGTCCTCTGTCTTCTGGCCGCTGAACCCTACGCAGATGGTGTTCCCGAGCAGGATTTTCCTGTCAAGGCCGCCAGCCGAAGCGGCAACGCTTCGTAACTGAGAAGGAGCTTGGACTTTGAGTCTGAATCTTGAAGAAAAGAAAGCCGTCGTTGCTGAGGTCGGCGCAGAAGTTGCGCAGGCCCAGACGGTTGTTGTTGCGGAGTACCGTGGTATTGCAGTGACCGATCTGACCGTGTTGCGCGCGAAAGCGCGCAGTGCTGGCGTGTACTTGCGGGTGTTGAAAAACTCGCTGGCCCGCCGTGCGGTGGAAGGAACGCCGTTTGCCGGACTGGCTGATCAGATGATCGGCCCGCTGGCGTATGGTTTTTCCAAAGATCCCGTGGCTGCTGCCAAGGTGATGCATGAGTTTGCCAAAGGCAATGACAAGTTTGTCATCAAAGCCGGTGCGATGTCCAATTTCATTATGTCCGCCAAGGATGTGGGGAATCTGGCATCGATGCCGAGCCGCGATGAACTGCTTGCCAAGCTAATGGGAACCATGCAAGCCCCGATCACACAGTTTGTACGCACCTTGAATGAAGTGCCGACCAAATTCGTGCGAGGTCTCGCCGCGGTACGCGACAAGCAAGCTGCTTAACGCTGAGCGCTAGCGTCATTGGTTGGCTGGCGCCGCAACCCACAACGATATCGTTTTTAATCTGTAAAAATTGACAGGAGTAATACAAATGGCTGTTGCTAAAGCTGAAATTCTAGATGCCATCGCTGGCATGACGGTGCTTGATCTATCTGAACTGATCAAGGAAATGGAAGAAAAATTTGGTGTATCTGCGGCTGCTGCTGCGGTTTCTGT
>JAYWDZ010000358.1:0-3297 GCA_043779595.1 Nitrosomonadales bacterium
TAGCAGCGCTACTGGCTTCGCGTACTGCCGTGGCCAGTGCCTGGGCTTTTGCGGCCAGGCGGGGGTTATGTGCCAACTGTGAAACGACGCCGAACTCAAGCGTTTTGGCCAATAGCTCGCGTAGCAGCATCAGGTTTTCTGCTGGTGGTTGCACGCCTCCCTGTTCTGACTGCTGGAGTTGTCGGGAGATCAGTCCCAGCTGCTTGCGGCAGAGTGCCCAGTCGTTTTTGCGGATGGCATGGTCCAGCGTGGCTACGTGTTCCGTCAGTTGGGGATGATGCAGGTTAAGGTCGAGCACCAGACCGGACAATGCGCTCACGGGTGTCGGGGCGGCGCTGGAAGGGGACGCGGGGATGCCGACGATTTCTGTGTACAGGGACTGGTAGTTTTCCGGCGTCGGCGGGATACGACGCAAGGCCAGACGGCGCATGGTTTCCCGCGCCACTTCGGTAGCATTGGCAAGGTTGATCTTGACAGCAGGTGCGTCCATGTTTTCCCTGAACCCAACGACGGGCGTTCTCTATACCGGTAGGGTAGGGCAGACAGGGGGGCGGCAAAGAGCGGATTAAGCTGGCAAAACCCCGGTTCTTCTCAGGTATGGGCGATGAGTCGACTGTAAACCGAATGTGCGTTTTTCAGCAGCACGCTGGGCTGCCAGCCGCGTGCGCACGCCAGTGCCTTGCTAGTCCAGCAAGCCATTTTTGAACGCGTAATGTGTCAGTTCGGCATTGTTCTTGAGCTGCATTTTTTTCAGCAGTCGGGCGCGATACATGCTGATCGTCTTGACCGATAAGGCCAGCTTGTCGGCGATGGCGGAGACGGTCTGCCCGGAGGCGATCATGCACAGAGTCTGATACTCGCGGTTGGAGAGCGTTTCATGAGGCAGCCCGACGCGCTCGCCGCTGACCGCTATGGCGAGCTCCTGGGCCACTTCGGCGCTGATGTATTTTTTGCCCGAGGCGACCAGCCGGATGGCATCGACCAATAAAGCCGGTGCGCTTTGCTTGTTGAGATAGCCGGCTGCGCCTGATTTCAGTGCGCGCACCGCATACAGGGTTTCACGGTGCATGGATAGCATCAGCACCTTGATGTCCGGATGCTCTTTTTTCAGTAGTTCCAGGGTTTCCAGGCCGCTGCGGTCGGGCATGGAAATGTCCATCAGCACCAGATCCCAGGTTTGCTGTCTGGCCATTTGGAGGGCACGGTGGGAACAGTCTGCCTCCCCGGCGACCTCGATGTCTTCGACTTCCGCCAGAATTTGCTTGAGCCCTTCGCGGACGATGGCATGGTCGTCGACGATGAGGATGCGATACCGTTTAGCCAAGGTGAGAGCTCTCCTGAGAGGCGGTGGGAGAACGGATGCGGTCCTCTGTGCTGACAGGAATACCGCTCAGCGGTATCCGCAGGCTGACCTGTATGCCGCGCTGCAAGGCCGGCTGCACGATCAGGGTGCCGCCCAGTACGGCCGCGCGTTCGGCCATGCCGAGGATGCCGAAACCATGCGCATCGCTTACGTTGCGTGCCGGCTTGATGCCTCGGCCGTTATCGGTGATGGTCAGCAGCAGATCATCCTGGTACACACTCAAATTAACTTCGACGCGCGTGGCATGAGCGTGTTTCGCCACATTCGTCAGCGCTTCCTGCGCGATGCGGAATACGGTAATCGCGGCATCTGGCTCCAGAGGAATGGTCTCATGGGGTGCATTGAACTGGTAGGCAATATCGGTACTCTGGGCAAAATTTTGTAATTGCCATTCTATGGCGGACACGATGCCAAATTCCAGCACCGGCGGGCGCAAGCTGGAGGCAATACGGTGCGTGGACTCGATGGTCTGATCCACCACGTTGTCCAGATAAACCATGCGCTCGAACAGATGCGCCTCGTCCGCAGCCAGATGTTGCATCAGCCAGGACAGCCCGATTTTGATGGCGGTGAGATTGCCGCCCAGATCGTCGTGCACTTCGCGCGCCAGATTCAAGCGTTCCGCTTCCTTGACAGATTCCATATGTGCGGCCAGTGCACTTAACTGTGCCCTGGAATGTCGAATTTCGGCCTCGGCCTGCTTGCTGTGTGTGACGTTAAGCACGATGCCATCGCAGATGATGCCATCCCGCGTTTTACGCTGGCTCACGCGAATGCTGACCCATTTTACGTCTTTCCAGGCATTCATCCAGATGCGGCCTTCCCAGTTGAAACTGAGGTGGCCGCCGTCAACCTCGGCCAGGCGGGCCAGATAATCCACCTTGTCTTCATCCATGATCAGATTGAAAAAGCGCTCCGGATGGGCACGCAATGCCGCCGCCTTGATGCCCAGCAACTGCGCCGATTGCTCGCTGACATAGCGCAGCGAAGTGCTGCCGTCGCGCTTGCGCAATACCTGGTAGGCCATGGCCGGGATATGCGTCACGATGGCGCGCAGGTCTATCGGCGAATGCGTCAGGACCTGGCGGTTTGCCCCCGCCTGGCTGAGGTCGTTGGCGACCCAGATGAAAACCGTTTTATCGTGCCCGACAGGAGTGAACAACCGCGCTTCAACCGGGTATTGCGTGCGGTCGCGGCGACGGCAATGGGCGCTCAGTGTGACATATTTTTTTTTGCCGCTTCGCAGTGCTGACAGCAAGGTAATCAAACCTTGCGTGTCCTCTTCGGCCAGGCATGCCAGCAGGCTAAGCCGGAACAAGGAGTTTTGTGTAAATTGCAGATTGTGCAGCGCGGAAGGATTGGCGTGGATAATTCGCAGGGAATCGGCCTCGAAGATCAGAACCTCCGAAGCTGTTTCCCGCAGGATCGCCTCCAAGATACCGTCTTTATATGCATCCTTGAATAAATCCATACGCCCCCAATTCCTGCAAGATAACCGCCTTGCCTATTATTGCAGTATTGCATTTATCTGGGTGCGCCTCCTAAATGTGAGTTGCACAAGGCCATTGTCAGCACGCAGCGGCATCGTCAGCGCGCCCATTTCAAGAAGCGTCTGGTGTCTGTAAGACAAACACCGACGGAAGAGCCTCCCTTATCTCCGTCGATTAATACAGCGATCGTCTCCATTAGCTTTCCGTGACGACATCCGATAACGAATCCACGGCACAGACTTAAGTGTATTTACAAAATTAACTAAGGGGACAGGGAATGAAACTGGACGAAATGTTAGACGAAATGCGCGATGTCAATATCAACTATCTCATGCTGGCACAAAGCATGATCCAGCACGATAAGACCACTGCCATATTCCGCTTGGGTATCAGTCAGGACGTGGCCCATCTGATCGAAGCGCTGACCCCCGCACAAATTCTGAA
>JAYWDZ010000359.1:0-3295 GCA_043779595.1 Nitrosomonadales bacterium
CGATACGAACATTGTTGTCTCTGCATTACTGTGGCCAGGCAAACCCACCAAACTTATTGAGCTCGCAACAGATGGGGTTGTTCAACTTTTTGCGAGCAAATCGCTCATTGATGAACTCTCTGATGAAAAGCTGGGGTCAGGCCTCAATACTGTTCGTTTAACGTAGAATAGCAAACGGCACGCGTCCTGTCAGCGGCATCGGTTTCATCAGTGTTGGCACGTCGTTGCGTGTGTGACTGGGTGGTCGCGGGCGCACATGACTCGGGTACGGAGAATTTCGTCGCTTCACCCGCCGTGGCCGCGACTGATTGCGGCTGCTGACGCAACCGAGCTTGGCGCCTTCACGCAGCAGATCGGCGAACCAGCGCTTTCGCAATCGACTACGCGCTGGGGGGAAAGGCCCCGGAGCGGGGCTGGGCACGGCTCATCAGATTCACATGGCCGGTGAATGACAGCTTTCGTCGCGCGACGCTGTGCGCATCGCCCGCCCGCTGCATCAGCCAGCACACCGCGTAATGCGCCAGCACCCAGCCATAGAATTCCTGATGCACCCCGTCCGGTGTCTTGCTGCGCAGCACCCGACGGCTCTTGCGCAGATGTATCTTCAACTCATCGAACACCGATTCGACTTCCCAGCGCTCATGGTAGAGCACGGCTAATTCCATCGCTGGCGCTACCTTCGGATCAGGCAACGTGGTCAGCAACCGGTAACGCAGAAGTTTGCCCGCCGCATCGGGCAGGCTGTATTCGATTACCCGCAGTATGATTTCGCCATGACGTGACAGGCGCGACTTTTGGTCAGGATAGATGGCCGATAAATACGAGCCGTCCGCCAGCATCTTGACCACCGGCAACTGCCGGTTCGCCGCACAACGCCATAGCAATTCGGCACCGGTGGCCATGGCCGTTTTCCAGTGGGTGTAGCCGTTGAAGCCGCGATCAGCCAGACACAGCATGGTGTGGTTCATTTGGGCAATCAACGGCTCGCAGATAGTCCACTCGGCGGTGCGGTAAGCGCCCAGATTGGCACCGAGAATAGCGTGACTCGCACATTCAACCAACACCGCCATTTGCGCCTGCGGGTAGGCGGCATGGCCGGTGCGGCTACCGGGGTAGCCGAAGGTGGCCGCATTGTCGGTTTCGTCGGCAACTTCAATGTTACTGCCGTCGATGGCGACCAGCCTTAAGCCTGCATAGAAGGCCTCGGGATGTTGTTTGGGATCCGCCAGTGGCAGGCAGGCTTGGTGATGGAGGTCTTGCAATGGCGCCACCCCGATTTTTTTGCGCGCGGCGCTGATGGACGATTTAGCGATCTCAGGGGATGTCGATTGACCTTGTATCCAACCCAGCCCTTGGGCGACGACGGCATACACTTCTTCGTAGGCCACATCAGGATAAAGGCTAAGCGCCATGCAGTAATAGGCTGTGGCGAGTGCGGGCAGGCTGCGTTGCCGCTGGCTGTTGACGCCGTGCTCATCCAGAATCGATTCGATCAACTCCGCTGGATAGACCCTAGCCAGCAAGCTGGCGCTCAGGTAGTCACTTAGCCGCACACCTGTTCCGAGTGCTGCCTTGGTTCGCGCCATGGTCGCTCCTTGTAGAAGAATGACATGGAGTTAATATAGCACAAAATTCGTTAAGCGAACAGTATTGAGGCCTGACCCTGTGGTTGCTCGTGGTTGTGCATTTACTCAAAATCGTCGCACTTGCTTGTTGGATCCAGGGACAACGGCAAAGAATTCGCTGGGCACGAAGGTATCGCCAAGAGACTGAAAGCGAAATTTTATTTCTTCGCTAACGCCATTCGTGCACAGACTCCCCAGGCTTGGCGGTCTCAAAAAGATATTTAAACGTACATTTTTTTTGCAGACGCTCACAAATCTCCTTGTAGCGGTCAAAGGTAAAGGGCTGAAAGACGTCGCTTTCGATGCGGATTTTGTTCTCCTTATCCTGCCACACTTTTATGACGCCAGAGGACATGGTTATCGCAGTCTTGCAGGCTGTAGGCGCATCAACAGCAGATTTTCCACACAACGCCAGCGCTGCCTTTTCGGCGTCTGCGCGCGTTTGATGGCCGGTGCTCACCCAGATTTTGTTGCCGAGCGGGTGTGTGCTTTCTGCTCCCATCCACGCGATGGAGCCATAGCGCTTGCGCGATTCCCCGTCGCTTGCTGCTGGTGCGATGAAAGACTTATTGAACTGAGGCCTAGTGCCGACGTCTGATATTTTTTGCTGGGCGAAAATTTTCTTTACTAGGTGACAGTTTTTATCGATAGCCTCGCAGGATTGATACAAATGCGGAGTGCGCAGACCGTCGTGGCTAATGTTATAGACGAGGGCCCCGTCGTCGCGTTCGTAGACGGATACGACTTCATTTCTCCCGGACACGGCAACCACGCAGCCCGACCCCATCACCTTGTTGCAAGCCGTGAGCGCATCTTTTTTTGCATCATCTTCGACGGGGTAATCATAAGAGGCCCAAAAGTGCCGTGCTTCGCCATGCCATGCCATCGCGTAGAAATTATCTGTGGCGTATGTGGGCGTGCGTGGTCGGGGTGGTGGTTCTTGCTGAGGCGCTTGTTGAGGTTGGGCTGAACCGGAATGTCCGCACATCAGTATTCCACCGGGGCCCATTCCGAGAACCCTCTCACCTGGGCCGGCTCCGTTGATTCCATTGGCACAAGGAAACTGGGCAAATTGGCCCTGCGCAGGTTTGGAAAAAATAAAAGTCGACGCAATCAAAGCGCACATTGCCGACGCGCAATATCGAACGAAAGCAGTCTCTAGAAAAAGTAACTTCGCAGGCGTGATCAGATTTCGACGGAAATGCATTGAACTAGCTCCTATTTGACCAACAGAAAGTGTACCTAGCGTGAACTGCTCCCTGCATAGCGTAACAATGGAAAGCTGGGGTCAGGCCTCAATACTGTTAGTTTAGAGAACAATCGGATCTCGGAGATTGATGTTAACAAGTTGATTATTAAATATTATTTTCGATTCTTGAATTGCCGAAATCAGTTCTAGACGAACAGTATTGGGTCAGGTCTCGCGTCTTGCCTAACCCTCATCTCCCGCGTTCACTATGCGGCTGATCCGCGACGCGGTTAACCCCAGCACCTTGCGAATATCAGTCATGCTGCGTTACACCCTTCGCAAATACCCGCATTCCGACCTTTGTTCATCTTCAAATAATAGTCGATTGGCTTGACGTGCGCACGGCGCTGCGGACGGACAATACTTTTTGCGTGCCCCGCATCTTTTTAAAGGCCGCAAAATCTTGATCGATTCGCGGCGT
>JAYWDZ010000360.1:0-8053 GCA_043779595.1 Nitrosomonadales bacterium
CAATGCGCTGCCAAACGGCATCTTCTATGGTGCTGCGCCAGACACCGGTCAACAGCTCACGGAAGCCGTCGTCATTCCTTGCTGCAAGTTCGATGCGATCTATGAATTCTGCACCGTGCTTTACCAAGAGATCCTCAAGAAGGCCAGCTGCCAAGCAGGCACGCTGGAAGTCGTTCTCACATATGGAGAAGATCACCTGTACCGCTTGCCAACCGCTTTCCGGATCAGTCCTGACCATCTCATCCAGGCCATCAATGCTCTCGAAGTACTGCGAACCGACATCTCGGTCATTCGCAAGCGATCCCTGCCGTTCAAGCTCGCGGTGATAGGAAAGCCAGTCAGCGATGAGATCGTCCAGTCGACTATCCATGGGGAGCCTCACTGTCTCTACCGAGAAGGACAAAACGGCGGCAGCATCAAGGTAAGCCTTTCGTACTCTGGGTTGATATTGCACCCCTTTGCGCGTGCCCGTTCGATGAGCTTTTGGAGTTGGCGTTGCTTATTTTGGAACTTGATCTGGTGGCCCAGCCAGGAGAATTGACCAATCGGCCTGGAGCAGAAGAGGTTGTTTACGTCGGCCGTGAGCTGGACATATCTCACACGGAGGTCACCAGCAAGCTCTTCCATCTGAGCTTGGAGCTCAAGGCAATCCGGCTCGCAAAATAGCTGTGATAGTCGACGTGCGAGGTCTTGTTGAGCTTGAGCCGACGGATTCGGAATTCCAATCGGGGGGCGAGTTGAGCCACTTGAGCCGAACGGACCTTCGCGTGCTAATCCCAACGGATCAACGTAGCTAATCGGATTTCCATCAACATAGGTGTAAATGATTAACCCCGACACGAGTTCATCGTAATCGAAGGCGTTTTCTCTAAGCGCTATGCGGGTTTGCGGCGAGATGAAGAAGACGGATTCCCCTGTCGTTTTGTTTTTTTGCTAGAGGCGCATTCTGGCCTGCGCACGCGCGCGAGGGCAAGCGGTTTTTTGCTTTAGCCGCGGTTTGCTTTTGACTTGGGGGAGCCCCTTGGGGCGGATGGGAGCGAGGCGCATCGAGCGCGAAACGGAAGCCCTGCGGGCTGAAGCGCGCGAATGCGACTCGTGGGCGGGCGGGGGCACAATTGAACACGGTGGCGCGCGGCTTGCCGCACAAGCCCGCAGGCCGGGGCGGAAGACATAATATTGTTATACGAAGCCGCGCGGGTTGCGGCCTTGGCCGCTGCGGTTTTGTATAACGCCTGTTATGTTCAATCGTGCGTAGCGCGATTTACCCTTCGGCCTGCAACACTCAGGCGCGGTACGCGGACAGGCGGCGCGGCTGAATGCCGCAGAGACTGGCGGCGTGCCGCATCCGCATTCTTTCTACACACGCCCTTTCTACACACGCCACCGAAGGCACGTCGGTTGATTCCATACGGACGCAGCGACGGCGCGAGCCTTGCGGAGTTTGTCGCAAGCCCCGTGACGGAGCGATCAACAGCACCCGTTCAGCGGCGCGCCGCTTTTGGCGTGTCCGCTGGAACAGCATGACTCTGCGCGTCTGCTTCCCCCTCGCCGTCGGCCGCTATCGCCTCCAGCAGCGTTTGCCGGGCCTGGTTGAGACTTAGCCCGGTCACCGGCGTTTGCGTGTCCTGGCGCCGTTGCAATCGGCTCGGATGCGTGGCGTGATGCACCGCGATCAGTTTTTCGATACTGACGTGGGTGTAAATCTCGGTGGTCTCCAGATTCGCGTGGCCGAGCATTTCCTGAATGAAGCGGATGTCGGCACCGCCTTCGAGCATGTGGGTGGCGCAGGCGTGTCTGAGTAAATGCGTGCTGCCGGGTTTATCAATGTGGGCAAAGCGCATGTAGCGCTTCACTTTGTCGGCGACGTAGTGCGGCTGCATCGGCTCGCCGTAGTCGGTCAGAAACAGCGCGGCGGTGTCATCGGTGAGCAGTTGCGGTCGCGCTTCGATGAGGTATTTATCCAGCCAGGCTATCGCGCGTTCACCCAGCGGCACGACGCGTTCTCTGTTGCCCTTGCCGTGCCGCACCCACAGTACGCCGCGCTTCAGGTCGATGTCGTAGACCGACACGCCCGGCAACTCCATCCGGCGCAAGCCGGTGGCGTAGAGGGTTTCGAGCAGCGCGCGGTCGCGCAGCCCTTTAGTGCTGGCGGGATCGGCCTCGGCGAGGATGGCTTCGACCTCGGCCACACTCGGCACCGAGCGCGGCAGGCGTTTCGGCTGCCGCGGCAAGTCAAGGTCGGCGGCCGGATTGGCCAGGATGTGGTGCTGGCGGGATAGCCACTTGAACCAGGTTTTTAGCGGGGCCAGGTATTGCACTTGCATGCCAAGGGTGAGCGGTGCGCTATCCGCCTTGCGGTAGTAGAACAAATAACGCTGATAGCGTTCGAGCATGGGGCGGGTGATCTCGCGCGGGTCATCCAGGCCACGTTCGTCACACCAGCCGATGAATTTACGCAGCGCCACACGCCGCGCGCGCACGGTGTCGGCGCTGTAGCCAGTCACCAGCATCCACTCGAAGTGCTCTTCCATGTAGCGCGTGAGGCGGTTGTGCGCAATGGCGTCATGCGCCGGGCGGGCGTGGCGAGATGAGGGGCCGAGCGGTTTGACCGCTTCGGGTTGGCGGTGCTTGATGCGTTGACCGGCGCGCGGCATGTCGGTCAGAGGACAGAAGACAGGGGACGGAGGACAGATGCAAGCGGACGCGGAGACAGATGCCCTTCAGGGTACGACAGGCTTTTGCCGTTCTGGCGGGAGCAGTGCGGTTCGGCGTCAAGCGAAGGTGTATCGTCTGCAAGCCTTGTGGATGACGGGTTTTGCGGGGAATCGTCGGGCCGACTGTCCACCGACCAGACACCGACCACGTCCCGACCAGTGGCCGACCGGGCGAGCGTTTGCCCCGACCGCTGCGCGTCGTAAGCGTGTTTCAGCGTCTCGATGTCGACAAGACCCGGGAAGCGCAGCGTGCGCGCATCCTCCGGTGCGTCATAGACCAGCTCGTAATCGAAGCCGCCGGTCTTGCTGCGATGTGTCACCAGATATTCGAACTCGGCTAGCCGCGCGAGGTGGACTTTGAGTTGGATGTCGCCCCAGGGGATCGCTTCACGCAGCGACCGGCGGCTAAAACGAACGTCGCCGCGACGCACACTCAGCCGCGCGCACGCGCCTTGGACGTGCGCATCGATGCGTTGCAACAGCCGCCGCGTCTGCGGCGGCAATTCATCCAGGCTGCGACCGAGCACGTCATGCGCGATGCGGTTGGCGAGCTCGATGTCTTTGATACTGGCTTCTATGTATTCAATTACCTGCTCGCCACGCCGGTGGGTTTTAATGGGTCGCTGGTGCTGATGCACGAAGGCGATGACGTCGATGAGCGTCAGGTACTTTTCGTGATCGCGGCGCAAGCGGGTGGTTTGGTCGGGGAAGGTCAAATGCTGAGCGTAGGGGTTGAGTACCGCGAGCGGTTTCAGTAGGCGCTGGGCGTTTTGGTGCAGGGTGATGAGGGCGTCCTTTTCTCGCCGGGCGAGCAAGCCTTCGAGCGTGCGGCGGTCGCGCTGGAGCTGATGAATCGCGCGCGTCTGCGCGCGCCCCTCGTCCACCGAGAGCACCAGGCAGCGGTTCATCAGCTCTTCGTCAATGTCGGTCGCGGTGGTCGTCAAGAGCAACGCCACCGGGCCTTCGACGCGGTATTGCTGGGTGATGAGATTGCCGGTGGTGGGGTCTTTACCGGTTGATGCGATCGTGAGTTCGCCCTCGGACTGGAGCAATTTCAACGCATAGCTGGCGCGCGACGCGCCCTCTTCTTCAACAATCGCGAGCGCTTTGTGTTTGAGGTTGGTCTCGCCCATGTAGAACAAACTCTGGCCGGTCATCGCCGAGTATTTGACTTTCTCCTCGTCGGGAACGAAGGCGAGCACGGCGTCCATCAGCGAGGATTTACCGGCGGCGCTGCTGCTTTGAATCACCACGCCGAGCGGGCGGTCCAGTTTACGACTGACGGCGGCGAGGTAGCCGACGAGTTTGTTGGTCTCTTCACCCACTAGGCCGCACGCGGCAAAGTCGGCGAGGATGCGCCGAATCAAGTCCGGGGTTTTAAGCAAAGCCTGCGCAGCTTGCAAGTCGGCAGTTTTCATTTGCGGTTGCGGTTCGGGCTGCAAGGTCTTCTGGATGGTGGCGTCCTGCAATTGCTCCAGCGCCAGCAGCACGCGGCCCAGGTCGCCTTTGAGCATGCGCTCGTCGAGTTGGGTCGCAAGCGTGGCTTCTGCGATGTATGCCGCGCGCTGTTTGGCGTTGTACAGGTCGAGCGTATCGACGTGGAACGCGTCACCGCTGCCCACCATGAGATTGACTTTGAGCACGTCCACCGCGAGATTCTTCGCCAGGCCGCGCACGCGATAGCGGCGCACGGCGCTATCGCAACCCAGCGTGAGCGTGACTTCGTTGTCGCGGATCTCGGTCGGGATGCCGCGCGCGGCCGCAGGCATGGGGCTCGCGGGGAGCGGCTCGGGCAGCGTGGCCGCAGGCAAATCAGCGGCTAAAGCGGCGGAGGTTTTTACCGGCGCAACTTCAACGACCGGTTCCACCGCTTCGCGCGCAGGTGCAGCACCTTTACCGAGCCATACCGCACGGCGGATCACCACGCCTAAAGACTTGTGCGCGGGGGTGACTTTGAGTGCGTACTCGTTGGCATCCATGCCCTTGGGGAACTGGATGCGGAAACACTCGATGCCTTCGGCCATCAGGCGCTCGGCGACTTTTTGTGCGCCGCGCTCACCGGCGTCGTCGCGGTCATACGCGATCAGCACGCGGGAGGTAGAGTGCTGTTTGAACGCAGCTAAGTGATCGTCGGTGAAACCTTCGATGCCGTAAGCGCTGGTGACATTGCGATACCCCGCGCACCAGAACGTCAGCGCGTCGATCAACGCTTCGGTGAGGATGATCTCTGGGCTGGCCTTGAGCGCGTCAAGGTTCCACACGCCGCGATGCGGGCCGGGCAAATACAGGTGCTTGGGCGTACCCGCGCGCAGGTCGTCGCGCAACTTTCTGCCGTAGACCTCAAGTACATTGCCCGCGTCGTCGAAGACGGGCACGATCAAACTGCCGTTGAAGTGTTCGTGGCCGGACTCGCGATAAATGCCGATCTTCGTCAGCCGTGCGCGGATGTCGGCACCGGCGACCCGGTTCTTCTCGGGCAGGCGCAGGCCGAGTGTGCGGTTACTGAAGCCAAGCTTGAAAGCGTCGATGGCCTCCCCGGTGAGCCCGCGCGATTCGAGATAAGCCAAGGCCTCGGGGCTTTGCTTGCACGTCTCGTGGTAGTAGTCGATGACTTGATTCAACAAGGCTTGGTCGTCAGCGTCGTACGACACCGGCGCATCGAGCGCGCGCACGGTGGAACGCTTCACCGGCGCGGCGACCGACGATGCAGCCGCTAAAGAAGAAACGCCATCGCGCAACAGTTCGACGGCGTGGCGGAACGAGACGCCGTTCTTCTTGATGACCCAGTCGATGGGGCCACCCGCCGCTCCACAACCGAAGCAGTGCCACAGGTTCTTGGCCGGGGTGACGACCAGTGATGCAGTGGCGTCTTCATGAAACGGACATTGGCCGATGAGGTCTTTGCCGGATTTCTTCAATTCGATGCCCGAGGCTTCGACCAGGCGCTGCACCGATACTTCGTTCTTTAGCCGCTCGATCTCTGATTCGGGAATGCGTGCCATGAATCTGCCTTTCGCTAAAAACCTGTCAAGGGGGTTTTGATAAAAATAACTTGGTTGATGCTTACATTGTTTTGGTGTAACGTCAACCCCAATTCAATACACGAGGGTTACAGTAATGCACAATTTCAATCACATTGATCTGCTGACCGTGACTCAAGACGAGAAGGATTTTTTTATCGGAGTGGGCAGCCGCATCGCCGCCTTGCGCCAGGCAATGAACTGGTCGCAGCAGTATCTGGGCGAACTCGTCGGCGTGCCGCAACAAACCGTCGCCAATTATGAAACGGCGCGCCTGCGCGTACCGGCTTCGCTGCTGCCGAAGCTCGCACATACTTTCGGGGTGAGTGCGGATGATCTGCTGGGCGTACCCAAGCCCGCCAGCCGTCGCGGACCTGCGCCGAAGCTGGCGCAGCACATGGAACGCATCAGCCAGCTTCCCAAGCCCCAGCAGCGCTTTGTGATTCAGGTGCTGGAAAGTGTCCTCGCGCAACAGGCATGATCCCGCCGGAGCAGGATGTCGCATGGGATGCGGTCAAGGCACAATCCAACTTCGCCAAGCACGGCGTGCGCTTCGCCCAGGCGGCGACAGTGCTTTCCGACCCCTTGGCGTTGACGGTCTTCGATTCGGCGCACAGCGAGTCGGAGGACCGCTGGTTCACGCTGGGAGTCTCCTCCGAGGGGAAGTTGCTGGCAGTTGCACATACTTACCAGCTAGCAGCGCCGACCCCTGTACAGGTACGCATTATTTCGGCGCGCGAGGCCACGCGCCGCGAGCGTGAACAGTATGCGAACGAACAACGATAGGTGAGACGATGAGCAAGAAGCAGCCAGCACACGACGACGATATGCCCGCCGAGATCGATTTTTCAGAAGGGGTGCGCGGGAGGTTTTACCACCCCGATGCTAAGTTCAATCTTCCGGTGTATCTCGATGATCAGGTGCAGACCCGGCTCACGGCGCTGGCCAACGCCAAGGGGGTCGATCTCTCGGCGCTGGTCAACGACTTACTTAAAAAAGATATCGAACTTATTGAAATGGCGCGGTAGTTCAACAGCAACGCTGTGCTAGCCGCTAAACAAAAAAAGCCACTCGCATCTGGGATACCGGAGGGAGTGGCTTTTTGTTTATTAAGAAGGAGCGATGCTATCGGCTTGAAGCCAATAACACAGGTGTTTTAGGGGGATTCAAATATCAACGTGGTGTGGCCCAGTTGTTTTATTCCCTATTTTTTGGGTGCGATTTTCTTTGCTGCCGCTTCAATATCGCGACAAAGGTTTTTCAGGCTCCCTAAGCACCGTTTATTCGCATTTCCAGCGATATGATTCAAGCGCTCAGCCGGTACAGTTTCATCAATGTGCCGGATAACGAACTCGCGGAAAGCGGGGTCGTGCCTCAGCACCGTCGCAAGTTGCCGAATCTCCCGCCAGTGCCCGGCAAGCAAGAGAGTAACGGACTCACTGAAGCCCTCGGCTATTGCCCCATCATCGCAGTGCGAATAGCGCTCAAATTGCTGATGTAACTGCCCCCATGATCGCGCTGTCGCAGCCACGGTTTCCGCAGCCTGCGCCTCTTCCTTGGTACAAATCCGAGCGTCAGCCAAGGCACCTGATGGCAACCACATGGCGGCAAAACATAACGTTATAACTGACAGGCCAACCCCCACTCTCCTTACCATCATCATTTCACCGTAATCGTTCTGAGCGGGTCAGTGCGATTAAGCTTTCGCAAGAACTCAGTCGCATCGTCGGTCGAGCGTACGCAGCCCAGCGTTTTCGATTTCGGCCCTTTACGGCCCGAGTGAATGCCCATCCCAGGTCGTCCGGGAACGTCGAACACAAAATTGCCATTGGAACCATATGGGCCTGTAGCGCCGCTTTCAGGATGTGGGACATAGTGTGAGTAGTCGTAAGTCCCATCCGGCCAAGCACCATTACTGGTCGATGTCGTATTGTTCCCAGCGGGATACTGGCCAACTTGATTGCCTTGGTTGTCGTAGACCGTGATCGTTCCAGCACCACGGTCAAACGTCACGTCAGACAATCCAAGCGGATCAATTCTGCTTAACGGATTCCCCCCCACATAGGTGTATCCGTTCAGGCCCCCGGCGAGGCCAATTGGATCGAACTCCCCGTACCTCCCCGTCCCAGGATCATACGTCGAGCGATAATAATTATAGTGAAGCCCTGTTTCTCGGTCCGCATACTGGCCCGGCAACCTCAGATTATTCTCAATCGTACTGACCCTGACCGTTGCCTTGCCGAAAGGATCATAGTCCGCCTTCCACACCACCGCGCCCGCACCGTCCGTCATCACCTGCGGCGTACCCAGATGATCGAC
>JAYWDZ010000361.1:0-3259 GCA_043779595.1 Nitrosomonadales bacterium
CGCGTAGGGCGCGAGGACTTCGTCTATGACTTGCAGGAGAGGCTTATTCTGAAACACGCGATTGCGCCGGGCCTGGGTGGCCAGCCAAATGCCAGGCACTAGTTTGAGTCGATAGCGTGCCAGACCGCCGTCAGCGTCGAGTTGCTGGATGGACTGGATATAACCGCTGCGCCACGAAGTCGAACCATCGGCCTGGCGAATGCCGAGCGCGGCTTGTTTGAAACGCCAGCTGCATAGTACCGTGAGCGGTTAGCAACACGGCTCTAACAAAAGGGTCCACGGCATCGCCGGATCATTCGAACAGGCATTAGGTATGATGGGCTCGTTTTGCTGCTCGGGTATCTACGATCTTGAGCAAGTGCGACGCCAGGATAATCATATCTCTGGCTTCTTCGGCAGTAATCGCTACGCGTCGATGTGAAGATGGGTTTTTGTAACTCCCAATCGCGCCAGTCATCAAGTTCATGAGAGCGACACGTTCACCCTTCTCTAAGGTCATATCCGTTAGGGGCCCATTCTCAGGATGAAACGCCCGGCTTGCTAAAGGAACTCCAATAGCGTAGTCCCCTAACTCCGCCGCAGTGCGAACTGCCACCTCCAAGGTTTTGAAAGCTTCGAAAACGGCTGTCTCAAATCGAGATTGTAGAAATAATGGGCGAACATTAACTACAAATTCGGCGTGCAAGAAATGCTCTGGGAGTTGTTCATTGCTTATTAATTGCCGGAGCCCTTTGTGGCAGAGAACATCTCGTCCACGGGGAGTAGGAACGAACCAGTCATTGTCTTGCTCGGGATGGTGGCATATCAACCCGTTGGTTTCTAACCAAGACCACGCTGCAGAACAGACGATTCCTACGGTTTGATCTAGCCCCCTCTCGGTATTGCCAAAGTCCCGCGAGGTTTGCAGACAAAAGTTACGGCGATTCCATTGGCCCTCACGCATTGTGATGTCACTCATGAGTACTTCAAGAACGTAACCGGCGAGCTCAGCGGTGTGCATTGTGACCACTGTCGTCGCGTCTGGGACAAGTTGCTTAAGGGACACCATATGCCGTGTGGCTCTTATTCAAATCTTCAGCATTACAAATTTCCACATATTTAGGGTAACTCACGGTGCGTAGCTGTATGCCTGCCTTTAGCAGGTGAACGCTTATCCGCGTTGCTGCAAGAATGCGTGGGGTTTATCGCATATCTTCTGATGGCAGACTCACTTAATATTTACTCTCATTACTTCAGAGAAAAATGTTTCTTGTGTTTTGGTCTCGATTGCTTTGGATGGGCCATCGAGATCACCCTCTGTACCAGTCCATTGACCCCTGCAAGCCAATCTAGATATGCGTTTCCCCCCATTGATGACATCCAAATAAGGCCCCCCCCTGACCGGGGCATTTAATACATAGTGCGTGCCGCGATTCAAGAACCAAAGTGTGGTTCCGCTATTACTTGCCCCCGTAATTTCCGCCCGGGAAAATTTTCTTGGAACATCTTTTAAGGTGCCTTTAAAACGCAACTCGATTCGCTTATCTGTCCCAAAGCGGTATTCTAAATATTCATCCGTCACACCTTTGGGGCTGCAAATGGACATGCGCTTGGCCCCGACCTCGCAGGAAAAAAATACATCCTCCCCACTATGACAATTTGATTTTGTATGGGCTTGGGCGTTCGCAACTGCGATATTGACAGCGAATAAACAGAGAGCTTGAATTGATTTTTTCATTAAATGTATCTATTCATTTAAAAGCGGCGTCACTAACCACAAAGTTAGCCCTACGACTCCCGTAACTATCAGTAAAAAGATTTATTACAGCAGTTATTTTATTCACAATTTCGGGGGTATTACCGCCGTCTGCTATTTGCGGTAACTTATGGGAAACCCAAAACCAAACGGCTGATCGAATGTTGTATGGAAAATCTTTTACTTTCTCTGCATCTGTTAGAAAATTAGGGGGAGTATCTTTCCAATATTTACCATAATCTAAATAAAATTGTTCGTAGCTTTTTTTAAATGTCAGCTGTATAAAACCGCGCCCACGATATCGCCAACCATCTCCAGATTTCACATCACCGTTGCCTCCTCGTTTGGCATAGGCCTTGTTGGCAATAGCAGTCTGGTTTGCAATCTGTAGTGGCTTAGATTTTTTCCCCTTTATTTTTGGTGCATCCAGACGACTATCTTGCTGAATTTCAATTGGATGCTTCTGGTAATACTTGAATTTCTTGAGCGCTTGGGGTGTGTAATTCAGACTCTCCTCGTTAGCAATGAGCCCTGCCCCTGCCTCCTCTCTCACCTGTGCAAAAAAATGAGCTCGTCTTGTCGGGGTATTAAGGCCATAAACCTTCAGATTTACATTCAGCTCATCAGCAACCTGTTCTAAATAGTTGTCTGACGCTTTGGGAAATATCTTCTTCAACTGCTCCTTGGTAATTTTGTCTGGTACTGGCCTGTCTACCTGCGTTTGCGGCAAGCCGGATTCGTCTTGTTTGGATAATGGCTTTACGCCCTGTTTATCCGTGGGAGAGGGTGCGGGCGCTGGGGCAGGAACAGGCTTTTTTGGAGGCGCTACGATGGGCGCATTTTGGGGATGCCTTTCGGTCTTTCCAGGGGCTTTGTAGTTCTTCATTATTTTTCTGACAAGCTTCTTATTGCCGACTTCAGGAACGATGTCATCCAATTTTTTATATTCGTTTTTCTTTCGAGACCATACATAAATCTCGATGGGCTTTAAGTCAGTGGGCGTGAGCTTGACGCAATATCTACTGGAGGTGGTTTTCCCCTCTAGGGTTTGAAGATTGTGGCGAACTTTGTATTTGATGTCATCGAGGCCTTCGAGGTAACGGTTTACAAAGCAAATCATCACTTCGCCGGGTTTGTCGTTAAAGGTATCCCAAGCCTCTGTGACTTTCTCCCCTAAATCATTTAAATAATCTTTCCAGTCGCTCATGCGGGCTCTCCCGGCATATCGCTTATCAAGCCCATATGTTGGTCATCCTCATGCTGTAGGTCTTCTACCGTTAGCCACTCATTGTCGCCCACAATCATTTCAACTTCTGTCTGTGCTTTGGTAAAAATCCTTACAGTGCGCCCTATCGGATTGATAACCCCTTCGGCCAACAGTTTGGGGTTATTTCCTTTTGTCCATATCTGATATTCCGCGCCTTCCAGCTCTGGATCCTTATGTAGCATGCTGCCTATATCGAAGACATGGCTATAGCGATCTTGAACATCGAGTGCAGCCTGCGGCATGGCTGGCAACGAATA
>JAYWDZ010000362.1:0-3258 GCA_043779595.1 Nitrosomonadales bacterium
TGAGGTCGGTGGTTCGAGTCCACCCATAGCCACCATATTTAGCAGTGACTTAGCACGTACTGTCAGCAACAACTCGCAGTGTCGCGTGACCAAAACGTGACCGGAAACGCTCACGGCTCGGTCGAAACCGAAATAGCCATCTCATCCAGGGCCTCCACTGCCGATCGCACATTGTGTGGCGCCAGGTGGGCATAGCGTTCGGTCATCTGGACGCTCTTGTGGCGCAGCAGGTCGCGGACTCTGGTCAGATCGACGCCGGATTGCACGAGCCATGCGGCGCATGTGTGGCGCAGGTCGTGAGGCCGGAAGTTTTTGATTCCAGCCTGTTGGCAGGCGGTTGCGAAGGACCGTTTGATAGACTGAATGCGTTCGCCGTTTTTGTTACAGAAGACCCAGGGGCTGTGCGGACAGTGTTCATCGCGAAAACGTGTTCGGCCCATAATTGCGCCGAGCGCGCCCTTGTTCAGTGGTACCGATGCCCGTCGCTTGTCCTTGCTGTGTTCTGCCTCAAGATAAATAAGTCGGTTCTTCATGTCGACCCGGGTCCATTCCAGTCCGAGCATTTCTTGTGAACGGCAACCGGTGTTGAGACCAAGTAGCAGGAAGTCTGGGAGATGCGGGGCCCGCGACTCGGCTGAAGCGGCAGCAATCAATTTTGCTGCTTCTTCATGGGTGATCCAACGCACCCGACCCTCGCCTTGTCCAGGCTTCCTTCCTGTGACGGGATTCGGAATCTCCCATTCCCATTCGCGGCGCGCGTAGTTAATCGCCGCCGAAAGGAGCGACAGCTCCCGGTGGATGGTCGAATTCATCGCTTCGTCCTTACGGCGCATCTCGATGTAAGCCTTGATGTCCGTGGCGCCCAGAGAACTGAGGACGCGACTGCGAAACTTGCGGGTAAGATGTCTGGCAATGTCCCGGTCGCGTGCGGCACTGCGCTTTTGCGCTTCAGTCTCCCGCAGGTATTTTACCATCAGTTGGTCATAGTCCCATTTCGGTTGTTCGCCCCATTCTTTCTGTTTGTGGGCTTCGTGACGCCACTTCGCCTCGAGGTCTTTGGCTTCCCGGTAGTCCGTCGTGCCAGTAGAGCGTCTAACTCGGCGGCTGCGTGCGTCGGTGAAGCTTGCCCACCAAATTGGTGAGTCCTTGCGTCGGTATGGCATACAGAATCTCCGGCGATCGTTGTTACTGTGTTGTTGGCTTCAATGACTGCAATGGAGGTCATTGCCTGGAGCACTTCGAGAGTTCCCTGTACGGGTAGCCGCACACACCCCAAAATCCTGGTAGCAGGAAGGATCCTCTGATCGACCAAGCGCTGGATGGTGCGCTTCGAGACGGACAGCCGCTCAGCCGCTTCAGAAACCGTCCACAACACCTTGTCAGTCATGGTCGAATTGCCTCGAGTTAGAGCAACGTCATTCATACGTTCCTCCTGGTGACCTTGATGGCACCTTTAGGTAAGACACCAACAATAACTGCCGAAACTAAATCAGCAACGACGTGCACGACAAAAACAAGAACCACAATAAACAACAAAAAAATAACCATGGACGTGGACATTGTGTCCTCCGTAAAAAATAGGGTTGAGGGAGATTGGTTTCAGTACCGGCCGCGCGACATGACGCGCAGGCTGGTGGTTCAGGGTGGCTGAAACGGCAACGGTGTACCGTTCGATCAGGTTCACTGATTGAATGGCGCGAGTGCAGGAATCTCCTTCCGAAGAAAAACGGAAGACACGTAAATACGCGACGAATACGCGACGCGCGGAAGCAGCGCGCACGAGCGATGCGGAATCGGAAAGTTACTGAGGTGGGGAGCGCTAAAGAGGCAGAGTATTTGAAGGACTAACCGAGCCCACCAAATCCGCTGACTCCGAGGAGGATGAGCCCGAAGGCAAATCCAAAATGAATGCTGCAATGCGGCTATGAAAATTTATCGAGTCTTGCTGGTTGGCAAGAGGTTCGGATCAGGTCGTTTTCACGATGCCAGACCAATGTCAGACTGAGTAGACCAGCGGAGCTCTGAAGACAGACCCACCGAGCCCACCATATACACCTAGCCGTGGAGAAAGGCCCGAGGGCCGGTCCCGAGAGAGGCAAGCTAAAGCATGTTGCCTATGGTGAAGATGATAGAACAACACGAGCACAATTGGCAACACTCACCCGCGGGCATACCTGCAAGTGCTCGTGGGGTATTTCCGGCAACCCCCGCCCGCTGTGGCCGGTATGCCGTCTAACCGGAAACAGCCCCGGTAAATCCAAGCAGTGCTCCGAGATCGTCGACCGATGTCGACGCTCGTGCCGCACCAGCAGACAACGATCGGATTGGCTCTATTGTACGAGCCGATCCGAGACTACCCAGAGCCGTCTCCGAGATCATCGTGAGATGGTAGACGCGGGACCGCGGCTCAACAGATATGAGAGCAGCGTAGATCGCCGGGTGCTTGTCCGGGTGGATGGTGACGTGCAGGTGGAGTGAAACTTTATTTTCAGCCATGAATGCTCCTAGGTTGATTTCGCCGCTGTCCGATGTTCCATCCGCTACTAGCCAACCAGCTGGAATAAAGGGGCATTGACAAACAGCGGTCGTGAATTGTGTTGAGCAACTTATTCACGCGCACTCCTCATTCAAATAATTCGACTTGATTAATTTAATACAAAAAACGATATTTAAATCGGCGGCAGTGGGCGAGATTCGGCGTGGTGTCGCAGATTGATGACTGTTTCTGGTCGTGCTTTGGGAATTTTCTCAAGTCAAGATAGGGTTCTCGGAGCACAGGTACTGCAGCGGCTCCTATGCATTCTCGCCACCACCGGAGGGAGGCTCGCCCTTGTTCGAGATCGTCGTCTCTGCGCAGCGCACCGATTGGTGCGAAACTGTGCGGATCGGTGCAAAAACCACCAAGTTCGCACCAACACAAAGCATCATTGAGCCAAAAGTCCCAAATCAGCACCTTTCGGCACAAGAATGGACAACAATGCACAAAACGCCGTGCCAAAGTGCAAACACGCACAAAATCGTCCAAATCGGTCGCAATCGGCGCATGCCTCGTTGAGGTGTGATAGTTATGGTCGACGAAACATCGTTCATGCGATAACGGTTGCTCAATCCAGATCGATTGCTCGCTGCCGATTTTTTCGAGTACCGAGGTTCGAGTTTCAATGTTGTTGTGAAAGATAACTTCGCTCCGCGCATATACAGATCTGGAGTAAGAAGTGAATGCGTAGAATACTGTCAGCAGACGGCGCCATAAATGGA
>JAYWDZ010000363.1:0-20818 GCA_043779595.1 Nitrosomonadales bacterium
GCCGCGCTGATTATCGGACTGTCCTTGCTAGCCGAGGTGCTGAACGTGCCCTTCCCGCGCAGCGACGTTTTCATCGCCGATTTAGCGCGCGTGGTATTGCAAGTTCCTGAGGCGCACCTACCTACGATAGGCTTTGCGCTAGCTGCCGCCGCCATCATGCTCGGCCTGCGCCGCTACTTTCCGCGTGTCCCCGGGATTTTGGTGGTGGTCGTAATCACTACCGTAGCGAGCTGGGCCATTGGCTTCGAGCGCACACGGAGCGCGCCGCTATCGGCCGTGGCTAGCCCCGAGGCAAGGGCAGAGATTCTCGCCTATGCAACTACAGAGCAGCAGGTGCAAACCCTTACCGCGCAACTGTCGGCTGTTAGCCAGCGCCTACGCGAGCTGAAACAGGGGTCGCCGAACTTGATGGAAGTTGAGGCGGGCCTGCATGCGCAGGCTGAGCTGTCCCGCCGAAAAATCGCACTGCTTAAGGCAGATAACAACCAGCGCCGGGTAGCGTTACACGCGCTCAAGTTCGTACGCGTCAAGCAGCAGGAAGGCGTATTTATTTACCAGCTTGGTCCTCGCGCCAGTGAAGCAAACTGGCGCTTTGGCAAAATCAAGGGTGATCAGGTCACCTTCATGGGCGGCGGTCGCGTGGTCGGCAGCATCCCCGCCGGGCTGCCGAGTTTCGCGGTGCCGCATGTGCACGTTGATCTGCTCGCGGCGCTACTGCCCGGCGCACTGGTGATGGCGCTGATCGGTTTTTTAGAGGCCACTTCCATCTCGAAGGCGATCTCTGCAATGACACGCGAGCGCATTAATCCCAGCCGCGAGCTAATAGGTCAAGGGCTGGCCAATATCGTCGGCTCCTTCTTTCACTCCTTCGTGGTCAGCGGGTCGTTCTCGCGCTCGGCAGTAGCTGCGCGCATGGGCGCGCGAACCGGCTTATTCGCCGTGATAAGCGCACTCGCGGTGGCGCTAGTGCTAATGTTCTTCACCCCTTATCTGTATCACCTACCGCTGGCGGTGCTAGGGGTGATCGTTATGCTAGCGGTATTTGGGCTCATTAAAATCCAACCGCTGGTCATAGCCTGGAGAGTGGATCGCGTGGGGGCGTTGATTGGTGTAATCACTTTTGTCGCCACTCTGGCCATGGCACCAGCCCTTGCCAACGGGGTATTGGTGGGTGTCGTGCTTACCGTGTTGTCGCTGCTGGTGCGTCAGATGAAACCACACGCGGTGCTGCTGGGCCGCATGGCTGACGGGAGTCTAAGCGATATGAAGGCGCACGGCTTGCCCCCCCTCAACACGCACTTCGCTATCGTGCGCTACGACGGTTCGCTGGATTTCCTTAACGCGGCTCACTTCGAAGAGGCAATCCTGCAAGCCCACGCCGAATTTCCAGACGCAAAAACCATATTGGTGATCGGTAACGGCATCAATAGCATCGACGCCTCGGGTGAAGAAAAAATCCGCGAGATCGCTCGATATCTGCGCGCGGTGAACGTCACGCTGGCGTTTAGCAGTCTTAATCAGCCAGTGCGTGAAAAATTCTTGCGCGCCGAATTGCCGCAGTTACTGGGTGAAGAAAACCTTTTCAGGACACGTGAAAGCGCCATTCAGACACTGGAGACGCGCTTCTCCACTGCGTCGACCGATAGAGGTCATGGAGGGGCGAGACGTTTGGCCGCGCCGGTCTGACGGCACGTGATGCCGAAACCTTAGTTCGCGTGAAGTTGGCTTGCAAACGCTGCAAGCGTGATTATCAGGAGCATAAAAATGCCATTGGTTGATATGAAGGACATGCTGCAGCACGCGTATCGTCACGGTTACGCGGTAGGTGCGTTTGGGGTGGCTGGCTGGGATATTCTGCAAGGGGTAATGGCGGCCGCTGAGAACATGCGCGCGCCGATTATCCTGAGCGTCTCCCAATCCTGTCCGGGGACGGACAATATCGAACCCCTCGCTCGTGCAGTGTTCGAAATAGCGCAGCGTGCTGCGAGTCCGGTGGCATTCCAGATTGAAGTAGAGGATGACCCGCAAGCGGTGCAGGCGGCGATCGACATGGGTTGCAGTGGAATCGTGTTCAATGCATCTACGCATCCCTTGCCGGAGAATGTCGCATTAACCAAAAAAGTAGTGAGCCTGGCCGCCTCCCAGGAGGTACTGGTGGTGGGCCAAGTGGGCTTGCTCGAAAGCGATCAGGTCCCAGATGCGGAAGGAGCGGCCGTGGGCGGGACGACCTCCCCCCTCGAAGCCAAATATTACGTGGAACGTACCGGCGTGGGCTGTCTGGCGGTATCGGTCAATCGCATGAATGGAGGAGGCAACCGCTATGATTTTTCGCGGCTCTCTAAAATCAACCAGACCGTGGGCATCCCGCTAGGCATTCATGGCAGCGCGGATTTTACCGATGATCAGCTGCGGCGAATGATTGGGTTGGGCGCCACCAAAATACATTACCGTTCGACGTTGCTGGAAGTTGCGTCGCAGCGCATTCGGGAGGATGCGCTCGCTGGCATCGAGAGCTATGCCGCTACCATGGAAGGGGTGCGCGAGGCCGTCCGCCTTGAAACGGAGCGCTGCATTAAAGTGTGGGGCAGTAGTGGCCGTGCGGCAGAAGTAATATTGCAGTGTCGGCTGCGGGGCATGATGCCTGCAAAGTCGGCCAATGATGCTGATGGATCGGGGGAGGGCAAGGGCGGCAAAGTAAAACCTATTTTTGCCCAGTCACGCCATGATCATGGAACCGCTTAGCTTCTAGCCCGTATTTGGGTTTTCGGAAGCCGCTAATCAAGAACACATAAATTACTGATCGCTAAATTCCCCGGTTGCCCTGGCTGAGAAACCCAGGGCAAATTAATAACCCATCAAGCGGTAATGACTCGTTTGCCGTTGCCTTGTCCCACAGACTGACCTGCCTGATCGTATAGTCCGCCCTGACTTGTCGCCGCATGAATGAGCACATTGAGCGCTTGGCGGGTGGACGCCAGTCGCAGGTCTATCAGCGTGCCGATGCGCTGGTTCAGGCTCTGGGCCTGCTGTTCCATCTCGCACAGTTGCCGCCAGCGGGGGAGATATTCGGTCTGGTTATGTTGCGCAAGCCAAGTGGCCATCCCGGCGTGATCGGGCGTGTGGCCGGCCGCTGTCAGCTGGCCATGACGCGTGCGTGATAGATTACTCAAGGCTTGCAACTGCGTGAGTTTGGCAGTGTTTAATTGCGCTAACAGATCGGCTTCCCCGTCTACTAATGCCCGTTCTTCCTCACCCAGCGTTTTTAGCAATGCCTGCCACGCGGCGTTTTCCACTTCGAGATTTACGATCAACTCTAAGTGAGTCGACGATTCATTTTGCGACATGGATTATTTCCTTTGCTGTGTTGAGCAAGCTATCGGCGATGTTTTCGGATTTGATTACGTACTGACCGGCCGCGATGGTGGCCTTGATGCTGTCTACGCGCGCGCGATTCACCACGGGAATAGCCGCAAGCTGGGTTTCCTGCTGCTGCAATTGCGCAGCCTGTGCGCTAAGGCTGACTTGTGTCTGTTCCGAAGGCGTGCCTTTATGGATTGGCGGCGTAGCGTGGCGGGTCTCGGCCACAGCGGGCAGCGTGGCAGGCTTTAATCCGGGGTCAATTTTCATAGCGGCTTCCTGGATAGGGTGCAGAATCCGACGGCATCTTTATTAAAAGTACATCAGTAACGTCAGTTTGCAAACTTCCTGAAGCGATATCGCGCTTGGGTTCAATAGGTGACCACTACTTGTTGCCCATCCTGTGCCACCCCACTGACCACATTACCGGACGGAGTTTTTACCCGCACCATATCGCCGCGGCTCGCGTTCGCCAGCGCCTGGCCTTCGCTTTGCACTGAAAATCCGGGGCCGTTCAGCATCAGGCGGGTGGCTTGGCCCTGCTGCACCGCTAGCGGCGGCCGTATTACAGAAGTGCGCAGCGGCGCGCCCGTTGCCAGACCGGAGACGGTGCGATACCCCACCAGGGCTGCGGGGTCGTTCACCACATCAATGGGCAGGCTGCCTAAATCTCCATCGGTCAGCATGATGTCGGCTGCGGTTAGCACATGGTTCGCGGGCAGCGGTTGGCGAGTTACAACATAGTGGTCTATTTGGCGTACCTGCGCAGAGAGGTAGGCCGTCCATGGCGTGGGCGCGAGGCAACGCACCCCGACCGTAGTTTTTCCGATGGCGCGACTGCCTGTGGGCAGAAAGGCCTCAAGCGAGGCGCAAGCAAATAACCCTGTGCGCGGCGGCTTGACTTCGATCGTCACTAGGCCCGGTAGACCGGCCGTCTGTGTTTTAAGGAAACGTTCAGCGTGGGCTTGCAGTGTCGCGGGGTCTTGTTGCTCCGCAGCGTGGCTTAACGCAGAGAGGGCCAAGGCAACGATAGCCATGCCTATCCGGCTATTTGTATAAATCGATTTAGTTGTCATCTCACACCCACCTCAATTATCCCAGTGCGCCATAGTAAAAAACTTGGTCATAACTTAAACGCCGAAATGAGTGGGGTTTTTGCCGTTTCTCGTGCGATTGAATAGACAGCCGCATGTCTAGGATGCAGTCATCGCTAAAAGCCTTTAAACAGAGGCGGCAAAGAAAGGTGACGACCCATGCTGAACCGGCTAGACGACTTGCTGAATTTCCATACTCAGGCGCTGCGCGTTCGCGACCAGCGCCAGCAAGTGCTCGCGTCCAATATCGCCAATGCCGACACGCCAAATTATAAGGCGCGGGATGTGGATTTTAAGACCGAATTGCAAGGTGCGCTCAAGAGTACGGGGCCTTCGGATGGTATGACTGTGGCTACCACGGCGCGGGGACACCTCGCCGGTAACCCCGGCATAAACGCCGAGACAGGTTTGCTCTATCGCACGCCCGCGCAGGGCAGCGTTGACGGCAACACGGTGGACATGGACGCCGAGCGTGCCGCGTTCGCCGACAACGCCGTGCATTACGAATTCAATCTCACTCGCATCAGCCAGCAGATTAAAAGCATGCTGGCGGTGATTCAGGGATAAGGGGGCATAGATGTCTTTACTGGATATTTTTAACGTGGCCGGCTCGGCGATGAACGCCCAGTCGCAGCGGCTGAATGCTGTCGCCAGTAATTTGGCGAACGCCGATAGCGCCACCAGCGCCAGCGGCGAAGTTTACAAGGCCAAGCAAGTGGTGTTTGCGGCCACGCCGATGGGCGAAAACGGCGCGACAGGCGTGAGCGTGGCGGGGGTAATCGATGATCCGTCGCCGATGAAAATGGTGTATGACCCGAAAAATCCGCTCGCCAATGACAAGGGTTACGTGACCATGCCCAACGTTAATGTCGTGGAAGAAATGGTCAACATGATTTCCGCGTCGCGCTCGTATCAGTCCAACGCCGAAATGATGAACACCACCAAAACCCTATTGCTCAAAACCTTGAGCCTGGGCCAGTGAATAGCCTGAAATTTTAAAAGGACACGATATGAGTGCAGTACAGGATACAAGTAGTGTGAGCAGCCAATTGGGTATCGGTGCTGCCAAAGCCAAAAACAGCACGCAGGCCACGCAGGACCGATTTTTAAGCTTGCTGGTGGCGCAAATGAAAAATCAGGATCCGTTAAACCCATTGGACAACGCGCAGGTGACGAGTCAACTCGCACAATTGTCTACAGTGCAAGGGATCGAGAACATGAACGGCAACTTGACGGCGCTTGCAGCCAGCCTCGGTGGCAATCAAATGGCGCAGGCCGCCAATTTGATCGGGCGCAATGTATTGGTTCCGGGTAATACGGTGAGCCCCAGCGCATTGCGAGATGTGATGGGCTTTGAGCTGACCCGGCCTGCCGACCAAGTCACGCTGACTATCCACGATGCCTCGGGCGCTCAAGTGCGCAGTCTTGACTTGGGTCCGCGTACGGAAGGCATGAACGCATTGACGTGGGACGGCTTAACCGACAGCGGTACGGCGGCACCCGCGGGCGCGTACCAATTCAAGATTAACGCGGTGCAGGGCGGGCAACCCGTCAGCAATACCGCGCTACATCTAGGCACCGTCAATAGCGTGTCGCAGGGCAGCGATGGCGTGAAGCTGAATCTGGCAGGCAATGAGACCGTGGGTTATGCCGCGATCCGGCAAATTTTCTAAATCTGAAACCGACGGCCCACCGGTCGCCCTCACCGTAATATTCACAAGGAGTAGCACATGAGCTTTCAACAAGGACTAAGTGGCCTTAACGCCGCCGCAAAAAATCTGGATGCGATTGGCAATAACGTTGCCAATGCAAACACGGTGGGCTTCAAACAATCGCAAGCGCAGTTTGCCGATGTCTATGCCACTTCGCTTACAGGGGCGGGCGGCTCGCAGGTCGGTATCGGTGTCAAGGTTGCACAGGTGGCCCAGCAGTTCACTCAGGGCAATATCACCGCGACTAATAATCCGCTGGACATAGCGATCAATGGCGGCGGCTTCTTTCGCATGGATAAGGGGGGCGAACTCACCTACCAGCGCAATGGCCAGTTCCAGCTTGATCGCTTGGGCTTCATCGTTAATCCGACCGGTGCCAAGTTGACCGGTTATACAGCGAGTGCAAGTGGCGTGCTATCAACCGGCGCACCGACGCCATTGAGCATCAACACCGCCGATTTGGTGCCGCAAGTGACGAGCTCGGCGAATGCCGTCCTGAATCTGGATTCCAGTAGTGCAGTTCCAGTAGGCGCATTCAATATGAGTGACCCCACCACCTTCAATAATTCAACTGCGCTCTCTGTCTATGACAGTCTGGGCAATGTGCACACGGTGCAAACCTTCTACATCAAAACAGCGCCGGGAGCCTGGAATGTGAAAGCCTCTATGGATGGTAACCCGGCCTTCGCTGCGGGCGCGCTTACTTTTAACGCGAGTGGTGCATTGACTTCAGGCTCACCCATCACAATCCCCCCGCAGGCAGTCACTACGGGTGCCTCTCCCCTAGGCTTCACTATCGACTTCACGGGTACTACCCAATTTGGCGCCGGCTTTAGCGTCAATACGTTGAACCAGAATGGCTATACCTCCGGTCGCCTGGCCGGGTTCAACATCGGCGCCGATGGCAGGATTCAGGGCCGTTATACTAACGGCCATTCGGCGGTATTGGGTCAAGTGGTGCTGGCAAGTTTTGCCAATCCCAACGGCTTGCAGCAACTCGGCAATAACCTGTGGTCCGAGACCGCGACGTCGGGCTCACCGCTAGTGGGTACGCCCGACTCGGGCAGTTTGGGCGTGTTGCAATCTTCAGCAGTGGAAGACTCCAACGTCGATTTGACTGCCGAACTGGTCAACATGATCACCGCTCAGCGGGTGTATCAAGCCAACGCGCAGACCATTAAGGCTCAGGATGCGTTGCTGCAAACCCTGGTCAATTTACGCTAAGTGCTAATCGACTGATTCACTGAGGAGAGCAGCATGGACCGTCTCATCTACACCGCCATGACCGGCGCAAGCCACGCGCTGGTACAACAGGCGACGACCTCAAACAATTTGGCAAACGCGACCACCACCGGTTTTCGCGCGCAGATCGACCAGTTTCGCGCGGTCCCGATTCAAGGGGCCATGTTGGATACGCGCGCCTTCGTCGTCGATTCCACCACCGGCAGCGATTTTCGTGGCGGCGCGATTCAGCACACCGGCCGCGAACTCGACGTGGCGCTGCAAGGCGACGGTTGGTTAGCCGTGCAGGCCGCAGATGGCACCGAAGCCTACACCCGCAACGGCAGCTTGAAGCTGGATGAAAACGGCGTAGTACAGACGAATGCTGGTCTCAATGTGTTAGGCGACGGCGGTCCACTGTCGATACCACCCGGTCGCAATCTCGCCATCGCAAAAGACGGCACCATTTCGCTCGTACCCAATGGTTCGGCCGCAACCGGATTGACTTCGATCGGCCGTTTAAAGCTGGTGAACCCGCCTGCCGCTGATCTGGTGCGCGGAGACGATGGTCTGTTTCGTCTGAAGGACGGCAACCCGGCAGAGGCTAATCTCAAGGTCAGCGTGATCAGCGGCGCGCTGGAGTCTTCCAACGTCAATGTCGTTGATGCGATGGTCAACATGATTTCGCTAGCGCGGCAATTTGATATGCACATAAAGCTGTTGCAAAACGCCGAGAGCAACGACAGCAAAGCCACGCAATTGCTGGCGATGAACTGACCCCCGATACATTTTAAGGAACCGACATGATTCGCTCACTATGGATTGCCAAAACCGGCCTGGATGCGCAGCAGACGCAGATGGACGTGATTTCCAACAACCTCGCCAACGTCAGCACCAGCGGATTCAAACGCGCGCGCGCGGTGTTCGAGGATCTGCTGTATCAGACCATCCGTCAGCCTGGCGCACAGTCGTCAGAGCAAACCCAGTTGCCGTCAGGTTTGCAGATCGGCACCGGCGTCAAGACAGTCGCCACGGAACGCATTTTTACCCAGGGCAATTTGCAACAGACCGGCAACGCCAAAGACGTTGCGATACAAGGCAATGGTTTTTTTCAAGTGCTGATGCCGGATGGCACCACCGCTTACAGCCGCGACGGCTCGTTCCAATCCGACGCCAACGGCCAGCTGGTGACCTCCAGCGGTTACGCGGTGCAGCCTGCGATAACCGTCCCGGCCAACACGCAAACGCTGACCATTGCACGCGACGGCACGGTGTCGGCGACGCTGCCCGGATCCGCCGCGCCGACGACCATAGGCACCTTGCAACTGGCGATGTTCATCAACCCGGCCGGTCTGCAAAGCCTGGGCGAAAATCTTTACGCAGAAACCGCCGCATCCGGCACGCCGAGTGCGAATGCGCCCGGCAGTAACGGCGCGGGACTGTTGAATCAGGGCTACGTGGAGACTTCCAACGTCAATGTGGTGGAAGAACTTGTCAACATGATCCAGACGCAGCGCGCGTACGAAATCAACAGCAAAGCGATCCAGACTTCCGACCAGATGCTGCAGCGTCTGACGCAGTTATGAAATTGGCAATAAATCTGGCGCATGGGCTGAGCAGCGCGCTGATAAGTGTGCTGCTGGGGCTGGCGGGGTGCGGCACGCTACCGTCGTCCATTGTAGAGCAGCCCACCACCGCACGTCCACAAGTGGCGGCAACCAAAGTAGCAAGCAATGGCACCATTTACCAGGCGGCGACCTATCGCCCATTATTCGAAGATCGAAAGGCACGTCAGGTCGGCGATTTACTGACGATTGTTATCAACGAAAAAACTCAGGCGGGCAAGCAGGCTTCGTCCAGTGGTTCGAAAACGGGCGCAGTCGATTCGGCGATCAGTGCGGTCGCGGGCTTGCCCCTCAAAACGCTGCAAGGCCTGGGCATGAAGGCTAAATCGTCGACAGAGAACGCCGACAAGTCGGCCCTCAATTCCAGCAATAATTTCACAGGCAACGTCACCGTCACCGTGATAGACGTATTGCCCAACGGCAATCTGCTCGTCGCGGGCGAAAAGCAGATCGCGCTCGACAAGGGCACCGAATATATCCGTCTATCGGGCGTCGTGCAGCCCGATACGATCCAGGCGGGTAACACTGTGTCGTCGGCCAAGGTGGCAGACGCGCGCATCGAATATCGCACCAGCGCCAAGCTCGACACGGCCGAAGTAATGGGCTGGCTGGCGCGCTTTTTCATGAGTTTTATTCCCTTATAAATGGTGGACACGATGAAGATTTTGCAGATGTTTATGCTGACTTGGCTGGCGCTCTGTGGCATCGCGCACGCCGAACGCATCAAGGACATCGCATCGATTCAGGGCGTGCGCATCAACCAGCTGGTGGGTTACGGTCTGGTGGTGGGACTGGACGGCAGCGGCGATCAAACCACGCAAACGCCGTTCACCACGCAAAGCATTAACAGCATGCTGACGCAGATGGGCGTCAATTTGCCGCCCGGCATCAACATGCAATTAAAGAACGTTGCAGCAGTGATGGTGACGGCTGAACTGCCGTCATTTTCTCAGGCGGGGCAAAGCATTGACCTCACCGTGTCGTCGATCGGCAACGCCAAAAGCCTGCGTGGCGGCACGCTGGTAATGACCCCGCTTAAAGGCGCAGATGGTCAGGTTTATGCAATGGCACAGGGCAGTCTGGTCGTCAGCGGCGCGGGTGCCTCGGCCAATGGCAGCAAGGTGCAGATCAATCATCTCAGTGTGGGGTTGATTCCGGGAGGCGCGACAGTCGAACGCAGCGTTGCGACCTCGCTGGGCGAATCGGGCAACATCAATCTGGAATTGCGCCAAAGTGATTTCACCACCGCGAGCCGTGTGGTCGACGCGGTGAACGCGCGTTTTGGCAAAGACACCGCGCGCGCGGTGAATGGCCGGGTAATTCAAGTGCATACGCCGGTTGGCGAAAGCGAGCGAGTGGCATTTTTGGGCACTATCGAAAGCCTCGTGGTTAATCCCGCGCAAGGAATGGCCAAGGTCATCATCAACGCGCGCACCGGCTCGGTGGTGATGAATCAAATGGTGATGCTCGATCCGAGTGCGGTGTCGCACGGCAATCTGTCTGTGGTGATCAGTACCGAACCGGTAATTAGTCAGCCCGCGCCGCTCTCCAAGGGCGTCACCGTGGTCACTGCACAGTCGCAGATCGAGATCCATCAGCAACCCGGTGAAGTCATGCTGCTAAAAAATAGCGCTTCGCTCGCCGACGTGGTGAAAGCGCTTAATTCGATAGGCGCGACACCGCAGGATTTACTGGCGATATTGCAGGCATTAAAAGCCTCCGGCGCGCTGCATGCCGAACTGGAGGTGATTTAAATGATAGGCGGCGGTGACCTCTCCTCCAAGCTCGCACTCGACGCCCAGGGACTCAACGAACTCAAGCTCGGCGCCAAGCAGTCCTCGCCCGAAGCGCTAAAAGCCGCTGCACAACAGTTTGAAGCGGTCTTCATGAATATGCTGATGAAAAGCATGCGCGAAGCCGCACCGCAGGACGGTATGTTCGATAGCGAGCAGACCCGCATGTATACCTCAATGCTCGATCAGCAGTTAACGCAGCGTATGGCAAGCCGCGGTATTGGACTCGCCGACGTGATGGTGCGTCAGCTTTCCAGCGCGCTGACGGCGCCTCCCGGCGGGGAGGCTAAAACGCCGGATGCCGGGATGGCTACGCCGGGCTTTATTTTGAAAGCGCCGCCGGATTCGCCATTAAAAATTTCGCCCAATCTGTTGCTAAAGACCACGCCAGACATTAAGCCTCAGGCGGGGCTGTCACCCAATGCGCCGGTGTCCGTGACGCAGTCACCCAATGTGCCCGTGCTAGCGGCGCCGCCCTCAACGGCAGCGGCCACTCGCGTCAGTGCTGTGGCACCGCACGTTGAGGTATTCGTACAGCGTCTGTTGCCGCATGCTCAGGCGGCAAGTGTAGCCACCGGAATTCCTGCCCGTTTCATGTTGGGGCAGGCGGCACTCGAGACGGGCTGGGGACGTGCAGAGATTCGCGCAGCCGATGGTCAGAACAGCCATAACCTGTTTGGTATCAAAGCGGGTGGCGCATGGCGCGGCCGCACCATGGATGTTGTTACTACTGAATTCGTCAACGGCAAGCCGCACAAGCAGGTCGAAAGCTTCCGCGCCTACGATTCGTACGCCGATGCATTCCGTGATTACGCCACCATGCTGCGCGCCAATCCGCGTTACCAGAACGGACTAGCGCAGGCACAGGATGCCGCCGGATTTGCCCAAGGCTTGCAGCAGGCAGGCTATGCCACCGACCCGAATTACGCCAAAAAATTGATGCGGGTCATACGGCAAGTTGAATTGACCTGACCCAATCGATTTAAGAAGTGGGCGACGCTGCCGACTCACCTATTAACCGTATAAATCGTCTCCCCTAACCAACCTGCGCATAATTTAAATGGCTACCAATATTCTCAGCATCGGTCAGAGCGCTCTCGCTGCCGCACAGGTGGGGCTCAGCACGACCGGCCACAATATTGCGAACGCCGCGACGCCCGGTTATAACCGCCAAGTGGTCGTGCAAAGCGCCGCCAAAGCACAGGATTTTGGTTTTGGTTTTCTGGGGCAGGGTACCGAAATCTCCACAGTCAAACGCGTGTACAGCGAGTTTCTGGGTACTCAGCTGCGCTCGGCCCAAACCACCAAAAGCGGACTAGACAGCTACTACGCCCAGATCAAACAGATCGACAACATGTTGGCCGACCCGGCATCGGGATTGTCACCCGCGATCCAGAATTTTTTTAGCGGCGTTCAGGAATTGTCTACTAATCCGGCGTCGGTTCCGGCTCGTCAGGCAGCATTGTCGACAGCCGAGTCACTGGCTTCACGGTTTCAGAGCATGGCCGGACGCCTCCAGGAAATGGAAAAGGGCGTCAACAGCCAAGTCATTTCTAGTGTGGAGGTGATCAATAGCTATGCCCAGCAAATTGCGCAGCTTAATGACGCCATCGGACGCACTCAAGGGACGAGCGGTCAACCTGCCAATGACTTGAATGATCAGCGCGATCAGCTGATTCTTGATCTAAACAAGGAAATTAAAACCTCTGTCGTCAAACAAAGCAACGGCGATTACAGTGTTTTTATCGGTAACGGCCAGCCGCTGGTCGTAGGCGTGACTGCGTCCTCATTGACGACCGTCTCATCGCCGACCAATCCTCAAAAAATCGAGGTCGCCTACCCCACCCCAAGTGGTGCTTTCATCATTGGGGGAGCCAGCCTCGCCGGAGGCAAGCTGGGCGGTCTGCTCGCATTTCGCAGTCAGACGCTGGAACCCACGCAGGCTGAGCTTGACACGCTGGCTATCGATATGGCGACTACGTTTAACGCACAGCATCGCTTGGGGCAGGATCTCAATGGCAATGCGGGCGGCGATTTTTTCACCGTTCCTTCCGCCGCGGTAGGTGCGGCGGGCTTTGCAGTAGCGATCACCGACCCACGTTTAATCGCCGCCGCCGCGCCCATCCGCACCGCAGCGGCCACCGGCAATACAGGCACGGCAACCATTAGCGCAGGCAGCGTTAACGCGCCACCCCCGCCCAATGTCAATCTAACGCAGCCGGTCACGATCACGTTCACCTCCGCTACTACGTTCAATGTGAGCGGAACAGGCACAGGGAATCCGACCGGGGTGCCGTATACCCCTGGGGCCACCGTGACCTATAACGGTTGGAGCACAACGATCAACGGTGCGCCTCGGACAGGTGACAGTTTCAGCGTTTCCGCCAACACCGGGGGCGTGGGCGACAGCCGCAATGCTTTGCTGCTTGGCGCGTTGCAACGCGCCAATATCATGAATGGGGGCACCACCACTTACCAGGGCTCGTATTCCCAGATCGTCACGCAGATCGGCAACAAAACCCGCGAACTAGATGCGACCAGCAGTGCTGCAGGCAAATTGCTCAGTGAGGCGACGCTATCGCTGCAAACCGAGTCTGGCGTAAACCTGGATGAAGAAGCGGCCCACCTGTTGCGCTACCAGCAGGCTTATCAGGCTGCCGGCAAGGTGATGCAAATCGCCAGCCAAATGTTCGACGTGCTGCTTTCACTCGGACGATAAGGGGATCTGTCATCATGCGCATCAGTACCCAAACCTTGTTTGAAACCGGCGTTGCCCGCATCAGCGATCTGCAATCAGGTTTAGTCAGAACACAGCAGCAGATTTCAACCGGTCGCCGAATCCTGGTTCCGTCGGACGACCCGGCGGGTACGGCGCGCGCTCTTGAAATCACGCAGTCGCAGTCGCTAAATACACAATATGGCCTCAACCGGAAACACGCTAGAGGCGCGCTTGGCGCGGTGGAAGGTACGTTATCGAGTGTGACGTCTTTGATCCAGGACGCGAAGACCACCGTGATTGCTGCTGGCAATGCGGTATTGAGTGACACCGAGCGCGGCTTTATGGCCACCGAATTGCGCGGACGTTTCGATGAACTGCTGGGGCTGGCAAATACCCGCGATGCGTTGGGCAATTATTTGTTTTCCGGATTCCAGACCGCTACGCCGACTTTCGTCCAGACCCCCACCGGGGCACTGTATCAGGGCGATCAGGGCAATCGCTTGGTGCAGGTTGATGCGGCACGTCAAATCGCAGTTTCGAACACGGGCCAATCCGTATTCCAGGGAGGTGGCCAAGATATGTTTCAGACCCTAAATGATCTCATTGTGCTATTGCAAACGCCTGGCACAGCCGGATTGTCGGCAGGACTTGCAACTGCCAATGGCAAACTCGATTTGGCGCTCGATAATGTACTGACAGCGCGTGCAGCGGGTGGCTCGCGGTTGCAGGAGCTGGATGCGCTAGACAACACAGGCGAAGACCGGAATCTTCAATACAGCCAATCGCTATCCGAATTGCAGGATCTCGATTATGCCCATGCGTTAACACAACTCACCCAGCAGCAAACCACGCTCGAAGCCGCACAGCGCTCCTTCGTGAAGACGGCGGGTTTGTCGCTCTTCAATTTCTTGTAAACCTCCATGTTTTCGCATAACGCCCCCCTCGGAGCACGGATGAATACTCAGGTTATGCATCTGTTAGCCGACGTTTCGCTGCATGGTGAGCAGCATTTAGTGGAGGTCGAGCGTGACCTGATGCAGATGGAAATGTTGCTCGACGATGCGATCAAGAAATTGTGCGCCAGTTTTATGGCGATTCACCAGGCAGTTACTCAGCAGCAAACCTTGAACAGCATGCTGTCGGATGACGGATCGAATGCTGATTACATCACGCGTTTTGAAGCCCTGCATGGAGAGATCCATCGGCATGTGGGCGCCGCTGTCACCGGATTGCAGTTTCAGGACATGACCAGTCAGTTGATCCGCAGGATGGTGCTGCATCTGGCCGGATTGCGCGATGTGTTTGGTGCGCTCGACACGAATGGTTCGGTGCACCCCGAAAGCACGCATGACTCGCTGCTTGAAGTGCTGGACCACATTAGCGACCGGGTAGGTGCGCGCTGCACTGAATTGGCAGCAGGCGTGCGCAGCACGGTAAACCAACAGCATATGGAAAGCGGCGAGATCGAGCTGTTTTGAAATGACAGAAAGATTAGCCAATAACGAAAGCAGCAGGACCACCCTATGAAAACAATACTTGCAGTAGATGACTCCGGCTCGTTGCGTCAGATGCTGGCTTTCAGCCTTAAGGCTGCTGGCTATGGCGTGATCGAAGCGGTAGATGGCCAGGACGGTCTGGCCAAAGCAAAACGCCAGACGGTTGATCTGGTGTTAACCGACCAGAACATGCCCGGCATGGATGGTTTGAGTCTGATTAAAGCGCTACGCGGGATGAGCAGTTACATGAAGGTGCCGATTCTGATGTTGACGACCGAATCCAGTAGCGAGATGAAAGCGCTCGGTAAAGCCGCCGGGGCAAGTGGCTGGCTGGTCAAACCTTTTGATCCGGCACGCCTGACTGAAGTGGTCAAAAAATTGATCGGTTAAGCGATCAAAACACCGAATAGACATACAGCAATCGAATGCCAAGCGAAATGACGGAGTTCCAAGATGACTATTGATATGAGCCAGTTCTACCAAGTGTTTTTTGACGAGGCAGAGGAGCTGCTGGCGGAAAAGGAAAAGCTGCTACTGGCGGTCGATATCGATGCGCCTGATTCTGAAGACCTGAACGCTATTTTTCGCGCCGCGCATTCCATCAAGGGGGGGGCGGCGACTTTTGGCTTCAGTGATATTACCGATGTGACCCACATGCTGGAGTCGCTGCTGGACCGCATACGCAAAGGCGAGATGGCGTTGACGTCTGAACACGTGGACTCATTCCTGAGCGCTAAAGACATTTTAAAAATGCAAATCGATGGTCATCGATACGGGTCAAGCGTCGATCAGGCGGCGGTGAAGAGTGTATGCCAACGGCTGCATGCTTTATCTGAAGGTTCAGCCTCGAATCCGGGTGGATCGGGTGCGCCGGTTTCCCCATTGGAAAAGTGTGAGCCTGAATCCTCGTTAATCCAGACAGCAGATAATATGCGGCGCTTCCGTATTGAGTTGCCTGAAGTACCTCAGCGCGATGTCGATGCATTGGCGGCCGAGCTCGGCTTGCTGGGTGAAATCACCCAGGCAGCGCTAGACGAAAAGCGCAGTGTTTTTACGCTTGCAACCCCGGAAAAGATTGCTGACATCATCGCAATTTGCTCATTTGTGCTTGATCCGGATGATCTGAAAATCACCGAGCTTTCTGCCGACGCACCCCAACCAAACGCAGTAACGACCGCGCCTGTTGCCGATACAGAGCCTGGCTATGGTTTCTTCGAGCCGATGAAATCAGAAATCGAAAAAAGAGAATTGGCCGCAGCCGAACAAGCCGCGTTGCAAACCGGCGCACCCTCAGAAACAGATTCGATGCCCTCTGATGGCAAGCTGCCCAGCCGACGCGCCACCGATAAACTTCCTTCGGCGCAGGAATCGTCATCGATCCGCGTCGGTATTGAAAAGGTCGACCAGCTGATCAACCTGGTGGGCGAACTGGTTATCACACAAGCGATGATCGAGCAGCGTACCGGTTCACTCGACCCCCTCATTCATGAGCGTTTGCTCAACAGCGTTGGCCAACTCACGCGAAACACGCGCGATCTGCAAGAAGCCGTGATGTCGATCCGCATGATGCCGATGGATTATGTGTTCTCGCGCTTTCCACGGATGGTGCGCGACCTGGCAGCGAAGCTGGGCAAAAAAGTTGAATTCATTACCCGGGGTGCTGCGACCGAACTCGACAAGGGCTTGATCGAACGCATCGTCGATCCGCTTACTCACCTGGTGCGCAATAGCGTCGACCACGGTATTGAAATGCCAGACGGGCGCCACGCTGCGGGCAAATCCGAAGTTGGCAAACTGACGCTTTCCGCCGCGCACCAAGGCGGCAATATTGTCATCGAAGTCAGCGATGACGGCGGTGGTTTGAATCGCGAAAGAATCCTCGCGAAAGCAAGGCAGCAAGGTTTACCGGTATCTGACAACATGTCTGATGGCGAAGTCTGGCTACTCATTTTTGCCCCTGGTTTCTCCACTGCAGAGGTCGTCACCGACGTCTCGGGCCGCGGCGTGGGCATGGACGTGGTCAAGCGCAATATTGCCGCGATGGGTGGTTCCGTTGACATTCGCTCGGCGCCCGGCCTCGGCACGACCATAGCTATCTCGTTGCCGCTAACCCTGGCGATTCTCGACGGCATGTCAGTCAAAGTGGGTGAGGAGGTGTACATCCTGCCACTGGGCTATGTGATCGAATCGCTGCAACCTGCGGCCGCAGACGTCAAGGAAATTGCGGGTCAGGGCCGCGTCGTCAAAGTGCGCGAAGAATATCTGCCGCTGATTCCGCTGCATCGCATTTTTGATATTGAACCACGGTATACCGAGCCATCGCAGGGCATCGTGGTGATTCTTGAAAGCGATGGCAAAAAGGCCGCACTGCTGGTGGATGGCTTGGTAGGCCAGCAGCAGGTAGTAGTCAAAAATCTCGAGTCGAATTTCCGCAAAGTTGCTGGCATTTCCGGCGCCACGATTCTGGGCGACGGGGGTGTGTCGCTCATTCTCGACGTTTCCGCGTTATTGCGCTCTAGCCGTCAGCTAAACGCGGCTCCCACTTTTTCCTGATAGGACCCAGATCATGTCTCAAAACACCTACACGCAAACCAACGCTGCATTAAATCAGGCGCGCGCCGCTGAAGTTTCCGGAAATGAATTTCTTGCCTTTACGCTCGGCAAGGAAGAGTACGGCATCGATATTCTCAAAGTGCAGGAAATTCGTGGCTACGAGCCGGTCACCCGCATCGCGAACGCGCCCGATTTCATCAAGGGTGTAGTCAATTTGCGCGGCATCATCGTACCGATCGTTGATATGCGCATCAAATTCAATCTGGGCGAGCCCAGTTACGACCAGTTTACGGTGGTGATCATTCTGAACATCGCGGGGCGGGTAATGGGCATGGTGGTCGACAGCGTATCTGATGTCACCACGTTGACTCCCGACCAAATCAAAGCAGCACCCGAAATGGGTACTACGTTTGACACCGATTATCTGATAGGGCTTGGCACACTCGATGAGCGCATGTTGATCCTGGTCGATATCGACAAACTCATGTCCAGCGATGAAATGGGCCTGATCGAGAAGCTGGCTGCTTAAGCCACTCAACCTGCATTTACTTTTATAAGTTTAAGGAGATACAAAATGTCACTCACAAATATGAAAATTGGACTTCGGCTGGGCCTGGGTTTCGGCCTGGTGCTGGTATTGATGACGCTACTGGCTGTACTCGGCTTGACGCGTATGTCAGAGATAAGGAGCCACCTGGATAAAATCACCGGCGACAACATGGTTAAGACAGATCTGGTCGGCGAAATGGGCAGAGGTGTGCAAACCATCGCCATCGCGGTGCGTAATGTTGCCATGCTGACCGATGAAGAAGGTATGGCTGCCGAGGCAAAGCGTGTTACCGATCAACGCGAAAAATACACCGTGGCGAACAATAAACTGGCTGAGCTGGTGACGAGTGACGCTGGCAAGACGCTGCTCGCCAAGATTGCAGAATCTCGTGCCCAGACTGCGCCTCTAGTGGACAAGGCCCTCGCATTGGCGCGAGCCGGTAAACACGCTGAAGCGGTACCGGTGCTGATGAAGGAAGTCCGTCCGGTGCAGCGTGCATGGCTCGCGGCGCTCGACGACATGGTTGCGTTTCAGAAGAAAAATAACGCCGAGGATGTCGAGGCTGCGCACACTGCTTATGCAAGTGCGCATGTGCTGATGCTATCGATTGCGGCGGCCGCACTGTTATTGGGCATATTCATCGCCTGGTTCATCACTCGCTCGATCACGCGTCCAATCAACCAAGCCGTAAAGGTTGCGCAAACCGTTGCCGCGGGTGACTTAAGCAGCCAGATCGAAGTCCATTCCAAAGACGAAACCGGTCAACTGTTGCAAGCATTGAAAGACATGAACGAGAGCCTGGTCAAAATCGTTGGACAAGTGCGCACCGGCACCGACACCATCGCGACGGCTTCAAGTCAGATCGCCGCGGGGAATATGGATTTGTCCTCGCGCACCGAGGAGCAGGCGAGCTCGCTGGAAGAGACCGCGAGCTCAATGGAGGAACTGACCAGCACCGTCAAACAGAATGCAGAAAACGCGCGTCAGGCCAACCAGCTCGTCGTGTCTACCGCCGAAGTCGCAGTCAAGGGCGGTGCCGTAGTGGCGCAAGTGGTGGACACCATGAGCTCGATCAATGCTTCATCGAAAAAGATTGCCGACATCATTGGTGTAATCGATGGCATTGCGTTCCAGACCAACATCCTTGCATTGAACGCAGCGGTGGAAGCTGCACGCGCGGGCGAACAGGGTCGTGGATTTGCGGTGGTTGCCGCCGAAGTGCGCAACCTCGCGCAACGCTCTGCGGGCGCCGCCAAAGAAATCAAATCCCTGATCGAAGACTCAGTCGATAAGGTTGACATGGGCGGCAAGCTGGTGGACGAAGCGGGTAAGACCATGGACGAGATCGTCAACTCGGTCAAGCGCGTCACCGACATCATGAGCGAGATCGCCGCTGCAAGCCAGGAGCAAAGTGCGGGCATAGAGCAAGTCAACCAGGCCATCGCTCAAATGGATGAAGTGACTCAGCAGAACGCCGCGTTGGTTGAAGAGGCTGCGGCTGCCTCGGCGTCGCTGCAGGATCAAGCCGACAATCTGGCGCAAGTAGTCAGTGTGTTTAGGTTGAATGAGGCGAGTTATGCCGCTCCCCCTGTCTCCAGCGCACGCGCGAAGGTTTCAATGCTTTCCGGCCACGCCAAACGGAAGCCTAAATCAGTATCCACAGCGGTCCCACACCCGAAGAAGCTGGCTGTTGGAGCGGGCAGCAGTGACGAGTGGGAAGCGTTTTGATCGCCATTAATTAATCGCAAGAGTTGTGAGATAGAAGGAGCAGGAAAGTGTTATCGAAATTAAGTATCAAATCGCGGCTGATTTTCGTGATTGGTTTTTTATCCCTGCTGTTGGCGGGGGTCGGTAGCATGGGTCTGCTCAGCTTGAGTGCTACCAATGATTCCTTGAAGCGTGTTTATCAGGATCAGCTGATCCCGCTGGGACAGCTCGATCACATCATCAGGCTTGTGAATAAAAATCAACTGATCGTGGCGCAAACCATTGCCGGCCAGCTCTCGGCTTTTCCAGAAGATGCCTCGGTGATGGGTAAGCAGATGGACGAGGCAGACAAAGCGATCAAGGAAATCGATGAGACTTGGAAAGCCTACATGAAGACTCAGTTGTCACCTGAGGCGAAGAAACTTGCAGCGAGCTTTGTTATCAGTCGTAAAAAATATGGGAGCCAAGGCTTGCGGCCCGCAATGGCGGCGTTGCGTGCTAAAGATGTGCAACAGGCCGGCGAAATTCTGCAAGGCCCCTTGAACGAAAGCTTCCCTGCGGTGCAACAGAATATCAATGCACTTATCAAGCTACAGCAGAATGATGCTCAAGCTGAGTTTACTCAATCAGATAGCCGCTACACCACCGTACGCAATACGGCCATCATCGTGATTCTGGCAGGGGTACTGTTGGCGGCGTTCATTGGCGTGTGGCTGATTCGTGCGATTACCCGCCCATTAAATGAGGCGGTGCGGATTGCCGAGAGCGTTGCGGCGGGAGACTTGACTCAGAAAATCGAGGTGCATTCCACGGATGAAACCGGCCGCTTGATGCAGGCGATGCAAAACATGAATACCAGCCTGGCCGGGATTGTTAATCAGGTGCGTAGTGGTACAGAAACCATAGCAGTAGCCTCACGTGAGATAGCTTCGGGCAATGCCGACTTATCGAGTCGGACAGAATCGCAGGCATCGAGTTTGGAACAGACTGC
>JAYWDZ010000364.1:0-3210 GCA_043779595.1 Nitrosomonadales bacterium
TCTTGATTTGCCCATAAAACACCTCCGTTCCGTTAGGGGGAGGTGTCAACTATTTTGGGGGAAGTTTACCGTCCCGCTTGACCGTAGGGTTAGGCTTCATAGGTCTGTGAAAGGCTGCTACTTTAGTTTTTTCCATTCGTCCGTCAATAGGCCTGAGAACCCCCAGTCCTCCTCATTTATTTCCTGAATAACAATATGCGTGTGCTCCGGTTTTTTTCCGAGTACGCGAACAAGTGAATCGGTTACATCCTTAACTAGTTGAGCCTTCTGCTCTCTTGTGGCTCCCCTAGTGATTTGGATATTTACGTATGGCATGTTGTGATCCTCTCTTTGGCAACGTCGATATTCAGGGTGGCAAGAAGCCTAACGTAAAGTTGAGGGGCTCGCCCGCTTCTGGGCGAGTCCCGCTCGAACGCCGGGTTGGGCGTTTGATTTACAACTACCCTGGAATGGCTTCAATTAATTTACCCTTTTTATCAAAGCGCAGACCAAGGCGGCCGAGCCACAAATAACCGTCTTTTTCAAACGGCTCACCAGCCGACCAAGCTTTTTGTGAGGCCTCAATAATCTGGTCGCGCGTAACAGTAGGTGAGCTTGAAACTTTGATAATAGCAAGCGCTTGTGAGAGCGATTGCTGGGTTTCCTCAAACGAAACTTCTTGATAGGTATGTGTAATACCGGCATCCACTGTTATATATGCCCACCAAGCATTAGAGACTACCAGCGTAACGGCCAGCAATGATATTGCTACTGTACTTTTTTTCATCGATGCTCCCGATACGCCCAACGTAGAGCTAACCGGCAGCGCTTTAGCGCCGTCCAGCGACCGAAGGGAGCGAGGTTGAGCGCCGGATTAGCGGAGTAATCGGGTCGAGGCCGAAAATCGCCCGAAAGTCGCTCTAAATAGTTCATTTAAAATCAACTATTTAGAAGGAGTGACTTGAGAGTGACTGAGCGACGACAAGCATACCAATTGTTTGACGCAGGTCTGAAGAGCAAAACGATAGCAATAAATCGGGAAATAAAGACGATGGGCTCAACGTATAGGAAGACTCCAAGCTGTTCGTGAAGTTGAGACCATTCTTGATATTTTGCTAATAAGGCAAAAAACATAAGCGTTAACGCGATCGTTAACAACCATCTGATCCAGCCATAGCCCTGCGCAAGCGCGAGGATGAGCATGATATTTAAAGGGTAACCCCAAAGGATTTGTATCCACCAATCGGCCGGTTGGTCAGAAATTACTGCCCAGTTGTTCACGAACATTGGAATTAAGCTGGCTGCACCAGCGAAGAGCGCTATCCAAAGAAGCATTAGCGCGACTTTTATCTCTCGCGGCTGAATCTGAAAGGTCGTTGTGTTCATAGGCCTAACGCCTCGCTTAAGGGGCGCGGCGTTTTTTGCCGCGTCCCTCTCGAAGCAGTTGTTAGCGCTCCACCCACTTAGATAAGCAATAGTCTCATGGAGTGAAAAAACATGACAATATTGCGAACTAGCGGGTTTGTACGATTATTAATCTTGATCGCAGTAATTAATTGATTTAGCCCAATTCCGTAATACTGTGCAACGGTTGTTCCGCTTTTTCTCGCCTCCTCAATCGCAACTCCTGCGTAGCATCTATTCCTTAGACCGACACCTAGTCGCTCACGGTGGGAAATGACATAGATACCAAGCTTTAAAAGGTTCAAACACTGACTATCTGTCTTCATCTACACTCTCCTATCATTATGATGCACAATATGAAGGACATTACTCACGTTTGAATATAACGTCCTTCGCCCTAGAATAATTTGCCACTACAGGAACAAATTTGTACTTAGCAACTAATCTTTCCCCATCTTTCGTAATTGGCCTAGTAAAAACGGGAACTTTGTGAGTCTCAAGCTTTGCGTTGATGTTTCCGAGCAAAGCCAATAGCGTTTCTTTTTTATTCTGAAATCCCTTCGCCGCCAATACACCAATATAATAAGCTGCGGGCGTTTCGCTAGGCGCAACAATATTGTCAGAGTGAAGCTCTCTTCCAACCAGACTGTTTTCTGCAAGGCGACTTGCAGTCTCTTGATTCACCGGGAGAACACCAAAACAACCTACCGCCTTCGTGATTGACCAGAATAGGATTCTCCTGCTTCTCTTGACGTAGTACATAATATTTTTATTCTTGGCTTGCCAATCCTGAACTCGCTCAAGAGAAGGTAGTTCGTCATCTCCGAAGAACTGTTGGATAAACTCCAAGAAACCCTCAATATCCCCATAGGATATCGCTTCGCAACTATATTCGACTTCGCCAACCTGATGTCTTGCAACAGACAAAATGCCAGCTAGCGCATTCAAGAATGCCATGCCTGTCATCGTCGCCCCAGCAAGAAAGGTCGCCGTATAGAACATAGGTGGAACGTCTTTTATAACCTTGACTATTAAGGACTCAGATTGGACTACGGCTATTAATGCGCCGCCAACAGCGAGTAATGCAAGTGATATTTCGGTTCGCTTGTTCATGGCATCTTGGGGGCTAACGTTTGAATTCACCGGACCTGCGCGGCTTTTCGCGCAGGTCCGGTGGAATGAGTGGTTAGCGCTGCGTTTCGGAATGCTTAATTTCAAACCGACTCACACCATTTATAATATCTGCCATGTATTGCGCAATTCCATAATCCCTCAAAGTGAATAGCACGTCAGCCTCGCCAGATGAGGAGGATACTGCCCAAACACGAGCCCGATCATTTGTGCTAACCGAGACAACTACTGACTTTCCTTTAACCTCATTTCCGTCTTGATCGCGCTTATAGGTTACTGCTCCAAATACTAGACGAACACCATTCTTATAGGATTCCTCTAAGCTCACTTCCCCTTTGCTAGGCTTGATTCCTTGGCCCCATTTTGGAATCCCTGGATCATTCTGATTGTTGAGATTGACGTACTTGTACGTTGCTCCCACACAAATGGTTTTTGAAGGGGTGCCGATGGGGAACTCACCCTCCAAGTTATACCCATATCCGTAACGGTTGACGTAAAAAATATTACCTTTTAAATGGGAGCCATCGTCCACGTCCCCTGTGCTTTCATATCCCTTCCGGACTTTGTCGCTCTCTCCGGGCTGCGCAATGCCTTTTGCCACCATGTCGGCAAACATGTTGTCCCAGTCGTCTAGCATGCGATCCAGCGCTCTCACTTGATCAAGTGCAGTTATTTTGTTGCCACTTTTCGTTGTTC
>JAYWDZ010000365.1:0-3209 GCA_043779595.1 Nitrosomonadales bacterium
GAACAGCACAACCTTCAGCAGCATGGCAGGCGGATAGGCGGCAGCGCCCGTCGCGTCATTCCGGAATCGGGCATCGAAGCTGGACAAGCCCAACTCAAAGTCGATGAGGTGATTGAGCGCGTACTCAAAGGTGCCGGAGAGAAACTGCCTCTGGAGATCAACGGCAAGAAAGCGCGGGCTGGTGTCGATGTGTTTGTAGCGCGCCATGCGGTTTGTGTCATCACAAAATCAATGCGGCGATGTTGATGCAGATGGAAGGCTGGCGCAGGATGCGGGAATGATTATTTTTTTGGCTTTTTATACAGCCTCGTTAGATTCTCCTGCTCCTATCACTTTCAGCCTATGTCTTTTGGCATATTTACCTTGCATTGTCTTTCGCGGATAGTGATCAACGAATCGTGTAAAAAGGCAGTTGTCGAAATATGCTAGCTCAGATTCTCGGTAGCAGTTTCAATCTTCGGATAGTGAGTGTTACGGCTGTGCCTACTGCAAAAAAACGGAGCGCCTATCTAACTTCACATTATCTATCCGGTGCGTTACTTGGAGATTCTTGAGGGTTTTCTCATGCATTCGAGTGGGGCGCCAAAAAGCGCCCCACAATTTGAGCGTTAAGCTGTTGCGTATCGGGGTGCCGCAATAGTCAGGGAACAACCAAGAGCATCCACAAGCACTAATCAAAGGAGACTACAATGGCACTCGGAGATGGCATTCGTCGTAACATCGCGTCCGTAGACCCAACCGAACGGGCACTACTTCGTGATGCGCTAATCGCTTTGAACCAACGGGTTTTCCCCGGCAACAGAATCGACGCAATCCCGGGCGGAGTAACTTGGTGGTTTAAGCAGGATGAAATTCACAAGGCAACTCACGTTCACGGTGGACCGGAATTTATACCGTGGCATCGAGAGGTGGTAAATAGATTGGAGGATATGCTCCGGCAAATTAATCCCCAACTTTCCTTACACTATTGGGACTGGACACAAGACCCACGAAGCATTTCAAATGCAAATCTTGGTGGAGGAACAACAGGGACATTAAATTTATTTACACCCGCCTTCATGGGATATGGTGGACCTACAAGTCAAGTTATTGGTCCACCTTGGCAGAATGCTGCATCTCCTTGGCGGAGTGACGGATATTATGTCCCCGGAGCAAGTCCGAATCGGGGCAGTTCCTTCAACCCCGCAGACAATCCCGCAGACCCGCCAACGGCGGTCAATAGATCTGTTTCTGGTTCTCCTGCCACATCGGCGGATGACGTGGCAATCCTGGCCGCTGGTGATTTCGCTGCGATGCGGGTACTAATGGAGACCGTGCATAACAACATGCATAACTTTGTCAACATGGGCGGACTGCACATCTCTTTCCGTGATCCGTTCGTGTTCCTATTACACTCGAATGTAGATCGATTATGGGCTCGTTGGCAGACCGACCCCGCGCACCCCGAAAGACTGGTTCCTAGCACGGTTTATGGCTCGGAAAGCGGCAATGTCGGGCTCAACGGTAACATCTCACCATGGTCAGGCGTCCCACCCACCACGCGGCCTTGGGCTCCCCCGGAAAACCAACAGGTGGCGAAGAACTATAAGCATCCTTCGATAGTTACTCCGCCCCACTATGATACGAATACTGTCATTACGACGAAAGCAGCCGACGGGTGGGTCGCCACGTGGGGGCCGAATCGACTGGACATCTTCGGTCTGGGCACGGATAGCCAGATGTATCACAAGGCTTGGGACGGCAGCGCCTGGAATCCTTCGCCGACGGACTGGGAACCGCTCGGCGGGATATTCACCAGCCCGCCAGCGGTGGTGGCGTGGGGGCCGAATCGACTGGACATCTTCGGCCTGGGCACGGATAACCAGATGTATCACAAGGCTTGGGACGGCAGCGCCTGGAATCCTTCGCCGACGGACTGGGAACCGCTTGGCGGGATATTCACTAAACCTTAAAGGCTATTTAGCTGCACCCTAATAAATATAATTGGGTCAGAGTTAAATTAAAGGCCTAACACAACGTTTGGGCCGGGCTGCGCAAAGCCGGGCAGCCCGTTTAGCTTTACGTTGACGCTGTAGAAAAACCTTTTTTCAGCCATCATCGGCCCAAAAGAATGGCATGGAATTTCCTGCGATTTGAGTTCTCGCTTAGTAGTTTGGCTTGCCGCCTCATCGTGATGCGTTGATCAAGTCATGGTGTGCGTCTGGTGGGCATGATGCGGGCACTCTGCCCCGCTCCTACTGCGCATGCCCGTGATGCGCCAGCTTCTCGATGTTGTGTACCAGGCAGTAGAGCTTCCATTGCGCATCGACCTTGCGCTGTCCTCTGAGCGTGAACCGGTTGAGCTGCTTATTGTGCCGGATATTACCGAACACCAGTTCCACCGTGGCAAAGCGTCGCCCGTATCGCGCCCGTCCTTCAGGGCAGTCGATGCGAGCTTTCATCTTGTCGGTGAAAGACTCCGTCCCATCAGCCTTGCCTTGAAAGAAACTCACCTGCCGGGTCTTGGTCTTGGCCGGGGTGCGTAAACATTGGTCGCGTTGCTTACACGGCACGCAGTCCTGTTGCGCCCCCTGAAATTTGACGGCGACGAATCCATTGATGACGCAGTGACTGCCATTGCCGTAAAGCGTCTTGCCTGCCGGGCAGACGCAGGTGTGGGTGACGGGGTCGTAGTGGAAGTCCTCCGGGCGATAGACGGCGGCCTCTTTCTTCTTGCGGCCTGATTTGTCGTGGAGCGGGCTTGGGTTCTGTTTGTGCTTGTCCTGATCCTTTTTGCTGGTCGCCATCTTGGCGGACTCGTTGTACCCCGGAGGGTAGGCTGCGCGCTCGGTGCGGTTGCTCTTCCGGATTGTGCCTTTACTGCCTTTGCGGTCTTCGGGGTGCGCGGCCAGCCATCGCCGTAGCTGGGCAGCATCCATTTTCAGGCGGGTGATGCGCTGGACCTCTTTGACTTTGAGATCGGCCTCAATGGGCTTCTGATCTGCTTCGCGATGACGTTCGAGCATGCGTCGCGCGGCAGCTTCGAGCTTCTCGGCCTGGTGTTCAAAGTCGGCACGGGTGCCGCTTTTTTGCTTGCTGGCGTTGCTGGGCAGCTTGACCCCGTCGATAGCGAACATCTCGCGCCCGATCAGCCCTTGCCGGTCGCACAGATAGAGTATCTGGGTAAAGATGCGGGCGATGTCGTCGGCCAGCGTTGAAACGAATCCGGC
>JAYWDZ010000366.1:0-3188 GCA_043779595.1 Nitrosomonadales bacterium
GCCTTTCTGCCCGCTATCTGCTCGGTAGTAGTACCTACATGACTGGCACCAGCAACACCTTCGTGGTCAAACCTTTCGGGATCACCGTGACGGGGATTAAGCGCACGTCGGACAGCTTCGCCAACCCAGCGGCGGCCGACGCGACCGGCACGGCATTCATCAAAGCGGGCAGCGGCCTGACCGCAACCGTGACGGCGACAACCAATGGCGGTGCGGCCGCGCCCAACTATGGACGTGAGATCACTTCTGAGGGCGTGCTGCTGACGCCGAACATCGTGCTCCCGGCCGCGGGCAACAACCCGACGCTCGCCAACGGCACCATCACGGGCGGCAGTTTCAGCGGCGGCGTGGCCACATCTACGACTTTGTCCTGGAACGAGGTTGGCATCATCACCCTCACCCCGAGCGTAGCCGATGCAAGCTATCTCGGCGCAGGCAATGTAACGGGCACCACCACGGGCAATGTCGGGCGATTTTATCCCGATCACTTTGCGTTTTCTTCGGGCTCGATCACTACGCGAACCGACATATCGCCTGCCTGTTCGCCCGTTTCCGCCTTCACCTATATGGCCGAGCCGTTCCAGGCAGGCTTTACGCTAACCGCTGAAGGCCCCTCCCCGGGCAATGTCACCTTGTTAAATTACGTGAGCGGCGGAACCCCAGCCACCAACCTTGTTAAATTGGCGACGGCCACGCCGATTCCGGCAGCATTCGGCGTAGCCTATCTGGATGGCGTCACCAATCTCAGCACCCGAGTAGACAGCAGTCTGGGCATTACCGGCACATGGGCAAGCGGGGTGTTGTCGGCAACCGCGACGCTAGGATTCAACCGCGCCGCTACGCCGGATGGGCCTTACGACATAATGAAAGTGGGCATAGCCCCGGTGGATACCGACGGCGTCGCCCTCAGCGTATTTGACATGGACGTGACCGCACCAACGGGCAACGAACATACCCAGGTCGGTCAAACACAAATCCGCTTTGGTCGGCTGCGTTTAAGCAATGCCCACGGTTCGGAAAAGCTCGATCTGCCCATTCCCATCCAGGTGCAATACTGGAACGGCACCTTGTTCGCCACCCATACGCTGGACAGCTGCACCACGCTGACCAGCGCAAATGTCAGTTTGACCAAATCGCCTTCCACGTTGGCCACCTCGATCGCACCCGTCACCATAAGCTTTGCATCGGGTATCGGCAGCATGAATCTCACCAAGCCCTTGGTGAGCGGCAGCGTGGACCTGTGCGTTGATCTGGGAAGCGATCCTGTGGGCGGCACGGTGTGCTCGGCCACGCTTGCAGCCAAGACTTATTTACAAGGAAAGTGGGCACCCGGGACGGCCTGGAATAACGATCCAAAAGCGCGCGCCACTTTCGGCGTGTACAAAAATGCAAATCAGTTTATCTATCTGCGTGAGGTGTATTGATAAAAAATGAACGATGAGTTGCGCATCCACCTCAGCAAAGACAGGTTAAAAACGAAAAACGCGCGTAAGCCGAAGCAAACAAATAATTGGGTAATTCCTTTCTCCTCCCTTCCCCCCTTGTGCCTTTCGGTAAAAATTTCTCCGTTTCAGTCAGGTTTTCCCGGAAATGGACGTTATTGGACTGGAAGAAATACTGACTGGCCCGGAATTTGCCACTAAAGAGATACCCATTAATGGCAGCGGCATGTTACTGATTGGCTTTGGAAATCCTTATTGCTATGCACTGGGGTTTATTTACAAAAACTAAACACACCGATGGCTGGATGGCTATCCGTTTAGCTGAAGACAGCATTTACGCTGCCCACGTTCGGCGTTCGTCCTCGTCACGGGCTGAGGTAACACTGGCCGTCGCATATTCGGGCATCACTCGCGAGGCCGTGCTGGAGAAACTCGCCAAGGAATGTCACGCGGATCGTTATTCATGTACGACGTTGTTAGGGCCTGCCGAGTATCAGATTTTGTCGGTGGACGCGCCCACCGTACCGCCCGAAGAACTTAAAACCGCTATCCGCTGGCGCCTCAAGGACATGCTCGACTTTCACGTCGACGATGCCATGATCGACGTGCTGGATATTCCGCCGAACCAAAATGCGCCGGTACGAAATCGCGCGATGTATGCGGTCGCGGCGCGCACCCTTTCCATTGAGCAATGCCAGACGATGTTCCGGCAGGCCAAAATTCCGTTGAGCGTGATCGATATTCCGGAAATGGCGCAACGCAATATTGCCGCGCTGCTGGAACCGGAAGGCCGTGGCATCGCGCTGCTGTCGTTCGATTCGGAAGGCGGACTGCTGACGTTTACCGCGTCGGGTGAACTGTACCTGTCGCGTCGCATCGATGTGACGCTGGCGCAACTGATGCAAGGCGACGCGGAGCAAAAGCGTGCGTGTCACGACAGGGTCACGCTGGAATTGCAGCGTTCGCTCGACCACTTCGACCGCCAATATCATTACGTCACTTTAGCCAAACTAGTGCTGGCCCCTACCGGTATCGACAACACCGACTTGCGCGCCTATCTGGCAGAGAACTTACAGCTCCCGGTGGAAATCCTCGATCTGGAAAGCGTATTCGACTTCACACATGCGCCGGAACTCAAACAGCCGGTGCAGCAGCAGCATTACTTCCTGGCCTTGGGCGCTGCGCTGCGCCATGAGGAAAAGGTGTTATGAGTCAGCAAATCAACCTGTACAACCCGCTGCTGCTAAAGCAACAGAAGCTTTTTTCGTTGCGGACCATGACGCAGGCGCTGGGTCTGATCCTGCTGGGCAATTTTTTGTTTTATGGCTATGCCAGCTATCGCACAGCCAATCTGGAGAAACAGGCAAGCCAAACTACGCAGCTGTATAACGCTACGCTCGTCCGGTTCGAGCAAACGAAAGTCGAAGCGGGTCCGCGTTCGCCTAGCGCGTTACTGGCAGATGAGGTGGCGCGAACAGAAGCCCAATTGAAAACGCGCCGCCGCATTATCGGCCTGCTTGAACAAGGCGCATTGGGCAACAGGCAGGGGTTTTCCGGATATTTTCGCGCGCTCTCGCGGCAGACGATGGAAGGCTTGTGGCTCACCGACTTTCAAGTTTCCGGCGCTGGCGAAGTAGCGATCGGCGGTCGCGCGCTCAAGCCCGAACTGGTGCCGACCTTTATCAATCAGTTAAAACAGGAACCGGTACTCGCGGGCAAAACCTTTGCAAGCCTGGAAATGCGCCG
>JAYWDZ010000367.1:0-3175 GCA_043779595.1 Nitrosomonadales bacterium
AGCCAGATAGACATCCCGCCGACGCTGATTGACGTGCTGGGCATGAAGGGTACTGATTATTTCTTTGGCCGGTCTTTTTTTGACAAGGGCCCGGCACCCAAGCGGGCGTTCATCAGCAATTATCAGGAACTGGGTTATCTGAAAAACGGCATCCTGACGGTGCTACAACCCAGGCAACATGTCGAGAGTTACCGCGTCGATCCCAAGACCTACGCCAGCACCCCCACCGCCGTCGACCCGCAATTATTGAACGAGGCGATTGCGTATTATCAAACCGCGTCCACAGCGTTTAAAACCGGCGCGCTGAAATTACCGGGCTACCGCAAGCCGAATTGAGGGAGAGCGTTTGACCGTTTGGCTATTGATAAGTCCTGATATCAGTATCACAATAAGAGCTTAATCTAGTACTGAATGGAGTCAGACTATGAATACCCTTCCTGCCCAAGAAATCAAACGGCGCGGCATTGCCGCTGTGGATGAGCTTATTCAAACCGGGGATGTGCACATCATCAAAAACAATCAACCCCAGTACGTCGTGCTCTCCGAAGAGCGGTACCGGGAATTGATCGAGGCGCAAGATGAAGCCTACGTCGCGCGGGTGCGCGCCTCGCTGCAAGACGTCAAGGCCGGGCGCATAAAGCGTGGCACCGCAAAAGACCTGATTAAAGAGCTGGGCCTGGAAGACTGAGCGCATGGTCGCGCTCATCTGGACGCCCCGGTTTACACGCACGGCCAAAAAATTCGCCCAAAGCCACAGTGAATTAAAGATGAAGCTCGCCGCTATCCTGCGCGATCTGGAGCACGACCCTTTCCAGCCCCACTTGAAATACCACCCGCTGGGCGGCAAGCTCAAAGGGGTTCAAGGGATTCAAGCGGTCAGCCTTACCGAGAGCTTTCGCATCACCTTAACCGTGGTCATTTCTGAAAAGGAAATCATCCTGCTGGACGTCGGTAGCCACATTCCCGAGAAGAACCAGGACTTAACATGACCGACCAGAACAATAACGCCAGTGACATCGCCCATTCACCCGACCCAGCCGAGGATCGCCGCGCGCAACTCGCCGCGCTGATTCCCGAAGCATTTTCCGAGGGCCAGCTCGACATAGCTGCGCTCAGGCGCGCGCTGGGCGACGATGCCCTCATCGAAGGCGGCGAGCGTTACGCGCTCACCTGGGCCGGCAAGGCCAACGCCTACAAGGTGCTGCAAACGCCGTCCACCGCCACGCTGCGACCACAGCGCGATTTATCGGTTAACTTCGACGAGGCGCAGCATGTGTTCATCGAGGGCGAAAATTTGGAAGTGCTGAAGGTCTTGCAGAAGGCTTACTTCGGCAAGGTCAAGCTGATCTACATCGACCCGCCCTATAACACCGGCTCGGACAGTTTCATCTACCCCGATCGTTTTCAGGAAAGCAAGGAAGACTACCTGCGCCGCATCAACGAGCTGGCCGATGACGGCACGTTGATGCGCGAGGGCTTCTTTCGCAAGAACAGCAAGGAGAACGGCCACTATCACAGCAACTGGCTATCGATGATGCTGCCGCGCCTCTACATAGCGCGAAACCTGCTGCGCGAGGATGGGGTGATCTTCATATCCTGCGATGACAACGAGGTGCATAACCTGCGGTGTTTGATGAACGAGGTGTTTGGGGAGGAGAACTTCATTGACTGTATTGTCTGGAAGAAACGATACGGCGGAGGGGCAAAAGAGAAATTTCTCGTGACCGTCCATGAATACGTACTTTTCTATGGTCGATCCAAGGCTTCGTTGCCAGCAATTGAAATAGACACTTCACAAGAATCAATAGATCGCTACTACACACTTACCGACGAGAATGCAAAAATACGTGGCCCATATCGAACCCACCCATTAGAAGCCACAAAAAGCATGGGAGATAGGCCAAATCTTGTTTTCCCAATAGAAGCCCCTGACGGCACATCGATAAACCCAAAGCGCCAATGGTTGTGGTCTCGTGAACGAGTTGAAGCTTCGATCAAAAACGGTGAGCTAGCCTTTCTCAAGGATAAGGAGAGTAATTGGTCTGTTCACAGCAAACAGTATTTGCGTGACGAGTCAGGCCATACTAGAACGGCAAAAGTTTTTTCATTAATTGACGATGTGTTCACACAACACGGCACAAACGAAATAATTGAATTATTTAACGAAGCACAAATATTTTCGTTTCCCAAGCCTACCAAGTTTTTGGAGCGCCTAATCGACATTGGTATTAGCGATGACAAAGAAGCGCTTATCGTAGATTTTTTTTCAGGTTCAGCCAGTACATTTCAGGCTGCCATTCAGAAAAACGTATCAGACGGCGGGTCTCGAAAAGTGGTACTGGTCCAACTTCCCGAGGCTACAGAACCAGACAGCGTTGCCTATAAATCCGGATTTCATAGCATTCCTGATATTAGTCGGGAGAGAATGCGTCGAGTCATTTCACGGCAAATGTCTGGTAGCGATTTGTTGGCGAATGAATCGAACAAGTCTTTGGGCTTTCAGTCCTTCCTTCTCACCCCCTCCAACTTCAAGCAATGGCGCGGTGATGGCATCGACACCCCCGAGCAACTGGCCGAGCAGATGCAGATGTTCGTCCAGACCGAAAAAGAAGGCGCGCAGGTAGAGCACATGTTCTATGAGCTGCTGCTGAAATTCGGCCAGGAACTGACCACGCCGGTGGAAACGCTGAAGTTCGCCCTCACCCCAGCCCTCTCCCAGGGGGAGAGGGAGCACGCCCGTGTATTCGCCATCCACCAGCGCAAGATGCTGTTCGTGTTGGAGTCGTTTACCGAGGCCATGATTCAGCCGCTGGTGGAGTTGAAGCCACGTGAAATCATCACCATCGACGGTGTGTTCCATGACTCCGATACACTCAAAACTAACCTCGACTTGCAGTGCCGCGATGCGGGCGTCAAGTTCACTTGTCTGTAAGGGGCTGACCGTGGCAAAAAAATCCGTGCCGCGTGCCAGTGCCGACCGAAGGAGAAAGCAAAGTGCATATTATGCACGTTGCTTTTAGCGCGGGTCCCCAACGATGAAGCTGCAATTCGACGCGAACCAGGACTATCAGCTTGAGGCCATCCGCGCCGTGGTGGCGCTGTTCGAGGGCCAGCCGGATGCCTCGCAGAATGCCGTGCCGCTGACCGATGAGGGGCTGTCGAGCCTGAAGCTGTC
>JAYWDZ010000368.1:0-20297 GCA_043779595.1 Nitrosomonadales bacterium
CGCTTCGCTCAAATTGGCGTAACGCTTCTCAAGGTCAAATAGGCTGTTTTGCATGGTAAAAGCGTGCCTGAATTGGGGGATTTATAGAAGTGCCCTAAATTTAAAAGGCAGTGTGCGTATACAACTATTCGTGATCAGCAACAGGATTGTGAACCAGGCTTGGTCGCGGCCGCCAGAACGCGGTATGCTTTTTATTCCATTCAACCGAGAGGCGCGCCATGAAGAAGATCACCCTTGCTTTATCCCTGCTGTTTGTTACCCCCGCAGTACTGGCCGCGGTAGTGGGTCGGGATGTGGAATATAAAGCCGGGCCAACGATGATGAAAGGCTTTTTGGCGGTGGATGATGCGGTAAAAAGTAAGCGTGCGGGTGTGCTGGTGGTGCCCGAGTGGTGGGGTGCCAACGACTACGCGCGCAAGCGCGCCCGCATGCTGGCGGAACAAGGCTATGTGGCGTTGGTGGTGGATATGTATGGCGAAGGTAAGGTGGCGACCAATCCTAAAGAAGCGGGTGAACTGGCTGGCAATGTGAACAAGAATCCGCCGCTGGCGCTGGCACGTTTTCAAGCCGCTGAAAAGTTTTTGGCTCAGCAACCCGGTGTGAAGAAAGGCGAGATGGCAGCATTTGGTTATTGTTTTGGTGGAGCCGTGGTATTGAATATGGCGCGGGCGGGCGAGCCGCTCAAGGCAGTCGCCACTTTCCACGGCATTCTGGCAACCGATGTAGCCGTTAAGCCGGGCGATATTAAGAGCAAAATCCGTGTATTCACCGGCGATGCCGACCCTGCTGTGCCGCCCGAGCAAGTGTCCGCATTCCAAACCGAAATGGACAATGCCAAAGTGGATTACAAGCTGGTGTCTTATCCTGGCGTGAAACACACTTTTACCAACCGTGAAGCGGATAGCTACGCCACCCAGTTTGGACTGCCGCTGAAATACGACAATGCAGCCGATATGGATTCGTGGACGCAGGCATTGGCGTTCCTGAAAGCGACGTTGAAATAACATGAGCGACGCTTGTGACCTCGATTGCCATATACCGCAAGGCGGAAGTGCCAGTCTGGGCATTCCGCAAGTTGGCGCATTTGACCCTGATGCCTTCGAGCGTGCGGTGAACGCGATGCTGGTCGCGTGCGGCGTCGCGCCAGATTCGGTGCACACAGGCCGCACTGCGCAACGCGTGCGCGAGCTGTGGCAAAAGCGCCTGCTGGGCGGTTATGCGATTGCACCAGCCGAAGCGCTGGGCGAAGGCTTCGCGGACCCGCGCGCAGACATGGTCGTGGTGCGCGGCATCGCGGTGCACGGGGTGTGTCCGCATCACCTGGTGCCGTTTCGCGGGGTGGCGCATGTGGCCTACATCCCCGGCGGGCGGTTGCACGGCTTTGGCCGCATCGCGCGCATGGTCGACGCGATAGGCCACCGCTTTACGTATCAGGAATGGATGACGCGCGACATCGCCGAAGCGCTGGTCACGCACGGCCACGCACAGGGAGCGGCGTGCATAATCGAAGCCGAGCAATTGTGTTTATTGTTGGGCGAAGACAGGCGCGGCGACGAGCGCGTAGTAACGCAGGCCTTTGCCGGGTGTTTTGAACACAGCCATCAAACCCGAAATGAGTTTTTGCGGGCGGTCGCACAAAACGACTTGCGCTAGGCACGGTAAATCGGCGTTTATTCAGAATTAATAGTCTGATTGTTGGTGGCCTACCGGCGCCAGCGTAAAATGCTCGACTCTATGCGCATCGGCTCCCACCTCCTCAAGAACCGTCTCGTTGTTGCCCCTATGGCTGGGGTAACCGACCGGCCTTTTCGCCAGCTTTGTAAAAAGCTCGGCGCGGGTATGGCGGTGTCCGAAATGGTGACGTCGAATTCGTTGTTGTATGGCTCGGCCAAAACCCAGCGGCGTGCGAATCATGAAGGCGAAGTCGATCCTATCAGCGTGCAGATCGCCGGTGCCGATCCGATAATGATGGCCGAAGCCGCGCGTTACAACGTTGATCACGGCGCGCAAATCATCGATATCAATATGGGCTGCCCCGCCAAAAAAATCTGCAATGTAATGGCGGGTTCGGCGCTGTTAAAAGATGAGCCGCTGGTCGCACGCATCCTGGAGGCGGTGGTGACGGCAGCGGGCGATGTGCCGGTCACGCTCAAGATACGCACGGGCTGGGACAAGGAACATAAAAACGCGCTGACCATTTTAAAGACGGCTGAAAACGCCGGTATCCAGGCGCTGGCGATCCATGGCCGTACTCGTGCCTGCGCTTACACCGGGGATGCGGAATACGAAACGATTAAGGCCGTTAAAGCTGAAGCCAAAATTCCCGTAATTGCCAATGGCGATATTACTACGCCCGAAAAAGCAAAATTCGTGTTGGATTACACCGGCGCAGATGCGGTAATGATAGGACGTGCGGCGCAGGGGCGGCCATGGATTTTTCGTGAAATTGAGTATTACCTGCAAACCGGGCGGTATATGCCTTTACCTGAGGTAACCGAGATCCATGCTGTGTTACTGGAACATGTTCACGATCTATACACTTTTTATGGCGAAGTCACTGGCGTACGCGTCGCGCGTAAGCATATTTCCTGGTACACGCGTGGGCTCGTGGGTGCCAGCAGCTTTCGTCAGGCCATGAATTTGTTGGCCACGCCCGAAGCACAATTATTTGCCGTGAACGAATATTTTGCACAGGCCGCCCGGGCAAACAAACATCTGCGCTACATTGAAACTGTGCCGCATGATCAAGAAGAGGCTGCGCTGGAGCCATCCAGAATAGCAGCCTGAAGTGCGGCATGACGTTGCCGCAGGTTGGAGGAGTATTTATAAACAATGCATCATTAAAGCTTAGGGGCTTATTTTGATCGAAGAAACCGAAGTCGCTGCTTGTTTGCGGCGATCACTCAATCGCTATTTCAAAGACTTGGACGGGGAACAACCGACCAAGATTTACGATTTGGTGCTAAGTGCGATGGAAAAACCGCTGCTGATTTATATTCTTGATCATGCCGAGGGTAACCAGACTCGTGCAGCCGAAATTCTAGGCATTAACCGCAACACGCTACGTAAAAAAATGCGTGAACACGGTCTTTCAGATTAACCACTCGTAACACGCACATGAAAATTCAACGCGCCCTGTTAAGCGTGTCGGACAAGTCCGGCTTGCTCGATTTTGCCCGCTCGCTGGTGGAGGCAGGGGTCGAACTGCTCTCTACTGGCGGCACCGCCCAAGCCATACGTGAGGCCGGTTTACCGGTAATTGATGTTGCCGACTTCACCGGGTTTCCGGAAATGCTCGATGGCCGTGTCAAAACGTTGCATCCCAAAGTGCATGCCGGTATTTTGGCGCGGCGTGATCTGGCGACTCATGTTGCCACGATGCTGGAACATGGGTTGTCGTATATCGATCTGGTGTGCGTCAATTTGTACCCCTTTGCCGCGACCGTCGCCGAACCCCACAGGCTGGATGACGCGATCGAAAATATCGATATCGGCGGCCCGGCGATGGTGCGCTCGTCGGCCAAAAACTATAAACACGTCGCGATCGTCACCGACCCCGCCGACTATCCTGCGTTGATTGTCGAAATGCAATCGCACAATGGCGCGCTGATAGATGCGACGCGCTTTAATCTGGCGAAAAAAGCGTTTACGCATACCGCGCAATACGATGGCCATATCAGTAACTACCTAACGACATTAAACGACGCGGGCGGTAAAGACGCGTTCCCCGAGCGCTTGACGCTGCAATTCGAACGCGCGCAAATTTGTCGCTATGGCGAGAACCCACATCAGCAAGGCGCGTTTTACGTCGAGCACAATGCGCCGAGGGGCACCATTGCGCGGGCGCGGCAGTTGCAGGGCAAGGAGTTGTCGTACAACAATATTGCCGACACCGATGCTGCACTGGAATGCGTGAAGCAGTTCAATCTTGGCCCGGCGTGTGTAATCGTCAAGCACGCCAATCCTTGCGGCGTTGCTTACGGTAAAGACCTGCTGGATGCTTATAACCGCGCGTATCAAACCGATTCGGAATCAGCATTCGGCGGCATCATCGCCTTCAACGGGCGGCTGGATGGGGCAACTGCCCAAGCGATTGTTGATCGCCAGTTTGTGGAAGTGATTATTGCGCCCGAGGTCAGCGTCGAGGCGGTGGCCGCAGTGGCGGCCAAGAAAAACGTGCGACTGCTTGAGTGCGGCGTATGGCCTGAAACCCGTGAGAACGCGGCACAACCTGGTACTGACCCCTCAAACCTGGTCCCGTTGTCTCTTTCCCAATTTGATATGAAACGCGTGGCAGGCGGGCTGCTGGTGCAAGATGCCGATATCAAACTGCTGGACACCACCAACGTCGTCACCGCCCGCACGCCCACCCCCCAGGAAATGGCCGATTTGCTGTTTGCCTGGCGCGTTGCCAAGTTCGTCAAATCCAACGCAATTGTTTATGCCCGCGACCACATGACCGTGGGCGTCGGTGCGGGCCAAATGTCGCGCATCAACTCGGCGCGCATTGCGGCAATCAAGGCTGAACAAGCTGGGCTGCCGGTGCCAGGCTCGGTGATGGCGAGTGATGCGTTTTTTCCGTTTCGTGATGGCATTGATCAGGCGGCGCAAGCCGGCATCACTGCGGTGATTCAGCCAGGCGGATCGATGCGTGACGATGAGGTGATTGCAGCGGCAAACGAACATGGGCTGGCAATGGTGTTCACCGGTGTGCGGCATTTCAAACATTAATGGTGAGTCGATTAGGCTGGCTGAATAATGGCGCTTGCCTAAGCGCTGACGTGTGTCTTTTATGAAAATTCTAGTGATCGGTTCCGGAGGACGCGAGCACGCGCTGGCCTGGAAACTGGCGCAATCGCCCAAAGTTTCGCAAGTATTTGTCGCGCCCGGTAATGGCGGCACCGCGACGGAGGAGGGCGTCGTCAATGTGCCCATTACTTCGATTCCCACCTTGCTTCAGTTTGCGCAGCGCGAAGGGGTAAGGCTTACGGTGGTAGGTCCCGAGGCACCCTTGGCCGCGGGGGTGGTGGATGCGTTCCGCGCTGCCAAAATGCGCATATTTGGGCCGACCCAAGCCGCGGCGCAACTCGAAAGCTCCAAGGATTTTGCAAAACGTTTTATGGCGCGGCATCACATTCCCACAGCGGCTTTTGGCACGTTTACCGATGCTGCCAGTGCGCACGCGTATATCGATCAACAAGGCGCGCCTATCGTGGTGAAGGCGGATGGTCTGGCGGCGGGCAAAGGGGTGGTGGTCGCCACGACTACTGAAGAAGCGCACGCGGCGGTCGAGGCGATGCTCTCAGGAAATACGATGGGCGAAGCCGGGCATCGGGTAGTGATCGAAGAATGCCTGCTCGGCGAAGAAGCCAGTTTCATCGTGATGGTAGATGGCAAAAATGTGCTGACGCTGGCTTCCAGCCAGGATCACAAACGCCTGCAAGATGGTGATCAAGGCCCCAACACGGGCGGGATGGGTGCTTATTCGCCCGCGCCGGTGGTCACGCCCAGGCTGCACGCGCGTATCATGCGCGAGGTCATCCAGCCGACGGTCGAGGGCATGGCAGCCGACGGAATTGATTACACCGGTTTTTTATATGCGGGCATCATGGTTGGCGACGATGGCGCGCCTAAAGTCCTGGAGTTCAACTGTCGTATGGGAGACCCGGAAACCCAGCCGATCATGATGCGGCTCAAAACTGACCTGATGATGTTGCTGGAGGCAGGGGTAAGTGGGCGGCTCGACCAAGTGGAGGCGGAATGGGATCGCCGTACCGCATTGGCGGTAGTGATGGCCGCAGCAGGCTACCCGGACGCGCCGCGCAAAGGCGATGCGATTCATGGCTTGCCCCACAAAGGCGACACCCTCCTCGGAGTGCCCAAGTTAAGCGAGGAGGTGCAGGTTTTCCATGCGGGCACTCAACTTGAGGGTAGCGAGCTCATCGTTAGCGGAGGTCGCGTGCTGGCGGTCACTGCGCTGGGTGACAGCGTGCGGATGGCCCAGACGCGGGCCTATGAAGTCGCCGATCAAATCCGTTTTAACGGCAGCCAGATGCGCCGCGATATTGGTTTTCGTGCGCTCGAAAGGCGTCATCCTACCGACGTGCCCTCGGCTTTTGGCGGCAAAATCATCCCCTAGCCACTATGCTGGAGACTCCCGGTCAAGGGTGTTGCGTTAATGCCCGCGAGATATAAAGAATGCTAAATCCATGCGCCGCTACGGCCTGCCACGGTAAAATATTTGGACTTATATTTATTCAACCATCGGCCTACACATGGCTAGCAATATCGCCGCTAAGCTTGCTCATGGCCGTCCTCTGCCCTCACGTTCGCGTCTTATCCGGCATCTGCATTCGGGCGGGCTGGTCGCGTATGCCACAGAGTCCTGTTTTGGCCTGGGCTGCGACCCACGCAATGCGCGCGCGATACGTCGCTTGCTCGCGGTGAAGCAGCGTCCCCGCAATAAGGGATTAATCCTGGTGAGCGATCAGCTGTCACGGTTGGAACCGTTTTTACAAAAACTAATGCCGTCTACGCGGGCCGACCTCACGCGCTACTGGCCGGGTCCCACTACGTTGCTATTACCTGCCCGTGCTCCTCGCCAGTTAACCGGCGCGCATATCCAACTGGCTGTACGGGTGAGTGCGCATACTGATACCGCGCGCTTGTGCCACCACTTGCAAATGCCGCTTGTCTCCACCAGCGCTAATGTGCACGGCGCAAAGTCGGCTAAAACCGAGGCACAATGCCGCAGGATTTTTGGTGCAAAAGTCTGGATTTTGCCAGGCAAAATCGGCACGCGCAAGCGTCCTTCAACTTTGATCGATTATGCGAGCGGCCGCATCTTGCGGACTTGACGAGATTGCATGAAGACTGAAGTCAGCACTGACGCCATCAAAACCTATCTGCTCGATTTGCAGTCGCGCATTGTGTCCGCGATGGAGGCTGAGGATGGCCTGGCGTTTCGCACCGATTCATGGGTGCGTCCCGAAGGCGGAGGAGGGATGTCACGCGTAATCGAAAACGGCAACTTGCTCGAGCGTGGCGGCGTGAATTTTTCGCATGTGATGGGGCAGACCTTACCGCCTTCTGCCACCGTGCATCGCCCGGAATTGGCGGGCCGCCACTGGGAAGCGATGGGCGTGTCACTGGTGTTGCATCCGCTCAATCCCTACGCGCCGACGGTCCATATGAACGTACGTTGCTTCATAGCGAAGCAAGACGGCGAGGCCCCGGTGTGGTGGTTTGGCGGCGGCATGGACCTCACGCCCTACTACGGGTTTGAAGACGATGCGCAGCATTTTCACGCCAGTTGCAAAAACGCGTTGGACCCCTTTGGCACCGAGCTCCATCCGCGTTTTAAAGCGTGGTGCGATCGCTATTTTTTTCTCGCGCATCGCAATGAACCGCGCGGCATCGGCGGCATATTTTTTGACGACTTCGCCGAAGGCGGATTTGCGCAGGCCTTCGAGATGGTACAAAGCGTAGGCGATGCGTTTCTTCCGGCTTATCTGCCGATTTTGCAACGACGTAAAGCCCTCGCTTATGGGGAGACCGAGCGCGATTTTCAGGCCTATCGACGTGGGCGCTATGTGGAATTTAATTTGGTATTTGATCGCGGGACTTTGTTCGGCCTGCAATCTGGCGGGCGTACCGAATCGATTTTGATGTCGTTGCCGCCAGTAGTGAAATGGCGGTACGACTGGCACCCGCAAGCGGGATCGCCCGAGGCCAAGCTGTACAGTGATTTTCTGGTGGCGAAAGACTGGGTATAAAGCATATGCATAAAATTCCGCGTCGTATTTTGATTGGTCTTGGCTTGTTGCTGCTATTGCTCAGCCTCATTGGACTGGTCGCGTGGGAGCTTCTTTCATCCACCTTCGAAGCACGCTATCTCGCCAAAACCGTGCAGAAAATGAACTGGCGCATGGAGCGCGGGCCCTCCGAACGCATTCGCTTTCCGGGCAACGGACCTTATGACGTTCGACTAGGCTATAGCAAACTCCCCTTTTACACCCGGCGCCTGAAAACTTATGGCTGGCATATCGAAGAGCAAGCCAAGATCAGCATTCAAATGGCGCGCGTGGGAGAGCTGGGCATGTTCTTGCCGTATCGCGAAAAAGACCAAGCCGGGATTACGCTGCTGGACGGCGAGGGTAAGCCCTTGTATCAGTATTTATCCCCGGCGCGGGTCTACACACGTTTCGAAGATATCCCGCCGGTACTGGTGCAGTCGCTGTTGTACATAGAAAACCGCGAGCTGTTGCGCGATGACTTTCCCACGCGTAATCCCGCGGTGGAATGGGATCGTTTAGGTGAAGCTGTTTTAGAAAAAGCCATCAGCATCGTCGACCCCAGTCGCAATGTGGCGGGGGGCAGCACCTTACCCACGCAGATCGAAAAATACCGCCATTCCCCTGACGGCCTCACCCAAGGCATGCTCGATAAATTGCAGCAAATGAGTACGGCGAGCTTGCGCGCTTATCGCGATGGCACTGACACTCGCCCTGCTCGCCGTCGTGCCGTAGTGGCCTATTTGAATACCGTCCCGCTCGCCGCTGCGCCGCGTTTTGGCGAGGTGAATGGTGTGGGCGATGGCTTGTGGGCCTGGTATGGGCTGGATATTGCGCATATCAACCGGGTGCTGTCCAAACCACTGACCGAACACGACTCCGCGCAGCGCAAACATGAGTATGCCTCTGCACTGAAACATGTGTTATCGCTCGTGGTGGCCGAACGGCGCCCGTCTTATTACCTGGCTTCCAACCGCAAAGCACTCGATGCGTATACCGACGACCATTTGGGTTTACTGGCCGCTGCGGGTGTGATTACCCCTGCAGTGCGTGACATTGCTAAAAAGATTTCACTGCGTTCGGCGAGCAGCCGCATTGATCCGATCCCCCCCCGCTTCGTCGAACAAAAAGCCGCAAACGCGTTGCGCATCCGGGCTGCTGCGTTACTCGGAGAGAGGCGTTTATATGACTTGGACCGGCTGGATTTACAGATTAAAACAACGTTGAATCAGCCTGCACAAGCTATCGTCAGTCACTTTCTACAAAGCCTTGCCACCCCTGAGGCAGTGAGGGCGGTAGGGCTGTATGGCCCGCGCTTATTGCGGCCCGACAATGATTTAACAAAAGTGATTTACAGTTTTACGCTGTTCGAAAAATCACCCGAAGGCATGTTGCTGCGCATCCAGTCCGACAACCTGAATCAGCCGTTTGACATCAATCAGCAAGCGCGCCTCGACCTGGGCTCGACAGCCAAATTACGCACGATGATTACGTATTTGCAAATCATTGCCGGGTTGCATGGTGAATTCAGCGCATTAGATCAGGCGGCGCTATTGAAACAAGCGCAGTCTCAGCGTGACGTGCTGGCGCAATGGACGGCCAACTATCTGCTTACGGCGTCTGACAAAAGTCTCGCCGCCATTATGGAAGCCGCAATGGGGCGCGAATATTCAGCAGCTCCCGAGGTGTTTTTTACCGGGGGCGGTGAACACCGCTTTGCCAACTTTGATAAAAAAGATAACGACCGCGTGCTGAATTTATGGGCTGCCACCAAAAATTCGGTCAACCTTGTCTACATTCGCGTGATGCGCGATGTGGTACGGCACTATGCCAGCCGTGCGCCAGGTGCGGCCGGGCGCATTCTGAACGATGCAAATAATCCGCAACGCATGGGCTACTTGATGCGCTTTGTAGATAAAGAAGGCAAAGTATTTTTGAGCCGTTTTTATCAGCGCCACAAAGCGCAAACGCTCGCGCAAATGACTGAGGATTTATACGCGCGTGCGCGAGTTAACCCACGACGGTTTACCTCGGTCTATCGTTATCTCAACCCGCAGGCAAGCTTCGCGGACTATGTGCAAATGCTACGTGCGCATATCCCTGCCGCCAAGTCGCTGGACGACGGCACGCTGGCTGCGCTGTACAACACCCATGGCCCCACTACTTACAATCTAGCGGATCGCGGCTATGTCACGCAGATCCATCCGCTGGAATTGTGGTTGGTGGCGTATCTGCGGATTCATCCTCAAGCCAATATGACCGAGCTGGCTAAAGCGAGCACCCAGGCCCGCACCGAGGTTTATAACTGGCTCTTTAAAACCAGTCGTAAAAATGCGCAGGACATTCGTATTCAGTCACTCCTCGAGGTCGAAGCCTTCGATGCGTTATTGCGCGACTGGAAGCGTCTTGGTTATCCCTTCGATAATCTGACCCCGTCGTACGCCACTGCTATCGGCAGCTCGGGAGATCGCCCTGCAGCATTGGCCGAATTGATGGGCATCCTGGTTAACGATGGTGTACGTCTTCCCAAGGTGAGCTTGACGGAAATGCGCTTCGCCCAAAACACGCCGTACGAGACACGTTTCAAGCACGACCGTCCGCAGGGCGAGCGCCTGTTGCCAGTGGAGTTAACCCGTACGGTGAAAAAAGCTTTAGCGCTGGTAGTAAAAGGCGGCACGGCCGGGCGTTTACAAGGCGTGTTGAAGGACGCGGCCGGGCACGAAATAGTGATGGGGGGCAAAACCGGTACCGGCGATCACCGATTTGAGCACTACGGGGCGGGGGGGCAATTGATCGAATCGCGCGTGGTCAACCGCACGGCAACTTTTGTGTTTTATCTCGGCGATCATTACTTCGGCACGTTCACGGCCTTGGTACCTGGGCCGCAGGCGGGGCAGTATGAGTACACCAGTTCGATGGTTGCGCAGATATTAAAAAACCTGTTGCCGCAATTGAAACCTGCGCTCTTCCCGGCCTCTCGAGTAGAGACCCCGCCCCCGGTACCTGAAGCCCCCGCATTACCCGTGCCGACGGAACCCCCGCAAAATGCGGCGCCGGTACCTATCCCGCCGACCAGCCCGGGCGAAAAGCCTGAGGGCTCGAGCAGTCAGGCAGATCCCCAGGTGCCAACCAAACCGAATAAGGGTGGTGGATTCCCGGAGACGCTTGATCCGGGCGTAGTGGTGCCGGTTCCCCCCGGGCCACCCGGCGGATCGCCGGAGAAGCCCCCCAGCTGGTTGGATTCGCAGCGCACCGCCCCGCGTGAAGCGGAACAGACTGCCTTGTAATCAGCTATGCTGATTGCATGATTTGCTCTCTTTACGTCCATGACTGAAGTACATCGTCTGGTCGAACATCACTCGACCGATTCCGGCAACGTCAGCATTCCTGCCTTAAAGGTGCTGTCGGAAATCACCACCAGTCTGTCCACCGACTCCAATGTCGAACAGTTACTGGGGCGATTTCTGACGACCATGGTGCGGCTGGCGGGCGCACAGGCGGGCGCGGTCCGCGTGATTACCGACGACCGTACGCATCTGCGGCTGATCAGCTCGGTGGGGCTGCCGCCTGAGCTGGTCGAACACGAACAAATCATGGGACTCGACTGCGGCGTGTGCGGCAAGGCTGCGCGCGAAGTCACTGTGAGCAGCTGGACCAATGTCGCTTTCTGTCGCAAGCACGCCAATGCCAGCTATTTCGGTGAAGGCTGCACCAGCGTAGTCGCGGTGCCGCTGATGCACAAAAACAAAGTGATGGGCGTGTACAACCTGTTTCTGGACCAAGACAAAAGCGTTTCTGAAGATATCCGTTTGCTGTTTCATTCGATCAGCGAGCACTTGGGCATTGCGCTGGAGAACGCCCGGCTGACACGTGAAAACATGCGCATTTCGCTGATGAACGAGCGCCAGATGCTGGCTAACCAGATTCACGATTCGCTCGCGCAAACGCTGGCGTACGCGAAGATGCGGCTCAACGTATTGTCAGACGCGATGCAGCACGAAGACTATCCCAAGGCCAATCGCTATCTAGGCGACGTCGAAGAGGCGGTTGACCTGGCCTACGCCGACCTGCGCGATTTAATTACGCAGTACCGCGACCGCATCAACCCGCGTGGCTTGGTGCCCGCGATTCAGGAACTCGCCAAGAGCTTTCGCAAAAAAGCCAATGCCGATGTCGATTTTTTAAATCTGGTGCAGGATGTGTCGCTGTCGCCGGACGAAGAAATTCAGGTGTTTCATATCATCCAGGAATCGCTATACAACATCGCCAAACATGCACGCGCACGCCACGTGGTGATCACGTTTGATCTGGAAAACGGTCAGTACATCGTCAACGTCGCCGACGATGGTGTGGGCGTGCAAAAGAAAAACGACGAGTCGTCCACGATGGGTAAAAGTTTTGGGCTGACCATCATGCGCGAACGTGCCGCCAAATTAAATGGCAAGCTCAGCGTGGAAAGCCGCCCTGCAGGCGGTACGGTGATCCGCCTGATTTTCCCTCAACATAAACCCGAGTAATCTCATGAGCCCGCGCGCCCGCATTATCCTGGTCGACGATCACACGCTATTTCGCAAAGGTTTGGCTGAGCTGTTGGAGCAAAGCGGCAGCATCGAGGTAATGGCGTTTACCGGTAATCCAGACGAAGTCGCGATGCTGCTTTCCAAACATCACCCGGACGTATTGATTCTAGATTTGAATATGCCCGGCACCGATGGCATCACGTTGATGCAGCAATTGCGCGTGGATGGATTTACATTGCCGGTGTTGATTCTGACGCTATCTGAAGCTGAAGATGACCTGGCGCGTGCCCTACGGGCGGGGGCAAACGGCTATCTGCTGAAGAGCATGGAACCGGATGAGGTCGTGGATGCGATCCTGCGTGCGCAGCGCGGCGAAACGGTCGTCGCGCCGGCAATGACGGCAAAACTGGTTCGACTGTTTGATCAAAAAGGCCAGAACACGCCCTCGCTAATTGATTCGCTCACTCCGCGTGAGGCCGAAATTCTGACGCATCTATCACGAGGCGAAAGCAACAAGGCTATCGCGCGCACGCTCGACATTAGCCATGACACGGTCAAGCTGCACGTGCGACATATTCTGGCCAAGTTGAATATGACCTCACGTGTCGAGGCCGCAGTGTTTGCTGTCGAACATCGGGTTGCCCCCGCGCGGAAATAACGATTCCCGGCGCGAGTTCCGCGTCTCGCAGTTGCATTAAATTTCACTAGCTGACCAACTTTTCGCCTCTTCGCGCTGTCGAAGTGCAGGGTTATTTTTTTTGGAAGGATAGGGAATGAAGCGCATTGCATTATTTGTAATCACCAATCTGGCGATCGTTTTCATGCTCAGCATCGTGTTGCATTTGCTCGGGGTGGATCGCATCCTGAACGCGCAGGGCACGGGCCTGAATATGAACGCCTTATTGGTGTCATCGGCCGTGATTGGCTTTGGCGGATCACTGATTTCATTGGCGATGTCGAAGTGGTCTGCTAAACGCATGACCGGCGCACGCGTGATCGAATCGCCGTCTAGCTCCACTGAATTCTGGTTGGTCGAAACAGTGCGTCGCCAGGCCCAGCAAGCGGGTATCGGGATGCCGGAAGTGGCAATTTACGAGGCGCCCGATGTAAATGCATTCGCCACCGGCATGAGCCGTAATAATGCATTGGTGGCGGTGAGCAGCGGGCTGTTGCAATCAATGACGCGCGAAGAGGCGGAAGCGGTGCTCGGGCATGAAATCAGCCACATTGCGAATGGCGACATGGTCACGCTGGCGTTGATACAAGGTGTGGTGAATACGTTCGTGATGTTTTTCTCGCGAATCATTGGCTATCTGGTTGACCGCGTGGTGTTCAAGACCGAACGCGGCCAAGGTCCGGCCTACTGGATTACCAGCATCATCGCCCAATTGGTGTTAGGCGTGCTCGCCAGTATGGTTGTGATGTGGTTTTCACGTCAGCGAGAATTCCGCGCAGATGCGGGAGGCGCAAAACTGGCCGGGCGCGACAAGATGATCGGGGCATTACAGCGTCTGGGCGCGTTACATCCACAGCCTTTACCCGAGCAGATGGCAGCCTTTGGTATTGCGGGGGAATTGGGTCATGGGATCAAGCGACTCTTTACTACCCACCCGCCACTGGAAGAGCGAATTGCCGCATTGCGGGCACATAGTCCGACTTGAAACTCGCAGGCTCTTTACTGTTGGCTTGGGGTAGAGATTGCCCCGAGCCAGCAATGCTTAACTTAGCCTTTTTTATTACCCGAAACCAGCAGCAAGCCGCCAATCACAATCGCGCCTACCCCAGCCCAAACCGGTAGGTTCACAGTGTCTTTTTCTTTTACCGACATCTCGATGGGGCCAAGCTTGATGTCGTGAGTAGCTTTAGTATAAGTAAAGCTCCCGTAGACCAGCGCAAAGATACCCCCGGCAATCAGAATAAGGGCGGCGAGTTTGACTGGATTCATATTGGGTTATCTCAGGTTGAAGTAAGGTCATAAGAGAAGATTGTTAGTAGGCATTCCGGCTCTCGAAACTGATCATACGCCCATCGCTTTCCAGACTTACCCACTTAACCTTAGGTAGCAATTGGTTTGGCCGGGGAACTCCCCTTTAGTGAGAGGTAGCGGGGGAGATTCCTTCGGTTAGTCCTGAAGTTTTTCCGGGCGTAGAGGCACTTGGTGCGTCAGCCTTTGCTTTGTCTTTACTCTCCATCAACGTGATCAACTCTTCTGGTGTGCGGCCATAGAGGCAGTTCTCGTCGTGAAACTGATCACGCGTTTGCGCGATGCTCCCTTTAGCACGAGGGTCTTTGGGCCGCTCATGGCTATTCATGAATAACGCTACGTCCCACGCCTGTTGATCGTTTAACATTCCGCCGCGCCCATAAGGCATATTGGCCTTAATGAAACCTGCCGCGGTATCTACGCGATGCATGCCGGCACCCCAGTTAAATGAATTTTTGCCCCATAAGGGCGGAAATACATATTGCCCATTGGCTTGAGTGCCTTCGCCGTTGGGGCCATGGCAGAGTGCGCAATTATTTTTAAAAACTTCTGAACCGCGCGCAATATCAGCTTGCTGGGCAGGTTTAGGCACAGTCACAAAACCCTGGCCCGGCAATTTGGTGCCAATGGGCGCACCCTTGGCGAGCCAGTGATGGTAGGTTACCAAGGCGATCATTTCTTTGCTGTCGAGTGCGGGGGGCTTCCCGTTCATGCTGTAGCTAAAGCAGCCCTGAATGCGGCTTTCAATGGTATCGACCTTCCCGGTTTTTTTACGATACGCGGGATATATACCGTAAGCTGCCCACAAAGGTGCCGAATCCGCCTTGCGCCCATTATCCAAATGGCAGTTCGCGCAATTCAATCCATTGCCCACATAAGCCTTGGCGTATTGCTGCGTGTTCACAAAAATATTCTTGCCCAGCAGAATCATATCGCCAAGCTCATTTTTAGGAATTTCGCTTTCCGGCGGGGGCGTAAATGTCGTGCGTATTACCGCGCCTGCCCCGTCTTTATTTGGCCCGCCCGCAGGCCCGATGACAGTCGTTGGAGGCGTAACGGGATTAGGCGCGGGAGATACGACCGGAGCATGCACCGTGGTGCTTTCGGAAGGTTGTTTGTCGCAGCCGCTTACCATGCCTGCCGCAGCCAACAGCGCAATTACGAGTTGAAAAGGCTGCTTCATTTTATTTTCTCCTGAGTCCCTAGTGAAGCAATATAGGCGGCGACCGCGCGCATATCATCATCCGAAAGTTTTTCCGCAACCGTCTTCATTAGCTGCAAAGGGTCGTTGGTGCGCGTGCCTGTTTTCCAGGCTTGCAATTGACTGACCGTATACCCCACATGCTGCCCTGCCAACGGTGGAAAAGAGGGTGCGACCCCCGTACCTCCCGGCGCATGACACTTGAAACAGGCAGGGAGTCCCTTATCCCAGGCCCCATTCAGTGCAAGATTTTCGCCACGTGCCACTACCGCAGCATCCGCAGGGGCTGAGGGAGAAACCGCTCGAGGCAAGCTGGTGTAATAAGCGGCCGCGGCCTCGGCATCTTCAGGGGCCACTGCTTTAGCAATGGGTGACATTACCGCATGGGAGCGAGTGCCAGATTTAAAATCGGCAATCTGCTTGGTGAAATACGCTTGGGGCAATTGAGCCAGCGCCGGATAACCTGCCTGACTGTTGCCAGCCCCTTCCATCCCGTGGCAGCTTGCGCAGGCAATGGCCGCGCCTTTGCCTTGCGTAACGATGGGAGGAGGAGCCGCTCCCGCTGAAAAAGTCGCAGCGGTAAGCAGCGTAAATGTGAGGTTCTTTATTAATTGCATAGTCGCTCCCGAAGCTTTGATCTCCAGACCACTTTAGTGTTGAGTGGAATAGTTTTTCGTATTCATATCGGCCGGGAGTAATACCCTTACCCCTTTACAACATCGCCAACATGCTTTTAATCGTCACATAAAAGTTCATTGCATGCTGTAAGCGAATGCTGAGGTGCTTGCCAGCCTTTGGGAGAAACTATTTTTATACCCTTGATTTGGAGATAACTATAAGGTGGTGATGGCCCTGTCTCGCATGGTCTGCGCAGCCGCTACCATGTTAATCAACGCCGCTTCAGTCTCCGGCCAGCCACGGGTTTTTAGTCCACAATCCGGATTAACCCACAGGTTTTCGGGCTCGATAACCAGCGCGGCTTTCTCCAGTAGCCGCGTCATCTCGCACGTGTCGGGGATGCGTGGTGAGTGGATGTCGTAGACGCCCGGACCGATTTCGTTGGGGTAGTTGAAATCGCCAAATCCCCTTAGCAGTTCCATGTCCGAGCGACTGGTTTCGATGGTGATCACGTCCGCGTCCATCGCCGCAATCGCGGGCAGGATGTCGTTAAATTCGGAATAGCACATGTGAGTATGAATCTGCGTGGCGTCGGCCACGCCCGAGGCGGCTACGCGAAACGCGTGACTCGCCCATTCCAGATAGCGCTCCCAGTCTGCTCGGCGCAGCGGCAGACCTTCGCGATAGGCGGGTTCGTCGATCTGTATTGCCGCAATGCCGGCGCGTTCCAGATCAACCACTTCGTCGCGAATCGCCAGCGCAATTTGCAATGCCGTGGTGGCGCGCGGCTGATCGTCGCGCACGAACGACCATTGCAGTATCGTCACGGGCCCGGTCAGCATGCCTTTCATCGGTTTAGTCGTCAGCGATTGTGCATACGCGGTCCATTCCACGGTCATCGGTGCCGGGCGCGACACGTCGCCGTAAATGATCGGCGGCTTGACGCAGCGACTACCGTAGCTTTGTACCCAGCCATTTTGCGAGAACGCAAACCCGTCGAGTTGCTCGCCAAAGTATTCGACCATGTCGTTACGTTCGGCTTCACCGTGCACCAACATATCGATCCCGATGTGTTCTTGCTTCGCGACCGCAAATGCGATTTCGCGCTGCATTGCCTCGGTGTAGTCGGCCTCGCTCAATTCGCCTTTTTTGAATTGGGCGCGGGCCGCGCGAATTTCAGAGGTCTGCGGGAACGAACCGATGGTGGTGGTGGGGAAGGGCGGCAGGTTTAAACGCGCGCGTTGTTGAGGTTGGCGAATCGCAAACGGTGCTGTGCGCGAAGAATCGCGCTGTTGAAGTGCGGCTAAACGCGCACTGACATCCGGACTGTGCACGCGCAGCGAGCGATGCCGTGAATTCAGTGCGGCGCGATTGTCGTCGAGCGCGTTAGCCACAGCGGCGCGCCCTTGTGTTAATGCGATTTTCAATACCGCCAGTTCGGCCAGTTTTTCACCGGCGAACGCCAGCCAGTTTTTGATTTCTGGTTCAAGCTTAGCCTCAGCGTCCAGACTTACCGGTACATGTTGCAAGGAGCACGATGGCGCCAGCCACAGCCGCTCGCCAAGGCGTGCGTGCAGGCCCTCCAAACGGGTGAGTACTGCTTCTAGATCGGTCTTCCAGATATTGCGCCCGTCGATCACGCCCACCGACAGGATGCGGGTGGCCGGGAGCCAGTCGATGGCCTGCGCCAGCTCTTCACCGCCGCGTACGCAATCCAGGTGGATACCTGCTACCGGAAGCTTGAGCGCGGTTAAAAAATTTTCGCGCAAGGGGCCAAAATAACTCGCCAGCAGTAGCTTCACGCCAACGCTATTGAGCGTGTGGTAAGCGCGCTCGAATGCCACGCGCCACACGCCGGGCAAATCCAGGCTCAGAATCGGCTCGTCTATTTGCACCCATTCCACGCCTTGATTTTTTAAGCGGGTAAGGATTTGGGCGTACACCGGCAGCAGGCTGTCGAGAAAATCCAGACGATCAAAAGAGTTGCTTATTTCTCCTATTGAGACAGGGGAGGCGTGTGCAGCATCGCGCCCGGCTTTTTCCTTCGCCAGCCACAAAAAAGTCAGCGGCCCGATCAGCACTGGCTTGGGGTTAAAGCCCGCGGTCTGTGCTTCAATTACTTCGTCAAACAGCTTGGTAGCGCCCAAGTGGAAGTGGGTATCAGGGGTAAGTTCCGGCACCAGATAGTGGTAATTGGTATCGAACCACTTGGTCATTTCCATTGCGTGATGCGCATCGTTGCCACGTGCGAGTGCGAAATATTCAGGCAGCGCAAGCGTATCGCCAAAGCCAAAACGCGCGGGCGCGCATCCCAGCAGCGCAATGTGATCCAGCATCTGGTCATAAAACGTGAAGTCGCCCACGCTGACAAAATCCAGTCCGGCGGCGTGTTGTTTGCGCCAGTTGGCTTGGCGGATGCCGCTTGAGGTCGATTGCAATGTCGCCTCATCTATCTCGCCGCGCCAGAATTTTTCCAGTGCAAATTTCAGTTCGCGATTCGGCCCGATGCGCGGGACGCCTAATACGTGTGCCAATGCCATTTTCTTCTCCTCAAGTGATGGACGAGATCATGCGGCGCGACGTACCATGAATCAAACGAATTGTTTTCATTAACACCATGAATTTGTCTCATATCGAATTTCGCCATCTGCGACTGCTGCAAGCCGTGGTCGACAGCGGCGGGCTCACCGCGGCGGCTGAGCGTCTGCATCTCACCCAGTCCGCAGTGTCGCATCAATTAAAGGCGCTAGAAGCGGCGCTGGACCAACCGCTGCTCGACCGTGCCTCGCGTCCGCTACAACTCACGCCTGCGGGTAAACGCCTATTGCAATTGGCGCAGACGACATTGCCTCAGGTTGAAGCGGCGCTAAGGGATCTGGCCAAACTTAAAGACGGCGAAGCCGGAGAACTACGCATCGCGGTGGAATGCCACACTTGTTACGATTGGCTGATGCCCGCGATGGACGCCTACCGCGTCGCGTGGCCGCGCGTGGAGCTGGATTTGCTCGGCGGTTTTCAATCTGACCCGGTCGGCTTGCTGCTGGAAAACCGCGCGGACTTGGTGATTACTTCTGAAATGTCGGCGCGCAAAGGCGTGGTGTTTACGCCGCTGTTCGGGTTTGAAATGCTCGCGCTGCTGCCGCCCGATCACGCACTGGCAACCAAAAAATTTCTATTGCCCGCCGATTTCGCCAACGAAACGCTGATTACCTACCCAGTGCCGGAAGACCGGCTCGATCTGATTCGTCGCGTACTGGCGCCTGCAGGCATCAAACCTGCGCGCCGCGAAGCGCAGTTGACAGTGGCGATTCTGCAACTCGTCGCGAGTCGGCGCGGGCTGGCCGCATTGCCCGCGTGGGCAGTCGAGCCTTATCTGCAACGCGGTTATGTGACCGCGCGCGCTATCGGCAAGCACGGCTTGTGGGGAGAGTTGCATGCCGCCGCGCGTGCAGCCGACGCATCGCGCGCGTATGTGATTGACTTCATCGAAACGGTCAAACGAGAAAGTTTTGCGCGGCTACTTGGTGTGCGAACGGTTTAGGGACACCAAATGCTACGCTCCAACCAAGTGACTGAACTCCTATAAGTGACTGGTTAAAATGGTTATGTTGGCCTTCGAGCCGTTAGCGGCTTTGTCCGATTACTTCGTTTCACGACTTCGTCGGCTTTGTCCTACAATAAAGATTCCATATTTCCTTAACATACAGCACTCAGACTCCCGGTTGAATGCAGCAGCTCATCGAATGTTCAAGAATGTTCCACCAACGGCCGTAACTCCCCATCCCCACTGCAAGGAAACTCATGAAGCTCGAACTCACCAACGGCTCTGTGCCGCAACCGCCCCTGTCAGCGTTCGCACGCCGAATCTCGATGGCCAAGCGTGCCTACACTACGCGCCGGGTGCCCGTGGCTGAGATGGCGCAACTGCTCGAAGGTGCCGATATACAACCTCGCGCGGGCGACCTGCTGCTGGCGCGCGTTGACCGCATCGGCAAGCACGCTTTCCTGGAGAGTGTCGCTAGCCGAAAGTCCACCATGTTCGTGGGCGACGAAATCGTTGTGGCCTACGGCGCACGCTACGCGCCAGACCAATTCGAGGCTTTGGTGCCTACCACGCTCGAGCCTTGTCAGCTGGTGGCCGGCGGCGGCATAGCCGCTGCGGTGATGGATCGCCATGCCGC
>JAYWDZ010000369.1:0-3169 GCA_043779595.1 Nitrosomonadales bacterium
ACAAACCGGCAATCAGCGCCCCCGCAAGTGGCGCGAGAGGCACCAACAGCGTCAGATAATATAGTTGTATTTTAGTCATAATCACTTTTCAGCTTGTAACAACATTAGGTCGCGCATCGCGCCCCTTATGGTTCTTACCAATTTTTTTCGCCTATCCAAATCGCCCACATGCATCATTTACATTTCGCGTATGACGCGATGTAGGGTGCCAATAAGCGAAGCGCATTGCACCGGATGTTTTCATTCGGCGCAATAACGATTGCGCCCTACCAGCGCGCCTTACGCGGGTTTCTACGTTGCCATTAATGTTAAGTGTTTATCGTACTTAAAAAATTTATGGCCTTGTTAATATCTTCAGGATAATACTCATTCCAGTACTCATCATTTAAACACCACTCTAAAAAGTGAACTAAGCAATTAATCTGGTCTTTGTTTAACATTGAGAGACGTTGCAATGTTTCCTGTTGAAATTTCAAATCAGGACCTAGACTGTAAATGAAGAACTCCGTTTCCATTCGGTTATATTTAGCCTCAGGAGTCAAACAAAATCTTAGGTAATGAGGCAAAACCCACCTCCACGCTTTCGCTGACAAGCTGGACAACTCTTGGTGGATAAGACGAATGGCTTCGCCAGTGATCTCTTTGTCTCTGTACTGCTCAAGGTCCTCTCGCAACTCGTCGCATTCAAGGCAGCCATGCTTGTGAAAGGCGAGGTCAATGCCAAGAGGCATTTCCACTAGAGGAAAAACAGATTCAATTTCCTTTAGTAGAGCATCATTAGTAATAATTATTTTTGACATTTGCATAATCTATCAACAGCACGTTGGGCATTCCGAATAGCATTGTCTAGGTCTCGCGCAAGTTGTGGACTATGCTGAGTATCTATTCCACCCCACCACCTATTAGTATGGGCCTCTCTTAGATCTTTGCAGGCCTGAGCCTTATTCAAATTCCATTTGGCAAGTTCGCACGGATCAAGTCCCGGAGGGGGAGGCTCCTTACATTTATTTTTATACTCGCGCCTATTTGCTTCCCTTTCTATTTCTTCTTGCAATGCATTTCCAGCCGCACTACCGAGAGCAGAACCTACAGCCGCGCCTACTGCAGTTCCACCCCCTGGTTCAATAACCGTACCAATTGCCCCTCCGACGGTTGCTCCCACCCTACCACCTAGAACATCTCCGGCTGATAAGCCTAAAGGGTCGACGTAGGTCAGCGGATTTTGATTTGCGTAACCGAACGGGTTGGTCCCCCCCCCGAGACCAATCGGATCAAACTGCGTATACCGACCGCTACCCGGGTGATATCCATCCCTGAACCCGTTCTGACTCAATCCGGTCTCAACATCTTCGTATTGGCCCGGAAGACGGATGTTATTCAAAATCGTCTGCGTCTTAATCAGCACCTTCCCAAACGGCTCCACCTTCGCGTTCCACACAATCGCCTGCGCCGCATCCGTCATCGCCTGCGGGGTCCCCAAATGATCGGTGTGGTAGTAATAAGGCACGCCATTATCAATCCGCGCCACCAACATCCCATTCAAATAGATGTAGTGCTTATTCTTCCCCAGGTTATCCACTTCATACAACAACTCCCCACTCTGCCCATAGTGGAAATAAGTATTGCCGCTGCTGGTGGATTTCTTAATACGCTGGCCCAAAGCATTGTATTCATACACCGCATTCTGATTACTGCTCTTGATCATGCGCCGGTAGCCGTCATAGCCGAGCGTGCCGAATGAAGTGGCGGAGGCGGTATTGCCTGCGGCATCTTTAGTGCGGATATCAGTGCCGATCTGAGCTAACCAGTTACTGCCAGCGGGGTTATACACATACGGGGTGAGTGTGCCATTGCGGGTTTCTTGCGTGCGGTTGCCGTTGGTGTCATAGCTATACGCCAGGCTGCCATAGGAATTGGTGGCGGTGCTGCTGGCACTGTTTAAGCGGTTGACTGCATCGTAGCTAAAGGTCTGGCCGGTGCTGGCTTCATACAGGGCGCTCACATTGCTGGCGAGGTCGTAATAAAACATGATAAAGGTCGCACCGTTGCTGGCGGTGGCCGGGCGATAGTCTTGATCGCGGTTCATCCGGTAGGTCAAACCATTGCCGTAGTTAAATGTCTGCACAGCACCAAAGGGGTAGTATTGAATCGCACTGGCGAGGACGGTCGTCACTGTTCCAGCGGGATTAGTGGTGCTCACTTGGTTGATACGGCCTTGGCTATCATAGCCATAGGCCACCGTGCGGTCAGTCGGGTAGGTGAGCTTGATGAGCTGGCCGGCGGCATTGTAGGTATAGCCGCTAGAGAGCCAAGTCCCATCGATGCCGGCGTTAATCTGGCCAGTCAGCCGCCCCATCGGGTCGTAGCTAAAGGAGAAATGGAACACGCCATTGCGCTGGATGCCGCACAGCCTGCCCTTGCTACACGTGTCATAGAAATAGCTAAACACCGGCGTATTGGTATCGGAGCTGGCTTTGCTGAGTATGCGGTTCAACGCATCATAGGTATACGTCGTGGTAAAGCCACGCGCATCGGTCTCGGTCTTCAAGTTACCCGCGGCATCATAAGTGGCAGTCGTGAGTCCGCTATCCGGGCTTTGGGTTTGGCTGGTGTCACCCAACGCATTCACGGTGTAGTTGGTTGCCAATAGCTTAGGGTCGGTGACGGTTTTGAGTTGATCGAGCGGGTCATACGCGTATTGGGTGACGCCATTGTCAGCCGCGGTGACGTTGATTAAGCGGTTTAACGCATCGTATTGATTCTGGGTGAGATCGACCACATCGGTTCTGGGGCCGTCTTCGCTTTTTAGGTTGCCGTTGTTGTCATAGGTATAGGTGCTGGTCTGGTTGAGCGCACCGATGTCTTGGTAGAGCTGGTTGAGGGCATTGAAGATGCGGCTGTGGCTATACAGTATCCCCCCGGCCGGGGTGATGATTTCTTCTTTAGTACGGTGACCCATGGCATCCAGGGTGTAGTGGAGGCGGTTGTTGGCGGGGTCGCTGATATCGGTTAGCCTGTGAGCATCATCATAGGTGTAGCGTACGGTGCTGGCAGTGGGCAGCGTGACTTGGGTGAGTTGGCCGACGTTGTCGTAGCTGTATTGGGTGGTTTCTGTACCGATGGTCTTGGTCTTCAGCCAGCCTCTTGGGAAATAGCTTAGGGTGGTGGT
>JAYWDZ010000370.1:0-20068 GCA_043779595.1 Nitrosomonadales bacterium
GAGCACAGCGAAAAAGGCGCGCTGTTTGAACTGCTAAACGCCACCGGGAATACCGGTGTGATCATCACCGAAAACTTCGCGATGTGGCCGGCAGCTGCAGTTTCAGGCTTCTATCTGTCGCATCCCGACAGCCAGTATTTTGCGGTGGCCAAGCTGGAAAAGGATCAGGTCGCAGACTATGCGCGACGCAAAGGTTGGAGTATGGAAGAAGCCGAGCGCTGGCTGGCGCCGAATCTCGGGTACTAAGTAGCGGACTGGTTTAAGCGTGTTCGCCCACGCCTGCCGCCTGTTGGTCGGCATGATAGCTTGAGCGCACCATAGGTCCGCAGGCAGCGTGTTTGAAGCCCATCGCGTAGGCTTCCTGTTCAAACTGCGCGAAGCGTTCAGGCGGGACGAAGCGCAATACCGGCAAATGATGTTGCGACGGCTGCAAATATTGCCCGAGCGTCAGCATGTCCACGCCATGCGCGCGCAGGTCGCGCATCACTTGCAGAATTTCGTCGTCTTCCTCGCCCAGTCCCAGCATCAGGCCGGACTTGGTGGGCACGTCGGGATGGCGGGCCTTGAAGTTTTTCAGCAGCATCAATGAATGCGCGTAGTCGGCGCCGGGGCGTGCAGCTTTGTACAGGCGCGGTACCGTTTCCAGGTTGTGGTTCATCACGTCGGGTGGCGCGGTGTCGAGAATATCCAGCGCGCGGTCGTGACGACCCCGAAAATCCGGCGTCAGAATTTCAATGCGGGTCGCGGGCGACAGCTCGCGCACCGCGCGGATGCAAGCGATGAAATGCGCAGCGCCGCCGTCGCGCAGGTCGTCGCGATCGACGCTGGTGATCACTACATACTTCAGCGCCATCAGCGCGATGGTTTCGCCCAGATGACGAGGCTCATCTACATCGGGTGGCAGCGGCGTGCCATGACCCACATCGCAGAACGGGCAGCGGCGCGTGCACAGATCGCCGAGAATCATGAACGTGGCGGTGCCGTGGCCGAAGCATTCGCCCAGATTCGGGCACGAGGCTTCTTCGCACACAGTATGCAGATTCGCTTCGCGCAGTATGCCTTTGAGCCGCGCCACGTTGGGCACATTCGGCGACTTCGCACGTATCCACGGCGGCAGGCGCTGCCGGGGTTGCGGCACGATCTTGATCGGGATGCGCGCGGTTTTTGCCGCGCCTTTGTGTTGAACGGGATCAGCCATGAGTGACCTCATCTAAAGGCGCAATTTTACCCGAGTTGGCGGGGGTGTTCGACCCGCGCTACTATCCCCTCATGAATATCGCCCCATCCATATTGCGTCACGGCGCTCTGCTTATTCTATTGTGGACGCCCATCGCTGCTCAATCAGCACAATTAACACAGCACCGCGATCCTGAAAGCGGCTTGCTGTCGTGGAAACGGGTGGATCGCGGATTCAGTCTCGAACTCATCCAGTTGCTGCCGGATTATGTAAAGGCACTGTATTCCTCGCGCGGCCTGCCTAAATCTGTGGTCGATGGCATGGCGCCGTATTGCGTGTTCGGTTCGGTGGTGCAGAACCATTCGGGCGGCGAACTCTCGTATCGCGTCGCGGACTGGCGCTACGTCACCGCCGATGGCAAAAAGCATCCGCTCAAAACCAAAACCCAGTGGCTCGCAGATTGGAAAAAACAGGGCTCGGATTTTGGCTGGTCGATTCTGCCTGCCGCGATGACGTTTGACTCGGGTGACTGGGCCCAGGGCTTTACCACAGTGCGCCTGCCGCCCAACTCACATTTCGATCTGATTTATTCGTGGAGACATCATGGCAAGCACTACACCGGCACGCTCAAAAATCTTATCTGCGCACCCGCACAGCTGGCAACCCCGGCGCCTTAATTCGCTATTACTGGGCGCGATGCTGGGTATCGCAGGGACGGTTTCGGCAGCTCCGCCGCTGCCCGAAATGAGCCATACCCTCACTGCGCTGAAGCCCGCGAAAACCGCAAAGGATTTTAGCTCGCCTGACCTGGACGGCAAACCGCATCGACTATCGGACTACCGTGGCAAAATGGTGCTGGTGAATTTCTGGGCAACCTGGTGCCCGCCCTGCCGCCGTGAAATGCCTTCAATGGAGCGTCTGTCGCAGCGACTGAAAGATCAGCCGTTTATGATTTTGGGAATCAACCAGCAGGAAGACCCCGAGCGGGTGTTTGTGTTTACCGCGCAAGTGGACCCCTCACCTAATTTCCCTATCCTGTTCGACCCCAACAGCAAAGTCGCCCATGCGTGGGGCGTGATGGGTCTGCCCGCGAGCTTTATCGTAGACCAACAGGGCCGCGTGGTTTACCGTGCGATGGGCGGGCGCGAATTTGATCATCCGGATATTGAGCAGGCGATTCGCAAACTACTTCCGATTGTGCAGACCAAGACTAGGTAGAAAATTATTCCCATGAGCGATAAGCACGATTTGCTAATCCACTTTGATGAAGAGGCACAGAAATTCATTTTTTATTCTGTCGACGTCAAAAAAACAGCTGTCATTCGGGCAGACGCGTTTGATGGTGTTTGCCCTGAAGTAGCCTTCTTCAAAGAAAAGACACCTGACGAAGCCGAGCAAACCTTAGGAGGTATGGTCTTCGCTTTTTTGGATCACGGAAGTATAAACAGGGTAAACATTCGTGATTACAAGGCGGAGTCAGAAGCTGCTATGCAGCAATGGATGGAAGAGTTAGAGGTTGCCGCTAAGAACAATGACCCCGTGGCTCAATACGACCTGTTCATGCAATATCACTCGAAGACGCTTAAATCAAGACTGCAAAGTGATCTCCAGCGAGCGGAAGAGCTATTGTTTGCCTCAGCCAATGCTGGGTATTTAAACGCCCAGAAGGCACTAAAAGATTGGCCACTCATCAAGGCCGCGGCTGAAAGGCGTATTAAACGGGGCCCATAGGCCATCCTCGCTTTACGCTTAGATTTGCACCCAAACTTGTCCAGCTTCAACTTTCACCGGATACGTTCGTATGGGTACATCAGCGGGCTCGCAGGTAGGTTGCCCGGTGACTAGATCAAAGTAGCTGCCGTGCAATGAGCACTTGATCTTGCCGTCCTTTATGCATCCTAAGTAAAGCGAATAATCCTCGTGGCTGCACATTTCGTCGACCACGTAATGCGTGCCGCTGGCATTGCACAGTAATAAGCGTTTGCCATCCACGACCACGCGTTTCATCTGCGCCGGCTGGAGTTCATTCTCCGTTGCGATCGCCACATAGCCGCTCATCAGCGCACCCGGGCCGCAGCTTTGCCTGAATCGAGCACCGTACGGATTTGTGCAGCGGCGTCGGCGATGTTGGCGGCTTTACCGACGTGATGTAGCACGATGGAACCCGCCAACACCAGGGAATCATAGGTCGCACCGTGCGTCCCTTTCAGCGCCTGAATACCCGCTTCGGCTGCGGCGCGGGCAGTGGCGTTGATGTCGATGGCGGCGACGATTTCGTCTTCGCCTTCGGCTCCCGCAACACTGCCGGGTAGCGGCACTGCGCGCGAGGCTTGTTCGATACCTAATCCAATGGGATTGATCGCGGCCTCGAGTTCGACGCCTTTGTCGTGGTAATAAAAATACTTGCCGGTCTGACGTAGGCTGGGGATCACGCCGCCTTCAACGCCGCGAATAATGCAGGCGCTGTCGAACCCGGCAACGCGTGCGAGGTCGGCATAAATCGGTGGGTAGGGTTTGTGCACGTAGCCGGTGACAAAGTGCGTGCGCTGTTTGCCAGCGATGGGTTTAGACAGCACCTCAACCGTAGTTAACACTTGGCGCTTAACCATTTGCGAGCGCAGCGTAATCAGCCTGTGCATGCCCGGGTTCGATTGCGCCTGGTCGATATAAGTCCAGCCCAGGCTCGGATCGCCCAATCGTGCAGCGGCGTCCGTCGGCGACAGATCTACCGGCACGCCGGCAGCTTGCAAGATGTGACGTACCGTGACGCCGTATTTGGGACCAACCTTGTCGAGGCCGTGACTGACGACATGCACGCCCAACTCAGCAAGCAGCGGGCCAAGAAAAGGCGCAGCGGGCAGGCAACGTGTGTAGCCGTCGTACGGATCACCGATATCCACCACCTCATCGACCGGTGCGGTGACGCGCAGCGTGGTTTCGAGCACGGCATCAAGCGCACCGCGATTCTCGTCCAGCGTTTCGCGTTTCATACGCAGCGCAATGAAGTAAATGCCGACCTGAATTGGGTCGATGTGATTGTCGATAATCGCCTTGGTGCCTAAATGCGCTTCCAGGCGACTGATGTCTTTGGATAAATCCGGGCCAGTGGCGATGCGCTGAATGATCGAGCGCATCAGTAATTTGGGATCGGTAGGGAGGGTCGGGGTGCTCATGGGAACTCCAGAAATCTAGGCTGACAGGATACTAATACTTGACTAAATCAGTCAAGAATAAATCGCGTGCTTTACGCTGCGTGTGAGTGCTTGCTCTGCATACTGGAGTGTAAATACAGGGTTTATATCTCCGCACTGGGTAAGCTCAAGCCCGGGGAAGCCGCAGGGGTTAATCCCCTCAAACGGTGTTAAGTCCATGTCCACATTCAGCGCCAGACCATGGTAGGTACAACCCTGTTTGACGCGCAGCCCCAGCGCGGCGATTTTCGCGTCGTTGACGTACACGCCCGGCGCGCCGTTATGGCGTTCGCCCACAATGCCTTGCTCCGCCAGCAGATTAATGACTGCCTGCTCCAAGCGGCTTACCAGTTCGCGGATGCCGTAGCCGCGGCGGCGTAAATCCACCAGCGTGTAGAGCACTAACTGACCCGGGCCGTGATAGGTAATTTGTCCCCCGCGGTCGATAGCGATCACCGGAATAGCGGTGCTGCGTAACAAGTGTTCGGGTTTGCCCGCCTGGCCAAGCGTGTATACCGGGGGATGTTGCAAGAGCCATAACTCATCCGGGGTATCAGGCGTGCGTGCAGCAGTGAACGCCTGCATCGCGCGCCAGGTCGGCTCATATTCGACCCGGCCCAGATGTTTGATGATGACCTGATCCTCGTCTGATCCCTGATCCGTAAAACTCACAATGCCATATTCACCCACGGATGCGAGGTGATTTCCTGATACAGCGCATCCAGCTGCGCTTTGGAAGTGGCGCGTATCGTGCAAGTGATGCTGAGATATTTGCCATTGCTGGACGCTCGAGTTTCGACAGCATCGGCATTGAAATCCAGCGCGTGGCGTTGCACCAGTTCAACCATCGTTTGCACGAAATCAGCACGCGCCTCGCCCATAATCTTGACCGGAAAATCGGTCGGAAAATCGAGCAGCGTAGATCCATCACCGGTCATTTACGCATCACCTGCGTTTTGTATTGCTGGTAGTACGCGTCCATCTGCAACGCGAGCGGGCCGGGCAGACCGTTACCCACCTTTTGCCCATCCAATTGCACAATCGCCAGTACTTCTTTGGGCGAGGACGTCATCCATATCTCGTCCGCAGCGCGCACTTCTGCCTCAGAAATTGGGCGTACTTGATGCGCTACGCCATGCTGCGCCGCCAGTTCCAGCACCACGTCGTAAGTGATACCCGGCAACATCAAATTAGACTTGGGTGGCGCCAGCAATACCCCCGCCTTCACCACAAAAATATTACTCGCCGTACCTTCGCTCAAGAATCCGTCGCGCAGCAAGACGGTCTCCGCGCACCCCGCATCTACCGCCTCTTGCCGCAGCAACACATTGGGTAGCAACGAGACTGCTTTAATGTCACAACGCAACCAGCGATTGTCCGCCGCGGTGATCGCACACACCCCACTCGCCTTGACCGCCGCGGTCGGCGTGAGTAAGGGGTTAACCATCATAAACACCGTGGGCACCGCATCTGCCGGAAAAGCCGAGTCACGCGGTGCGACTCCGCGGGTTACCTGGATGTACACGGCTTGATCGTCAAAGTCTTGCGCTGCAATCAGCGTAGCGATATGTTCGCGCCACGCTTCTTGAGCAAGCGGGTTAAGCAGCCGGATGCTGCCCAGGCTTGCCTGCAAGCGGCTCAGATGTTCGTCAATCCGAAACGGCTTGCGCGAATACACCGGGATAAATTCGTACACGCCATCGCCAAAAATAAAGCCGCGATCCAGCACCGGAATGCTGGCCTCCTCCAGCGGCATATACGCACCATTTAAATAAACCGTCATTTCGCAAAAAACAGTTTGATCGAATCAAGACCCCGTCCCAATATGCCTGCCACTTCTACATCGTGCATAGCCAGCAACGGGTAGTCGCCGAGGATTGCGCCATCCAGACTAAGGCGCAGTTTGCCCAGCGGTTGTCCACGGCGTACCGGGGCCAATATCGGCTGTTGCGTCAACACCTGGGCTTTCACTCGCGGCAGAGCACCCTTGGCCACCAGTAAATAAATATCTTGCCCTAATCCGATATTGACCGACTCCCGCAAGCCGCGATATAGCTTGACACTCTTAATGAGTTGCCCGGTGCGATAAAATCGTGCGCTGTCAAAGTTCTCAAACCCGTAGTTCAGTAAATTCTGTGCGCCTTGAGTCCGATTGGCATCAGACGCAGCTCCCAGCACCACAGCGATACGGTGTTGTTCGCCGCGTCGCGCCGCAGCGGCCAGCGAATAACCCGCGCGCGGACTCGACCCCGTCTTGAGTCCTTCCGCACTGCTGTCCAGCCACAGTAGACGGTTGTTGTTATAGAAGGTGATGTTTTTGTGCTGGAACTCCTTCTGCACAAAATAATGTTGATACTGGGGAAACTGTTGCCGCAAGGCGCGCGCCAACAGCGCCAGGTCGCGTGCGGTGGAAACATGGCCCAGCTGATCAAAGCCTGTCGCATTCAAAAATTTGGTGCGCGTCATGCCCAGACGAGCAGCTTCCCGATTCATCCGCTCAACAAAATCAGCCTCGGTAGGCGCAACGGCTGACACCAGCGTGAGGGTGGCGTCGCTGGCCGACTGCACCAGCATCCCTTCGATCAGTATGTCCACATTGACTGATTCGCCTTGGGTTAAAAAAATGCTTGCCCCATCGGATTTCAAGGCGCTCGCAGGCACATTCAGCGTGGCGCCCAACGCCAGCTTTTTATTCTGCAGATCGGTGAAGAGCAGATAAGCCGTCATCATCTTGGTGAGCGAGGCGGGGGCAAGCTGAATGTCCGGGTTTGCGGAGGCTAGAGTCTGACCACTCGGTTGATCCATCAGGATCCATGCACGCGCCGATACAGACGGCGCAAGCGGAGCCGCGCCTAAAGGCAACGCGAACAAAGCCAACCATAGACTTAACCAGAATTTCACGGGATTAACTTTCTGAAAAATTTGAATGGGCGACCACTACCGCGTGAGCTTGATTGATGTCATGCCCATATTTTGTTGGAGACGGGCGCTATCCAGTTCAGCATCTGCGTCGCTGGCGTAGGGGCCAAGCGTGACGCGATGCAATTTATCGACGACCACCACGTGCACCGGTGGGAGCGGCGCTTCAATAGCCGACCGCACTTTTTCGCTTAGCTTTTGGGCTTTTTCCTCGGTACTAAATGCACCCAGTTGCAGGTAAATGCCGCTGTCCAAGGCTGCGCCTCCCGCATCATATTGCGACGGATCGATGCTCTCTACCCGTACTCGCGTGCTGCCTTTACCAAGATAACTCAGCTTATGCGCGGCGGCGTATGACAAATCAATCAAACGATTTTTGCTGAACGGCCCGCGATCATTGACTCGCACAATCACCGACTTGCCATTCGCCAGGCAGGTCACCCGCACATAGCTGGGAATCGGCAAGGTGGGGTGCGCGGCAGTCATGCCATACATGTCATATAACTCGCCAGAGGCGGTTTTTTTGCCATGAAAGCGCTTGCCATACCACGACGCCAAACCCTCTTGCTGATAAGTGGAAAGCGTCGTGTCAGGCACATAGGTATTGCCCAGCGCACTATAGGCGCGGTTGGCATACCGATGCAGCGGCTCGCGGCGCGGTATCGCGTCGGGTATCTCATCCAGATTGGCGGGTGGATTGGCCTCCGGCCCGTCATCCAGATAATAGCCGCCGCTTTTTTTGGCGGCAGTCACGGGCGGCAAGGGTTTGGGAGAGGTGGCGGTAGGAGGGGATTTGTGGCTGGTCACGGGCGGCGTGCTGGAGCACGCTGCCAACCACATTACGCTTACGCTGAGCACGCCTGCTAATTTTGTGTTCATTCGCCTATTTTACCCCTGTCAAAAAAGTCAGGATTTATTCAGCTGCCGGTGGGTACCCACGCTCATCACCATGCCCAAGCCCAACAACAAGGTAATCATCGCAGTGCCGCCATAACTCATGAGTGGCAGCGGTACGCCCACCACCGGTAACACCCCCGACACCATGCCCATATTGACGAACACATAAGTAAAAAAGTTTAGGCTGATGGTGCCGGCCATCAATCGGCCGAATAAGGTGGAAGCGCGTGCCGCGATCACCAAGCCGCGCGCGACAATACCCATATATAAAATCAACAACACCAGCGCGCCAACATAACCGAACTCTTCACCAAATACCGCAAAGATAAAGTCGGTGGTGCGTTCAGGAATGAAATCAAGCTGATTTTGCGTCCCCTTCATCCAGCCATCGCCCAGAAAGCCACCCGAGCCTATCGCGATGCTGGATTGAATAATGTGGTAACCCGCCCCTAGTGGATCGGAGCTTGGGTCAAGCAAGGTCATCACCCGCTGGCGCTGGTAATCGTGCATAAGGTTCCACACCAGCGGCAAACTGGCCAGCGCCAGCGTGCCGCCGCCGACGATAATTTTCCATGACAGCCCGGCAAAAAACAGTAGATAAAATCCCGAGGCGCCGATCAACATCGCAGTACCAAGATCTGGCTGACGCATAATCAGCAAAAAGGGCAGCAGCAATAGCAGCGCGCCGATGGCGTGGTGCTTCCAGTTCAAAATCGCTTCGTTGCGCTGAAAATACCACGCCATCATCAGCGGCAGCGCCAGTTTCAATAGCTCGGAAGGTTGAAATGCAAAGCCGAGATAAATCCAGCGGCGCGCCCCGTTGCGCACCTCGCCAAACAGCGCCACGCCCACCAGCAGGGTCAGTCCCACCCCGTACAAAAGCGGGCCCACCCGTGCCAGTAGATGGGGCGGAACATTCGCCATAATTACCATGATCCCCAGCGCGAGCGCCATGTTTACCATATGGCCGCTCAAACGCGCCATGCTCTGGCCGGAGGCGCTGAACACGACCGTCGCGCTGATGATCAGCACGCAACACACGAGCGCGACCAAGATGCCGTCCAGATGTTTGACGATGCTTTTTAAGCGGTAGCTAATCCGCCGCGGACTCAATCGAGATCTCCTTGTGTTTGACTGCCGGAAGCTTGCCCAACAAATAATAATCAAACACAGCGCGTGCGATCGGCGCGGCGGTCGAGCCGCCGTGACCCCCATTTTCTACCAAAACCGCCACGGCTATGGTGGGGGCTTCAGCCGGCGCAAACGCGATAAACAGCGCGTGATCGCGATGTTGTTTCAATATATTTTTGGCGTCGTATTTTGCATTCTGTTTAATCCCCACCACCTGGGCAGTGCCGGTTTTGCCCGCAATGGCGTACGGTGCGCCCACAGCGGCGGCCGACGCGGTTCCGCCTGGTTTTAGCACGTCGGCCATCGCCTGGCGCACGACTTCAAGATTCGCCGGTTGCAACGCTACTTGTTCGCGTACCGCTATCGGCTGCGCGGCCCAACGATGCGTGACCGGGTCGCGTATCGCCTGAACCAGTTTGGGCTCAATACGCCGACCCCCATTCGCCAGCATCGCGGTGGCGGTGGCGAGTTGTAGCGGCGTGGTCAAATGATAACCCTGCCCAATGCCTGCGATCACGGTCTCTCCCAGTAGCCAGGGCTTTTTATAACGCTTCATTTTCCATTCTTTGGACGGCAACAACCCGGTCGCTTCGCCTTGCAGGTCGATCCCGGATTTGCTGCCAAAACCAAACCGGGCCAGAAAATCGTGGGTTTTGTCGACGCCCATATCGACCGCCAGCCGGTAAAAATACGTGTCGCACGATTGCACCACTGCTTTATGCATATCGACCACCCCATGCCCCTGTTTTTTCCAGTCGCGATAGCGATGGCTGCTGCCCGGCAAGCTGTAATATCCCGGATCAGAAATAGTGTCGCTCGCGGTGCGAAATCCCAGCTCCAGTCCGGCTAACGCCATGAACGGTTTGATGGTGGAACCCGGAGGATAAATGCCGCGTAACGCGCGATTCACCATCGGAAATTCGGGCGATCCATTGAGCTCTTTCCAGGTGTCTGCATCGATGCCATCGACGAACAGATTGGGATCAAACCCGGGCCGACTCACCAACGCCAGCACGCCACCGGTTTTCGGGTCGAGCGCGACCAGACTGCCGCGAAAATCTCCAAACGCCTGCTCCGCGATCTCCTGCAATTTCGCATCCAGATACAGCTTCACATCACTACCTGAAACCGGTGCAATACGCGACAGGATGCGGATCGAGCGCCCGCCAGAATCCGTCTCCATTTGTTCAAAACCGGTGCGGCCATGCAGCACTTTTTCGTAGCTTTGCTCTAGCCCCACCTTACCGATATGCGTGCTGCCAGCGTAATTTTGGCCTCGTTTATCCGCCCGCAATCGTTTTAGGTCAGCATCGTTGATGCGACCGATAAACCCGACGACATGCGCCATGCCGGGGCCAGCCCGATAATTCCGGAACAGCCGCGATTTCACTTCCACGCCAGGCAGGCGAAAATGATTGGCCGCCAGAATGGCGACCTCCTGATCAGTGAGTTTACTTTTGAGTGGCACCGTTTCGAATTCGTGAGATTCGGCCAACAGTTTACGAAAATGCCGTACATGCGCGGGCGTGATCTCGATCAGCTGCCCGATATCCGCAATAATCTTTTTAATATCACGGACCTTGTCTACGACGATTTCCGCCGTATAGGCGGAATAGTTTTCCGCGAGAATTCGCTCGTTGCGGTCGACGATCAAGCCTCGATTAGGCGCGACTGGCACCAGCGCAATACGATTATTTTCGGCCAGCGAATGATAGTGCTGTTGCTGAACCACTTGGAGGTAAAAAAGTCGGCCCATCAAGATGCCGGCCAACACCAGCACGAACACCGCGCCCACGATCATCCGCCCCTGAAACTGGGCCAACTCCTGATCGAGATTCTTTAACTGAAAACCCCGTTTCATCATGACCGATTAGGGCGAAACAACAAGTTCATAAAGCCTGAATCACTGACGCACCGCTTTTTTGCCATGCAGTGCCTGCGGGATAAGCGCGAGTAAATACCACACCACGACGCCGCTTAACGCGGGTAACAGGATATTGATGCCCAACGGGGGCCGGGTCGATAACCACCCCGCCACAAGCACCACAAATTGCACTAGCGTTAAAACAGGGAGCATCTGCGCAGACTGTTGGAACGCATCAAATTGCAAAAAGCGCAAACGAAAATATTGCACCGCGTATACGCCCAATACATAAGCGCTCGCATGCTGACCAAACACTACGCCATCCTGAAAATCACTTAACAAACCCAGCACAAACGCTAGCGCCATACCCATACGCGAAGGCCGATGCAACGCCCAGAACAAGACCGCAATCCCCACGAAATCGGGGCGCATAATCAACCACCACCCCTGCCAGGGAATTTGCTTTGACAAAATCGCGACCATAAGCGTAAGGGCGATGCGCACCCAACCTGCATTCGACTCTTGGCGAACTTCACGCGAGGGCATCATGGCTTGGCGACAACGGGCGAAGCGGGGATGACCAACAGAATGCGGTCACGGTTCACGCCCGCGACGGGCGCACACTCTACTCGCGCATACGGGCTACCGTCTGGGCGCGTCACACGGACTACGGTCGCGACGGGTAAGCCCGGGGGATACACTTTATCGAGACCCGAGGTTAGCAAGATATCGCCCGGTTTAATGTCGCCATGAGTGGGCATAAACTTTAGCTCCAACTGGTCCGTCCCACTGCTGCCTGAGGCCAAAGCGCGCTGCCCGGTGCGCTGAATAAATACCGGTGTTAACTGATCGCTATTGTTGACAAGCGTCACTTCACTTGAGCCGGGGTAAACGCGTGTCAACTGGCCCACCAAACCCTGGGCATCCACCACCGGCAAACCGGCATGCAATCCGGCGGAAGAGCCCCGGTCTATCGTGATACGCCGACTAAACCAGTCTTGGCCCTGGTACAAAATATTCGCGGCGACCGTGGCGTGGGTATAGCTACGGGCAAGCCCCAGCAAACTGCTGAGTTCAGCATTGGCGCGCTGGAGATCGCGAGACGCATATAAAGCCTGATTGAGGCGGGCGCGTTCATCGAGCAATCGGTCGCGTTGCAACTGCAATTCGCGATGGCGTAGCAAAAATCCGCCTATTTCCCCCGCCACATCAAAAGGAATTAATACCAAGCGTTGCACAGGTTGCAACACGCCGGAAAAACCCGCACGCAGCATTTCCAGTGCGCCGAGGCGCACGTCCATAAACGCCAGACTAAAGCTAACGATTAACCACAGGATGAGGCGCGATGTGGGACTGAGGCCGCGCGCAAACATAAGCTGACCGGGCATTGCCATTCAAACTCCCGGTCTAAGCATCAGTACATTGCGCATTAAAACCCACTTATCCCAAACATTCGCGCAATAAGCGTGCGCGCGCTTATTCGTAAGTGAATACCGTAGACAATTTGTCCATGTTTTCCAGCGCCATGCCGGAACCACGCACCACGCACGTGAGAGGATCGTCGGCCACAATCACTGGCAGGCCGGTTTCTTCCATCAGCAGCCGATCAAGATCACGCAACAACGCGCCGCCGCCAGTCAACACCATGCCTTTTTCGGCGATATCGGAACCCAGCTCAGGAGGCGTTTGTTCCAACGCCTGTTTGACCGCGCTGACAATCGCGTTCAACGGCTCGGTCAGCGCTTCCAGCACTTCGTTGCTGGATACATTAAAGCTGCGCGGCACGCCTTCGGCCAGACTGCGGCCCTTGATTTCCATTTCCTGCACTTCGGCACCGGGGAACGCCGAGCCCATCTGCTTTTTAATCTTCTCTGCGGTCGCCTCGCCAATCAACATGCCGTAATTGCGGCGGATGTAATTGATGATCGCGTCATCCATGCGATCTCCGCCGACGCGCACCGAGCTCGCGTACACGACGCCGCCCAACGAAATCACGCCCACCTCGGTGGTGCCACCGCCGATGTCGACGACCATAGAGCCAGTCGCTTCGGCCACGGGCATACCGGCGCCAATCGCCGCCGCCATAGGTTCCTCAATCAAAAATACCTGGCGTGCACCCGCGCCAATCGCCGACTCGCGAATCGCACGTCGCTCCACTTGAGTAGAACCGCACGGCACGCAAATAATGATGCGCGGGCTGGGGCGAAACATCCGCGTGTCGTGTACTTTTTTGATAAAAAATTTGAGCATTTGCTCGGTGACAGTGAAGTCGGCGATCACGCCATCTTTCATCGGGCGTATCGCCTGCAAATTCCCCGGGGTGCGCCCCAGCATTGCCTTGGCTTCCAGCCCCACGGCCTGCACCGTCTTTTTGCCGCTGCCCTGGGGATCAGTCCGAATCGATACCACCGAAGGTTCGTTCAGCACAATGCCGCGGTCGCGGACATAGATCAGTGTATTAGCCGTCCCCAGATCGATTGCAAGGTCGGTCGAAAAGTAACTGCCTAGAAACTTGAACATAGCGTGCCCAACCGCCCGCAAAAGGCGGCCAAATGGAGAAAAAACAAGCGGCTATGATAACCTAACGCGCTTCATACAAGTAAGCCTTCAGGTGGTTCCATGTCCCTAAGTCCGGACGACGTCAAGCGCATTGCCCGTCTCGCACGCATCGAAATCAGCGGCGCTGAAGCACAGGTCTCGCAAACCCGTCTTAACGCCATTTTTGAGTTGATTGCCACCATGCAGGCGGTTGATACGCATGGCATCAGCCCGATGGCGCACGCGCAGGATGTGTCACAACGCCTGCGTGACGATGTCGTCACCGAAATCGACCGCCACCTTATCTTTCAGCACATAGCGCCCGCGGTTGAACGCGATCTGTATCTGGTGCCGAAAGTGATCGAGTAAGCATGATGGAGAGCAGCCTAAAAACCCTGGCCACTATGCTGGCCGATAAACGGGTGTCCAGCCGCGAGCTATGCCAATCCTGGCTAAGCCGTATAGAAGCGCTCAACCCCGTACTGAATGCGTTTATCACCGTGGATGCAGAAAAAACACTTGCCGAAGCGACATTGGCCGATCAAATGCGCACCAACAACCAGGCCGGGACGCTCACCGGCGTGCCTATCGCGCACAAGGATATTTTTTGCACCGAGGGTTGGCTTACTAGTTGTGGCTCAAAAATGCTGCACAACTTTATCGCGCCGTATGACGCGCATGTGATTCAGCGCTTCAAAGCCGCGGGAATGCCGTCGTTGGGCAAAACCAATATGGATGAGTTCGCGATGGGCTCAAGCAATGAAACCTCGTATTACGGCGCAGTTAAAAACCCTTGGAATACCGCCTATGTTCCGGGCGGCTCATCGGGAGGTGCCGCTGCGTGCGTCGCCGCGCGCATGGCCCCGGCCGCGACCGGTACTGATACCGGTGGCTCGATCCGCCAGCCTGCTGCGCTGTGCGGTATTACCGGTCTGAAGCCGACTTATGGTCTCGTTTCGCGCTTTGGCATGATTGCGTTTGCGTCGTCGCTGGATCAAGCCGGACCGATGGCAAAATCCGCAGAAGATTGCGCATTGCTGCTCAATGTAATGACCGGTTTCGACCCTAATGATTCGACTAGTTTAGAGCGTGAGAAAGAGGATTACACCCGCGACCTGGAACAGCCGCTGGCGGGGCTGCGCGTGGGCATGCCGCGTGAATTTTTCGCCGCGGGGCTCAACAACGAAGTCGCCACTGCGGTAGAAGTGGCCATAGCCGAACTTAAAAAGCTCGGCGCAATCCCGGTCGAAGTGTCCTTGCCCAATTCACAACTCGCGATCCCGGTGTATTACGTGCTCGCACCCGCCGAGGCGTCGAGCAACCTGTCGCGCTTTGACGGCGTGCGTTACGGCTACCGCGCGCCGGAATACACCGACCTCAACGACATGTATTCGAAAACCCGCGCGCAGGGATTTGGCGACGAGGTCAAACGCCGCATCCTGATCGGCGCGTATGTATTGAGCCACGGCTACTACGACGCCTATTATCTGCAGGCACAAAAAATCCGTCGCCTGATCGCCAACGATTTTATCGAAGCGTTCAAAAACTGCGACGTTATTCTCGGCCCCACCGCGCCGGGTACCGCATTCAAGCTCGACGAAAAAGCCGATGATCCTGTCTCGATGTACCTGAACGACCTCTACACCATCCCCGCCAACCTCGCGGGTTTGCCCGGCATGTCGGTGCCGTGTGGCTTCGACAGCAAAGGTTTGCCCATCGGTTTGCAGCTAGTCGGCAATTATTTTGCGGAGGCCAAAATGCTGAATGTCGCGCATCAATACCAACGCGCGACTGACTGGCACCGCCACGCGCCGGAGGGTATCTAAATGCAGTGGGAAATTGTCATCGGCCTAGAAGTCCACACCCAACTTTCGACCGCCTCGAAAATCTTTTCTGGCAGCAGCATCGCCTATGGCGCGCCACCGAATACTCAGGCCAGCGCGGTAGACATCGCGTTACCGGGCGTGCTGCCGGTGTTGAATCGAGGTGCAGTCGAGCGCGCGATCAAATTAGGGCTGGCGCTCGGGGCAAATATCAACCGTCACAACGTGTTCGACCGCAAGAATTACTTCTATCCCGACCTGCCCAAGGGCTACCAGATCAGCCAGCTGGCGATCCCGATTGTCGAAGGCGGCACGCTGACGATACAGGTGGGCGATGCCGAAAAAACCGTGCGCGTGACGCGCGCACATCTCGAAGAAGACGCTGGCAAATCGCTGCACGAAGATTTCGAAGGCATGACCGGCATCGATCTGAATCGCGCCGGCACGCCGCTATTGGAAATCGTCTCCGAGCCCGACATGCGCTCCGCCGCAGAGGCCGTCGCATATGCGCGCGCGTTGCATGCGCTGGTGACTTGGATCGGCATTTGCGACGGCAACATGCAGGAAGGCAGTTTTCGCGTCGACGCCAACGTCTCGGTACGGCCCCAAGGCTCAGAACAATTGGGCACGCGTCGCGAAATCAAAAACCTGAACTCGTTTCGTTTTCTCGAGCAGGCGATCAATTACGAGGCGCGCTGGCAGATCGAAACCATCGAAGACGGCGGGCGCGTCGTGCAGGCCACGGTGCTGTTCGATCCCGACAGCGGCGAAACGCGGATGATGCGCAGCAAGGAAGACGCGCACGATTACCGCTACTTTCCCGACCCCGATTTATTGCCGGTCGTGATCAGCGAGGAATGGATAGACCGCGTGCGCACAACGATGCCGGAATTGCCGGATGCGATGCGCGAACGCTTCATAAAACAGTACAAACTACCTGATTACGATGCCTCTACGCTTACCCAGAGCAAGGCAATGGCTGTGTATTTCGAGGAGACAGCCCAACTCTGTAACGAACCCAAACTCGCTAGTAACTGGATCATGGGTGAAGTTTCAAAGTGGCTGAACGCTGTGGAGGACTACACGTTCGAGGAGTTCGTAGAGTTAGTTCCAGCACGCAACTTAGCGGCTTTGATTGTCCGAATACACGATAAAATTATTTCAAACTCGGCAGGTAAGACAGTCTTTGTTGAGCTAATTAACGCGCCGGGCACACTGTACGACAGTGCATTAGAGTACGTTGATAAAATCATTGAGGACAAAGGTCTCAAGCAGATGTCCGACTCCGGCGAAGTCGAACGCATCATCGACGAGGTGATGGCGGCCAACACCAAATCCGTCGAAGAATTCCGCGCCGGCAAGGAAAAGGCTTTCAATGCGCTGATCGGGCAAGTGATGCGCGCGACTAAAGGCAAGGCCAATCCGCAGCAAGTGAATGATTTGCTGAAGGCGAAACTAGCCTCCTGATGATTGTGATGGCGGGCTGGCGAGTCCTACACCAAGCCCATCACTACCAGCGCCACAAACGCCGCAAACAACGCAAAGTGACTGATTCCCTCGATCGCGTTGGTCTCGCCATCGTGCAAGTTATTCATCACCGCCAGCAGCGTCAGCAATAGCATCCCGCCCTGGATCGGCGTCAACGCCATCACGATGCGCTCCCCCGAAAACAGCGCCATGCCTTCAATCACCGGCAGCGTGAGCAACACGGTCGCGAGCGACGCGCCTAGCGCGATATTCACCGTGGTTTGTAACCGGTCGTTTCGAGCCGCATTCATCGCCGTTAAAATTTCCGGGCTGGCCGAAATCAGCGCCACCAGCACGGCAGGGATAGACTTGGGCAAACCGCTGCCCGCAAGCCCCGCATCCAGCAAAGCCGACAACACTTCTGACAACACCCCTACCAGCGCGATGGCTCCCACCATGATGCCAATATTCACCGTCGGCCTGCACGTCAACCCATGTGCCTCTTCATCGGTCGCGGCATTATGCTCAAAAAAATCGCGATGTTCGACCGTCTGCAAGCGCAAAAAAGCGAGGTACATTATCGCCATCACGCCGACCGAAAACGCCGAGTAAATTTTCCACTGCGCATCGGGCACAAAGTCGGGGATAAACATGCCCACGCCAATCGCCACAATCAGCATCGCAACAAAAGAATTGGCCGAAGAAAGATTGTATTTAGGCGAGCCATGCTTGATGCCGCCGATAATCGCCGCTGCACCGAGAATACCGTTGATATCGAACATGATCGCGGCAAACACTGTATCGCGCGCCAGCGTGGGGCTCGGTGCCCCTTGCAGCAACACCACCAGAATCACCACCTCGACCGACACCGCAGCCAGCGTGAGGATCAACGTGCCGTAAGGTTCGCCCCAGCGCAACGCGAGCACTTCGGCATGGTGGCTGATGCGAAAGGCAACGCCGATAATGGCTGCTAGGATAACTAGCAGCAAGCCCCACAGCGCAAAACCGCCATGCGCAATCGCCCCACGCTCCAGCGCGAAACCCAGCCCTAAAACCAACAGGGCCAAGACAATAGGAAATTCGGATTTGAAGTATTTCATGCGCGCTGATCAACTTAAAACGCGCATGCTACCTGAACTGCCCTTAGGGCGTTTTGGCAATCAGACTCTTGAAGCGTTGTTTGTCGGCCGCGTATTTTTCACGCACCTGGATCATCGCTTGTTCGTTTTGCAGCGTGATGCGCTTTAACTCCAGGCTTTCTTTCTCGCTTTGCGCGAGTTGCATTTGCAAGTTGGGCGGCACGGGTTTCTTCAAGCGGGTAATGCTGGCGGCTCGTGACTGTAATTCCTTAAGATTAGCCTCAACGGCTTTAGTCCGGCTTTCAGCGCCTTTAATCGCCAGTTCGTGGTGTGCCAGCGCACGATCGCGCGCCAGGTCTATCTCGGCTTCGGTCGTGTAGGTGGCGGTCAGCGCACGATCCAGGCGGGTCTGCTCATCGCCCACCGCTTTGAGTTTCGCTTGTTCGGCCTTGCTTGCTGCTTCTGCCTCGCGCTCGGATGAAGAGGCAGTCCGCTTTACAATTTGGCCCTGCTTATTGAGCTCTGCCGCCCCGCTTTGTTGATAGGTAGCGGGCAAGGTATCGCCGTATTGCACACGCCCCGAGCTGTCTACCCAGCGGTACATACCCGCATGTGCCAGCGACATCCCGATCAATAATAAACCCAGGCTAAATCCCGTACTCAGTACGATAATTTGCCACTTGCTGTAGCTCCTGTTTGCGACTCGAATCATGTTTTAGCAGCTCCAATAAATCATCCAATGTGGCCACCGCCACCACCGCCATACCGTAGCGGTCTCTTACTTCCTGCACGGCAGAATCCTTCCCACTGCCCCGCTCCATTCTGTCCAGCGAGATCACCACCCCGGCGGCTGTCGCCCCATCCGCACGTATCAACTCCACCGATTCGCGCACCGACGTGCCCGCCGAAATCACATCGTCCACAATCAACACCCGCCCTGCGAGTGCCGCGCCGACTATGTTGCCGCCTTCGCCGTGATCCTTGGCTTCTTTGCGGTTGAACGCAAACGGCACGTTGCGCCCCATTCCCGCCAGCGCAATCGCAATCGACGCCACCAACGGAATGCCCTTGTACGCCGGGCCAAACAACACATCGAACGCGATGCCCGAATCGACAATCGCTTTGGCGTAAAATTCGCCCAATCGACGCAGCTTGTCGCCGTCGTTAAACAAGCCCGCATTAAAAAAATACGGAGAAAGCCGTCCCGCCTTGGTTTTAAATTCGCCAAATCGCAGCACTTGCGACGCAATCGCGAACGCCAGGAACTCGGTTTTATAATCGGCCATTTTTGACTTTTCTTGAATGTGAATTGATGCGAATTATATCGGCCAACCTCAACGGCATCCGCTCTGCGGCGACCAAAGGATTTTTTCCGTGGCTCGCCAGCCAAGAAGCCGATGTCGTGTGTCTGCAAGAGCTCAAAGCACAAATCACCGACCTGTCGCGCGAGATGCTGCAGCCGGGCGAATTTCACGGCTATTTTCATTGTGCGGAGAAAAAGGGCTACAGCGGCGTGGGGATATACGCCCGTAAACAGCCCGACGCGCTGATCGAAGGCTTGGGCATCCAGGACATCGATAGCGAAGGGCGTTACCTCGAAGCGCAGTTCGGCAATTTATCCGTGGTGTCGCTATACCTGCCCTCCGGCTCCAGTTCTGAAGAGCGCCAGCAGGTCAAATTCAGCTTTCTAAAACGCTTTCTGCCGCATCTGCAACAGTTGGTGAACTGCGGCCGCGAAATCATCCTGTGCGGCGACTGGAATATCGCGCACCGCGAAATTGATTTAAAAAACTGGAAATCCAACCAGAAAAATTCCGGCTTTTTGCTTGAAGAACGCGCCTGGCTCACCCAGGTGTTCGACGAACTCGGCTGGGTGGATGTGCACCGCCGCCTGTGCCCCGACGCCACCGGCGACGCCTACACCTGGTGGAGCAATCGCGGCCAGGCGTATGCCAACAACGTCGGCTGGCGCATCGACTACC
>JAYWDZ010000371.1:0-3146 GCA_043779595.1 Nitrosomonadales bacterium
ATGGATGCCATGCGCCCGTGCCAGTTCGGCCTGGGACTCGCGGATCTCGGGCAGACGCAAGTCGTAGAAGCCCAGGTCGGCAGGAAGGTGGGGCTGGGAATGGCCGGGAAATAGCGGGCGCGCCTTGGCAACATTGCGCCATTCGGTGAAACCGCGTCCCCACCACTCGTCATTTTCGGGAATGGGGTGAAATTGGGGAAGATAGAAAGCGATGGCGCGGACGTTGGTGGTCATGTCGGCTTTCTGCTCACAAAGACCTCGATAAATTCCCCTGCCAGCCCCATACGCCGATCATGCGTGACGAAGACCGTGGTGACGAGGCCACTGTGCTTAAAAATGAACTCGGGCAAATTCATTCCCCACTCGGTGACGACAAGCGCGCCACCTTCGTCAATGGGGTTGCCGTGATAGTCTTTTTCGGCGAAATATTCGATGCTGCCTCCCAATTCTGCCGCGCGTATGAACGTGGGTTTGGGCGCATACCACGGCACTGTGAACACATGCGCGCCGCCAGGCTTCAATGTACGTGCAATCTCCGAAAAAGCCTGATCCGGGTTCATCACATGCTCCATGACATCCTGGGTGATGACCAGATCAAATGAGCCGTCATGGAATGTCAGGGCTTCGAGGTTCTCGCAGCGGAATCCATTCTTAAAGGTGCCCGGGGCGGTATCAGGCCAGTAATACGTCGGAGCGTACCCAGGACATTCCTTGCGCAGCTTGTCGAAGCCGGGGCCGGAGGGCGAGGACTCGTGAATCGCCCACTCCCGGAAACGCGGAAACTGTCTTTGCAGCACATGGATGAGATGCCTGACGCGGGGGATAGAGTGACATTTAGTACATAGATAGTTGTCGCGCAGCCAGGCGCTTTTTTCAATGAATAGGGCGGGTTTCTCGCACACAGGGCAAAACCCCAAGTTGGTCTTGCCAGTCATGCCGCAGCGCGCCACCTCGGCAACATTTATAGCCGCGCTGCGGCACTTGCCCATGGCGCGCCAGCCAAGAGGATCCTCGCAACGTGCCCAATAGAAGCGCTTGGTGGCAAGGATGAATTTCTGTGCGCTTTTCATCGTCAGGGCGCACTCCTCACTTGGAAGACGTCCTGCCGCGCAGCCGGTTAACCAGGCCGCTAAATGGGCCGAAGCGGCGATTCTCCAGCCAACTGATTTGCGATTTCAATCCGGTGTTCTGCCGAGTTAGCTCACCGATTTTCCCTTCAAGCTTGTTGATGGTGTCGAGAGCATCAAGCTGCCGGTACCCGGAAACTGGCTCCTCAGCAGGAGCCGGGATGGCCTTAACGATGAATTGAAAAGTGTGTGCTTCCGGATTGTTTTCGCCAACCCAGTCGAGAAAAGTCTGGTCCTGCGCAGTGCCGCAGTGCACGCTGAATTCGGTTTCTTGCGGGGTCTTGGTTACGCGATCCCAGGATACGATCCTGTAACCTGCTTCTTCAAACAACTTTGCCACATTTTTTTTCGTGAAAAAACGAATGTGGGTATTATCCAGCAGGCCATAGTTTTGATAATCAAATCGCCCATGCGCAAGCTCCCAACAAATTGCTGCATGGGCGATATTGGGGATGGAAGCAATCAAGTAGCCGCCCTCATCCAGGAAGGGGCGCACTTTTTTCAGTGCGCCTGCCGGATCGTAAAGATGTTCCAGAACATCGGCAAAGGTAATGGCATCGAAACGTTTGTCCCCGAGGGCTTGGCTTAGGTTGAGGTTTTCAATGCTCCCAATAATGAGGGTGTCGCAAAAAGGACGGGCATCTTCGGCCGCCTGCGGGTCGATCTCGATACCGGTCACCCGACAACCGAGTTGATCCTTGAAATGCCGAGTCTGAATGCCGCTTGCGCAGCCCACTTCCAGAACGGACTGGCCGCGGGCAATCCACGCACTGATTTTGGCGGCCGAATGATTAGGGTCGTCCGTAATGCTATAGAGATACTTTTTGTGGGCCGTCACGCACTTCCCTTTCCAAGTTCATTAAGGTCTTCGAGCATGACCACTCCCCGGAAAGGGAAACCAGACCTTCATTCCAGGAGCGGTTCTCCGCGTTTTCCGATACCACTTGTACATGCAGTATATTTTCAGCATAAAAGATCGTCCTGGCAGCACTGCCCTCTGTTACGCCCGCCCGGATGGAGTAAACCCCCGCCATAAAGGGAAACGATGGAATATCGAAGGTCAGCAAATACCGCCCCGTTTCGAGGTGATCCAATTTCAGATGATTGATACTGTGCTGCGTCGCCAGATATATAAAATCCGTTGTATGCAGGCCAATCCCAAAAATGGGCACACGAATTTCTTTCATCACCTCGTATTCGATCTGAATTTTGACGGCCTGCTCATGCCTTAATTTGTTGATCGAGCTGCCTTTAGCATCCAGAATTTCGATGCCACGCAACAGAATCTCACCTGATGCCCATTCATTGGTATTGGCTGAATTCAGGTGGGTTGCGGTGCCTGTACTTATCTGCGTGTCGCTGGCCTCGTAAAACTGGGTACATACCTTGGTGGCGTTTCCATCACTGATGACACGCCCCCTGTTAAGCAGGATGACCCGATTACATAAACGCTCGACCTGGCGAATGTTGTGACTGACAAGAAGTACGGTTTTGCCCTGCCGTTTGATCAAGTCTTCCATGCGGTCGAAACACTTGCGCTGAAATGCCAGATCCCCCACTGCCAGGACTTCGTCCACGATCAGGATTTCAGCTTCGATGCTGGTGGCCACGGCAAAAGCCAGCTTGACCTGCATGCCTGAACTATAACGCTTGACCGGGGTGTCGATGAATTCGGCCATCTCGGCAAAATCGACGATCTCGTCGAACTTCCTGTCGATCTCCTGGCGCGACATGCCCAGGATAGCGCCGTTTAGATACACATTTTCGCGCCCGGTGAAGTCGGGCACGAAACCGGCGCCAACTTCGATCAATGGGGCGATACGTCCCCCCACCCTGACGGTTCCATGCGTAGGGGTGCTGATCTTTGCCAGCATCTTGAGCAGGGTGCTTTTGCCCGCACCATTGTGACCGATGATGCCGACCACCTCGCCAGGTTCGATAGAAAAACTGACATCGTCCAGCGCCTTGAATAGCGGCCGTTCTTCCACTTTTTTACCGCTCAAACGCGCAACGGTATTA
>JAYWDZ010000372.1:0-7763 GCA_043779595.1 Nitrosomonadales bacterium
CAACACCCACACCTATCGGCTGTAAATTGTTAAAGATCAGTTCGATTCACTACTATTAATAAAACCAGCAGCTTTCGAGAAGGTGCGCATTCTACAGACAGGTGGGATTACGTCAACAGTTTGATGACGTTATTTTTAAATAATCGTGACACGTGCAAATTTACGTTTGCCTACTTGAGCGATGACTGTAGAGCCTAGGGGGATTGCCATGGCTTTATCAATCACCCGTTCACCATCCAATTTCACGCCTCCGCCAGCGATTTGGCGCATGGCGTCGGAGGTGCTTGCCACCAATCCCGCTAATTTCAGTAACTGCGGTACAGGCAATACGCCGTTGGCCGACTTCACGCTGACCTCCGGCATCTCGTCAGGCATCGCTCCTTTTTGGAAGCGTGCTTCGAAATCTTCTAATGCCTGTTTCGCTGCAGCTTGATGATGGAAACGCGTGACAATTTCCTGGGCGAGACGCACTTTGATGTCTCGCGGATTTGCGCCTGCTGCAACTTGCAACTTCCAGCCATCAATAGTCTGCGAAGACTCGAATGACAACAACTGAATATAACGCCACATCAACTCATCCGACACGGACATTATCTTGCCAAAAATTTCCTGCGGGGGTTCGTTGATACCAATATAGTTGCCGAGCGACTTGGACATTTTGTTGACACCGTCCAACCCCTCCAGCAGCGGCATAGTCAATACGACTTGCGGCGACTGGCCGTGATGCTTTTGCAATTCTCGCCCCATCAGCAGATTGAATTTCTGATCTGTACCGCCAAGCTCGACATCGGCTTTGAGTGCTACCGAGTCATAGCCCTGTATTAGCGGGTAAAGAAACTCGTGGATAGCGATAGGCTGGTGGCCGGTATAGCGTTTGTGGAAGTCATCACGCTCGAGCATGCGCGCGACGGTGTGAGTCGCCGCCAAACGAATCATGTCCACTGCGCCAAATTTGTCCATCCAGGTCGAATTGAATACCACCTCGGTCTGCTCCGGTTTCAAAATTTTAAATACCTGACTGGTGTAACTTTTTGCGTTCTCGATCACCGCTTCACGCGTCAACGGGGGTCGAGTCGTGTTTTTACCTGTTGGGTCACCAATCATGCCGGTAAAATCCCCTATCAAGAAAAGGGCGGTGTGGCCTAAGTCCTGAAATTGACGTAACTTATTCAATAAGACGGTGTGACCGAGATGCAGGTCGGGCGCGGTCGGATCGAACCCCGCCTTGATGCGCAAAGGACGACCAGCCGCAAGTTTCGTTTTAAGTTCATCTTCGAGGAGCAATTCCTCAGTACCCCGCTTTATATCTTGCAAACCATACTGCATCAGGCTTCCTATTATCTTAAAGTTTGTTAATTTACAGCCGATTATGATTACCTAGCCTTGTTTCAGTGGTTTCAGACCATTGTTTGGACAAAAACGTCGTGAAGTCAGATATGTTAAACTCTGCGCTCTTATGGAAAAGGGGATCCGGTATATGCCGCTCACCAAACTGAGAATCTTAACCCATCGTATGACCGGGCAAGAACGCCGCCTTAGCTTACGCACACTTGTCGCATTATCCAGCCTTCCGTTATTTGGTGTAGTTGCAGCCTTTGGCTTGGCTCCTGATACCGATACGCTGGGGGTTTCTACCCAGACCGTAATTGAAAATGTAGATATCCCTAAAATTGTTGCAGCTACGGGTGACAATTACGCTCAACGTGACGAACAAATACAAGCTGGTGACACTTTAGCCAGTGCGCTTGCCCGCCTCAAAATAGATGAATTAGATATACAAAGCTTGCTGGCCACAGATGTTGCCATGCAAAGTGCGAGCCACCTAAGGGCAGGCCAACATATTCGAGCGACCACTACCCCCAATGGGCAACTAACTGAATTGACGTGGACCAACGTCAAGGGCAATGCAGTGCATATCGTGCGCCAAGGCAACAGCTTCGTAAGCCAGCAGCCGGGTGAACAGCTCGAGACCCGAGTCGTTATGCGTTCCGGACGAGTTTACAGTTCCTTATTTGCTGCCACGGATAGCGCGGGCGTACCAGAGAGCATCGCTGACAAAATTGCAGAGATATTTTCCACTACTATCGACTTCCGCGATGATTTGCGTCGGGGTGATACTTTTTCTATTATCTATACGGTTAACTACCGTAATGGAGAACCGGTTGCTGTCGGCAAATTATTGGCTGCCGAATTTGTCAATGCAGGCACTCCACACCGTGTGGTGTTATTTCGCGATACGTTCGGTCATGAAGCCTATTACACACCAGAAGGAGGATCGTTGGAGAAGGGCTTTCTGCGTTCCCCCCTGGAGTTTACGCGCGTGACTTCCGGCTTCAGCAGTTCCCGCTTACATCCCATTCTTGGCTTCCATCGCGCGCACACTGGCGTAGACTTTGGAGCGCCCACCGGCACCCGTGTGAAAGCCACGAGCGATGCAGTCGTCGCATTTACTGGACGCCAAGGCGGTTACGGTAATTTGACCATTCTGCGACATGACAATGGTTATGAAACTTACTATGCGCACTTAAGTGCTTTTGCACAGGGTTTGCACGTAGGACAATCCGTCGAACAGGGCCAACTTATTGGATATGTGGGCTCCACGGGGGCAGCAACGGGCCCGCATCTTCATTATGAAGTCCGCATCGCAGGCACCCCCTATAACCCTATGGAAATTAAATTGCCAGGGGCGGCCCCGCTCTCCACCGCATTAAGGTCTACCTTTTTGCAGCAAACCGCATCCTGGAATCAGCGTCTGATTCTTTTGCGCGGCACCAATATCGCCGCACTGGATTGAGCCCTGTCTCTCGCGATGGGACCGAGCACTACATCGGTCTCATGTCGGGCACGAGTCTGGATGGCATTGATGCAGTCCTGGCTGAAATCAATGTTGAAGGCAAAGCACAGCTAATTGCAAATTACTATCTCCCCTATCCGCAGGAACTCCGCCTGCGTTTACTGGATTTGCATACGCCTCGAATTAACGAAATCCATCTCGCTGCATTAGTTTCCAATGAGCTCGCCCATTTGTATGCAGATGCCGTCCACGCGCTGCTAGCCAATACCGCACATCCTAAAGTGGATATAGCCGCTATAGGTTGCCACGGGCAAACACTACGTCATCGCCCTGACGCAGGCTATACATTGCAGATCGTTAATGCTGCACTATTGGCCGAGTTAACGGGGATCACTATTGTGTCCGACTTTCGGAGCCGCGACATAGCGGCAGGGGGGCAAGGTGCACCGCTCGTTCCCGCTTTTCACGCGCAGGCGCTGCGCCATCCCAGTATTCATAGAGTGGTCGTCAACATCGGCGGGATTGCCAATCTCACCGATTTGCCCCCGGTAGGAGCGGTGCGGGGCTGGGATACAGGGCCTGGAAACATGCTACTGGATGCGTGGATACAAGAACATAAGGACGCGCGTTACGATAAAGCGGGTGTTTGGGCTGCGAGTGGAGAAGTCAACGCGGATTTGCTTCACACCTTGCTAAGCCATGATTTCCTACGCTTGTCTCCGCCCAAAAGCGCAGGCCGTGAACAGTTTAACCCCGAGTATATACAGGCCGCACTCGCTACACTCCCTGACACTATTAAGTCTGAGGACGTACAAGCTACACTCTTGGAATTCACAGCACTTAGCCTGTGTCAGGCAATTCAGCGAGAATGCCTAGCGGCACAGGAGGTGTATGTATGCGGCGGCGGCATTCACAACGAGGCATTGATTAATCGTATTAGACTAGGTTTAACCCCAATGCCGGTGTACTCCACAGGCGACTTGGGGATAGACCCGGATTGGATGGAGGCCCTGGCGTTTGCTTGGCTAGCGCGTCAAACAATGCATCAATTACCGGGTAACCTGCCAGAAGCTACTGGGGCACGGGGTTTGCGGATTCTGGGCGCAATTCACCTCGCATAATCAGCGGCAGTCACGCCGGAAGTACCAATAAAAAAGCGGCTAAAGCCGCTTTTTTATTGGTACTTCTAGTTTCAATCTTCAAGCTGAAAAGGATGAGCCGCAGCCACAAGTCGTCGTGGCATTCGGATTTTTAATCACAAACTGAGCGCCTTCCAGCCCTTCTGAATAATCAATCTCGGCCCCCACAAGATACTGGAAGCTCATCGAATCCACCAGTAATGTCACGCCGTTCTTCACCATTGCGGTGTCATCTTCATTCTGCGCTTCGTCGAAAGTGAAGCCATACTGAAAACCGGAACAGCCCCCTCCAGAAACAAACACCCGCAGTTTCAGGTCAGGATTGCCTTCTTCTTCGATAAGATTTTTTACTTTGTTCGCTGCACTCTCAGTGAAGATCAGCGGTGCTTCCATTTCGGTCATGGCATTCATGGTCAACTCCTAAAAATAGTGGTTCGATTATCCGCAAGCCCGGCGTTACGTCAAGTAAAGACCCTGTTTGCCACCGTGGGTTCCACCAATCACGGCAACATACCGATATCGGCTAAGGCGGTGTCCTCGGGTAGATCGAACAGAATATTCATGTTTTGCACCGCTTGCCCCGCCGCACCTTTGACCAGATTGTCGATCACCGACAACACCACCACCGAGTCGCTGCCTTGCGGGCGATGTACGGCTATGCGGCAAATGTTTGCGCCGCGCACTGAGCGCGTTTCCGGGTGCGCGCCCGCGGGCAGCACATCGACAAAAGGCTCGTTCGCATAGCGCTTCTCGAACAGGCTTTGCAGGTCGATATCCGCGCTGACTTTCGCATAGAGCGTGGCGTGGATGCCGCGTATCAGCGGCAGCAAATGCGGCACAAAGGTAAAACCGACTGGCTTGCCCGCAAACTGCTCCAGACCCTGCTTGATCTCGGGCCAGTGGCGATGCCCGCTCACCGCGTAAGCTTTAAAGTTATCGGACGCTTCCGCAAACAACGTAGCGATTTCGGCCTTGCGCCCGGCGCCCGACACGCCGGATTTGGCGTCGGCGATCAAAAAGCGGGTATCCACTACGCCTGATTCCAGCAAGGGCAGAAAACCCAATTGCACTGCGGTGGGATAGCAGCCGGGATTGGCGATCAGGCGCGCGCCTTTGATCGCCGCGCGGTTGATTTCGGGCAGGCCATAGACTGCTTCCGCCACCAGGTCCGGGCAGGCGTGTTTCATCTTGTACCACTGCTCCCACACTGGGACATCCTTGATACGAAAATCTGCCGCCAGATCGATCACTTTCACGCCCGCGTCGAGCAATGCGCGCGCCTGCTGCATCGCGATGCCATTCGGCGTCGCGAAGAACACCACGTCGCATTGCTCCAGGCCTGCGACTTCAGGCTCGACGAATTTAAGGCCAACATGTCCACGTAGATTGGGAAACATTTCGGCCACCGCCATGCCCGCTTCCTTGCGCGAAGTGATCGCGTGCAATTCAACCTGCGGATGACGCGCGAGCAGGCGCAATAGCTCGACGCCGGTATAACCCGTTCCGCCTACGATCCCGACTTTAATCATGTTATTTCCTGTTGATTGATGGATGCAATTTTAACGCGACCGCCAAAATGCGCGCCATAAAAAAAGCCGCCTCGCGGCGGCTTTTTGCAATCCAGCGCTTAACGCTTGGAGAATTGCTTGCGCCGACGCGCCTTGTGGAAGCCGACTTTTTTACGTTCAACTTCGCGCGCATCGCGCGTCACCAGGCCCGCTTGCTTCAGCACCGGTTTCATACCCGCGTCCAGATCAATTAACGCGCGGGTAATGCCATGGCGCACCGCACCAGCTTGGCCAGACTCACCACCACCAGCGACGTTAACCATGATGTCGTACTTGCCAATATTGTCGGTCAGTACCAGCGGCTGACGCACGATCATGCGGCCGGTTTCGCGTGAGAAATATTCGTCCACCGGCTTGTCATTGACGACAATCTTGCCGCTGCCTGCCTTGAGAAATACGCGGGCAACCGATGATTTGCGACGCCCCGTACCGTAATTGTAATTACCGATCATAGTGTAACCTTATCCGTTAATGACAAGAGGCTGCGGTTGCTGCGCCTCGTGCGGATGGTCTGCACCCGCGTAGATTTTCATTTTCTTGATCATGGCATAACCGAGCGGGCCTTTGGGCAGCATGCCCTTGACCGCTTTTTCCAGCGCGCGACCAGGGAAACGCTCCTGCATTTTGCCGAAGTTGGTCTCCTTAATACCACCGGGGTAACCAGTGTGCGTGTAGTAAATTTTGTCCAGCGCCTTGTTGCCAGTCACGCGCATCTTGCCCGCATTGACGACGACAATATAGTCGCCGGTATCGACGTGCGGCGTATAGATAGGTTTATGCTTGCCACGCAAGCGGCGTGCAATCTCGGACGCTAAACGTCCCAGCACTTTGTTGTCAGCGTCAACCACGAACCAGTCGTGCTTGACCTCATGAGATTTAGCGGAAAAGGTTTTCATTAATCCAGCCTCAGTACTGAGGGAGTGTCTCGGAAAGCCGGGCATTTTACCCGCTCATCCCGCCGAGTGTCAAACACTACATGGAGTTCACCCCAGCCGTCGAATACAATACCCTCCATGTCCAATTGGCTACTCACCAATATCTTTGCAAGGGCGCTACTGCCACCCTTTTCGTTGGTGCTTTTGCTGTTACTAGCACTCGCCCTCCACCGCGCAAAACCACGCCTGTCGATGTTGCTAATCTTCTTCTCGGCTTCTGTTTTGTATGTATTGTCTACGCCATGGATGGGTGACGTGTTGAAGAAAAGCCTGGAGGTCGCGGGCCCCATCGATTTGCATGCTCCACCGCAAGCCGATGCGATTGTCATCCTTGCTGGTGGCAAGCGTACCAGCGCGGCTGAATATGGAGGCGATACGCTGAATAGCTTCTCTTATGAACGTGCGCGTTATGCCGCGCGACTGCATAGCGTTACGCAATTGCCTGTTCTGGTGACAGGGGGCATGCCCAGTGGCGGCGTGCTGACCGAAGGTGCGCTGATGCGCGACGCATTAACTGTAGAGATGCACACTCCAGTGCGATGGGTCGAAGACGCCTCGCTCACGACTTGGGATAACGCCCGGCTTTCTGCGCCTATCCTGAAAAAAGCAGGCATCAGGCGCATATTTTTAGTGAGTCACGTCTGGCATTTGCGCCGGGCGGTACCCGAATTCGAACAACAGGGCTTGCGCGTCATCCCGGCCGGGATTGATTTTTCGGATACCCGGATCGATTCGCCGCTGAGCCTGCTCCCCAGCGCGCCCGGCCTAGGCGACAGTACCTATGCGCTGCACGAATGGCTGGGTATTCTGTGGTATCGCATCCGTAATCAACTGGGAAAATAAATGAAAGCACGCGTTAAATTGATCGAGGGCGTCAGCTTTGTCGGCCATACCGAAAGTGGACATGCGGTCGTGATGGATGGCCCCCCCGACTCTGGCGGGAAAAATCTCGGCGCGCGCCCGATGGAGATGTTGCTACTCGGCTTGGGCGGTTGCTCAGCATTTGACGTGGTGCATATTCTGCGCAGAGGGCGACTCGACATACGTGATTGCGTAGCCGAAATCGACGCCACGCGCGCGGATACCGACCCCAAGGTCTTCACCAAAATTCATGTGCATTTCATTGTTACAGGCAAAGCGCTTGATCCAAAGCGGGTGGCCCAGGCGGTGAGCCTGTCTGCTGATAAATACTGCTCGGCTTCGATTATGTTGGGCAAGGTCGCCGAGATCACACATGACTTCGAAGTCGTGGAAGCCTGAGCGCGCTATCACTTCACGTAGTAATTGAAATTCGAATACGCTGCCTCGGCAACTTTAAACCACTGAA
>JAYWDZ010000373.1:0-3130 GCA_043779595.1 Nitrosomonadales bacterium
GCCACAAACTCGCGACTGTGCGGCTGTGACTGCTGTGGTGGATAACGGCCAATGGTAATTACGCGAAGAATTAGCCACCCCGGCCAATAGAAAATGCCGACAAACAAAACCTCGATAACGAATTGCCCGACAACACGGAAAGCGATTTCAGCGATTGCGTCGAGTGCCATGTCTTTTGCTCTCTAACGTTAAATTGAGGGGCTCGCCCGCTTCTGGCGAGTCCCGCTCGAATGCCGGGTTATGCATTGCCCTCCAGAGCAGCAACAGCTTCTCGGATTGTAGGTAGCAGTGCCTCATGTATTTTCTTTACGTCATCACATTTGTTCGCGTCAATCCTGATGAATTCGTCGTTGTATCCTCCTACATTGTTGGTTCCGACGACTAAACGTAACCGATACGGCATCTCCTCAAGCAACAAGTATGCGCGAAGCACTGACTCGACCTCATTGGCGGGAAGGAGACCGACATCGGAAAGCGAAGACTGATAAATATTGTTTGTGACCTTACTCGGCAAAAACGCGTGTTGTTTTTCATCCGTCTTCGAGAAATCGCTAATGCGGTTTTGGTACATCTGCACATTCTCTTTGAGCTCGACCAGTAGCGCTGTCCGAAGTGATTGAACTTGGTGCTGTCGTTGTGCAGATTGAAGGTTTCTTTGGATCTTGGCGTTTGCAACCATCGTGATGATGACGCCAGTGAACCCAAGCGCTCCAACGAGTGATGTCTGAAATCTTTCTAGCAGATCAAGAATCACGGCGATTCCTTCCAAGCAATGCATAACGTTCAAATTGAGGGGCGCGCCGCTTTTGGCGCGTCCCTCTCGAATGCAGTGTTAGCCATCACCGTGCTTCCAACGCGAGTAGACGCGCCCATAAGGCCCGAAAACTTGCCTGCTTAGAACTAGCGACTTCATCCAGAATTCCCTTAAGCAGCATGCGGACCTGTTCAGTCTTGCGCCGATGAAACACAGAGGACTCAATGAGCGACAAGCAACATTCAGCCATCTCTAACCTTTCGCTGGGCGTTCTGTTCGCCACGTGGAAAAGCTCTTCATATCGCTCTTGCTTGCGCCCGATGTCTTGCTGCTTCTTTCGACAAGGTACGCACCTACTGCAATCAGAGTCGAGACCGAAATCCAATTCTTCATACCAGTACTTTTGTTCCTGTGCAAAGAAAATGAATGGCCTACCGCAATCACGACACTCACGAATGGAGTCGAAGTAGTGAGTGACTGGAATCGTGGATGGGGTTTGCTTGGAAAGGTCTGCCGGGATGGCCGTGTTTTCGACTCGAGTGCCCGCGGGAGAGTGCCAATGAAGAAATGTGCTGCCGCCGTAGTCCGTCTCCGGATTGAGGCCAGTAAGCCTAGGCCGTTGTCCATAGCGAGGGTGGGGTACGAACTGGGTGTACTTATCGTCTTCACGTGTCATGGTGGCATTTGATGGCTAACGTTGAGCTAACCGGCGGCGCTTCAGCGCCGTCCAGCGACCAAAGGGAGCGAGGTTGGGCGCCGGGTTAGCCGTGTAAAGGCCAGGCTAAGGGGCACAACAAGCCACCCAAGAACGAGTGCCACCAGGGCGTGGGGCAATGAAAGAATCTCAGATGAAGATGGCGCGAAATAAAATAGTGTGGTCGTTAAAGCGGCAACACCGGAGAAGAGCCAAACGGGTTTTGGAAACATCAAACCAAAAGTGAGCGCGGAGAGAACCACAAATGGAATCCAACCTAGTACCATTGACCCGTAAACAACGAGATTCGGATAGTGGGCTTCCATATACGATGGCAACGGAGAATGGGCAGCAAGGTACCCAAATAGCTCGACGCCAGCCATTGGTAATGCGAGACCAAGAACAATAGAAAAGATGAGAGCGAGAAATTTTTTCATAGGGCTAACGTAGAGCTAACCGGCGCTGCGCCGCTTTTCGGCGAAGCGTCCAGCGACCGAAGGGAGCGAGGTTGAGCGCCGGGTTAGACAGCATTTGTGAGGCAGCAGCTAAGTATTTGAGCTTTGCGGTACGGACCATCGTTGCTCAGGTCATGCTGCGGAGTATCGAACTGTACCCAGTAGAAATAGTCTTCACCTTGCACTGTTTTAACTGGCTCCGGAACGCTGGAGATAACGCCATGAGAATCATCACGCCAGCCGCCGCAGGTCGCGGATACCAGAACTTGCGTACCGATGGCAAACAACTGTTGCTTCGGAAAAGGGCTATATAGGTCGCTCACTCAGCTTTCCTTGATGTCTAACGTAAAGTTGAGGGGCGCCGCGCTTTTGCGGCGTCCCGCTCGAACGCCGGGTTAGAGATCATGTTTATTTTGAGAAAATCTTTTGCCGACATTGATCTTCATTTCTCGTCTCAACCATGCATTCACAAAAACGGAGACGAGATTTTTGCTTTAGCCCAAGCGCCTCGGTTGCGTCTAAGCATTTCTCCTCAAGCCCACGATCTTCTGATGTTGTGGTTGCAATACGATAGACTTCTTTTCCGCCAACCCACCATGGGTAGGGGAAAACGATCAGGCCAATAGCAACGTCTTTTGTGGTGTATCGGTGGTCATCAGCAACAATCTTGTACATTCCGAAGATGTAGAGCAGAAACAAAGCTGCTCCAAACACGAAAATGGCTGCACTACCAAGCATATCTTTCATCGCGGCTCCTCCCGATTTGTATCTCTAACGTTCAAGGTAAGGGGCGCGCTTTAGCGCGTCCCGCTTGACCGCAGTGTTAGGCATTTTCATACACCAAACCCTATGTGGGGAAAAATGATAAGCGCGGCAAGGAGTGCGAATACTAATGATGCAGCTGGAAACCCGAGAGGTTTTACGCGACGAGTTAATAGCGCAACCGCGAAACCAGAAATAAATGAAACCAAACCGGCCAATAGCGAGAAAAACAATAACGCCATAAACACTGGGCCAAAGCCTAACTTAATGGCCTCGGTAGCTACGCCAAGAACCAAAAACCCGGCTTGCAACAGAATTGAGCGGACTCCAATTTTGGTGATCAGATCTGCCGCAGCCATAGATGCCTAACGTAGAGCTAACCGGCGGCGCTTTAGCGCCGTCCAGCGACCGAAGGGAGCGAGGTTGAGCGCCGGGTTAGGGCTATGCGAGGTACTTACGTTTGTA
>JAYWDZ010000374.1:0-3126 GCA_043779595.1 Nitrosomonadales bacterium
ATACGCGATCTGATCGTGGACATGGAGCCGTTCTACAAACAATACCGCTCGATCAAGCCCTGGCTCATCAACGACGACCCGGAGCCGGAAGTCGAGCGCTTGCAAAGTCCGGCCGAGCGCGCGCAGATCGATGGTTTATACGAATGCATTCTGTGCGCGTGCTGCACCACCTCATGTCCGTCGTTTTGGTGGAATCCCGATACTTTCGTCGGGCCGGCGGGGTTGTTGCAGGCGTATCGGTTTATCAATGATTCGCGCGACGAAGCCACCAGCGCGCGACTGGATAATCTGGAAGACCCCTACCGGCTCTATCGTTGCCGCGGAGTATTGAATTGCGTGGATGCCTGCCCTAAAGGATTGAACCCCGCTGCGGCCATCGGACAAATAAGATCGCTGTTGGTCAAGCGACGTGTCTGATCTACCCTCACCCAAGCCCTTACCCGCGTGCGGGCGCGGGGGTCAATGTGATGCCCAAACCGAGCGCTTAACCTGGCGCTGTCGTCGCGGCTTACTGGAGCTGGATCTGTGGCTGGGTGGCTTTCTAGCCACCAGCCGCGCTACACTTAGGCCGGATGAACGGAGTGCATTCGAGCGCTTGCTTGCGATGCCGGATATGCAGATCATGGATATGCTGCAAGGCTTGGCGCAGGCAGATAACGTGGATGTGCAAGCCCTCATCCAGCGCATTCAAACTTATCGACTAAACACGACCGAGATCCATCGCAATGAGCAAAACAGTCACCCTTAACTTTAGCGATGGCAGCCCATCGTTTGAATTGCCCGTGCGTGAAGGCACTTATGGCAAACCGGTGATCGACCTGTGCACGCTCGGCGGACACGGCTATTTCACCCACGATCCAGGCTTCGTCGCAACCTCAAGCTGCACCTCGGCCATCACTTATATCGACGGCGAAGCGGGCTTGTTATATCACCGCGGTTACCCCATCGAAGAGCTGGCTTATCAGTCTGACTTTATGGAAGTGAGCTACTTGCTGCTGCACGGTGAGCTCCCTACTGCGCAGCAAAAAACGGTATTTCAACAGTCGATCACGCACCACAGCATGCTGCACGACCAGATGACGAATGTGTTTCGCGGCTTTCGCCGGGATGCGCATCCGATGGCGGTGATGATTGGCGTGACCGGTGCGATGTCAGCGTTTTATCACGAAGACATGAATATTTTTGACCCCGGTCAGCGCGAAATCGTCGCGCACCGGCTGCTCGCCAAAACGCCCACCGTAGCGGCGTGGTCGTATAAATACAATGAGGGCCAGCCCTTCACCTATCCGCAAAACCGCTTGAGCTATGCAGAAAATTTTCTGCACATGATGTTCTCCACACCATGCGAGCCGTATGAACCCAACCCGGTACTCGCGCGTGCGCTGGATCGAATTTTTATACTGCACGCCGACCACGAGCAAAATGCGTCGACCTCCACCGTGCGCCTGGCGGGTTCTAGTGGCGCCAATCCCTATGCCTGCATTGCAGGCGGGATGGCCTCGCTCTGGGGCCCGTTACACGGCGGGGCCAATGAGGCCGTACTGCAAATGCTGGGCGATATCGGCGACATTTCACGCATCCCCGATTTCATCAAACGCGCCAAGGATAAATCGGATTCTTTTCGGCTGATGGGCTTCGGACATCGCATATACAAGAGCATGGATCCGCGTGCGCGCATCATTCGAGAAACCTGCTACGAAGTACTCGACGAACTCGATTTGCGGGACGATCCGCAATTCAAAATCGCGATGGAACTCGAACGCATCGCGCTCGAAGACGATTACTTCATCGCTAAAAAACTTTACCCCAATGTCGATTTTTATTCCGGCATTATTTTCCGCGCGCTGGGGATTCCTACCAGCATGTTTACCGCGATATTTGCGCTGGCCCGCACCGCAGGTTGGGTCGCGCAATGGAATGAAATGCTGTCCGACCCCGCACATAAAATCGGGCGGCCACGTCAGCTTTATATTGGCGCCAAACGTCGCGAGTTCGTGCCGATCAATCAGCGTGGGGTATAGGGCCTTCATTACCCTATTGCGCGACTTTTGGGATGCAAGCTTAAGCATCACAAAAAACAATGACGCTCGGTAACGCACCCAACCTGTTCGAGTTCAGCGAAGCCGATACTTGCCGTGAGTTCGTAACACCTGCCATACAAGCCGCCGGTTGGGGCGATGCGCCGTTCGAGATCGCCGAGCAGCGCAGCTTTACCAAGGGCCGCATCGTGCTCTCGGGGCGCAGCGCCAAGCGGCGTGAAGGCAAACGCGCCGACTATCTGCTGCGCTACCGCCGTGATCTCACGTTGGCGGTAGTGGAAGCCAAGCCCTACAAAACACCCGCAGGCGACGGCTTGCAGCAGGCCAAGGACTACGCCGAAATTCTCGGCCTAAAATTTGCCTACGCCACCAATGGCCGGGAAATTATCGAATTCGATTTTTTGACCGGTATCGAAAGCAAGATCGATTACTACCCCGCACCCGATGAGCTATGGCGCAGGCAAACTGCGGGCACACCGCTGGCCAGCCGCGATACGGGCAAAACTTTGCTTCAATCGCTAGATCACAGCACCGGCAAGCCCCCGCACTACTATCAGGAGATCGCCATCAACCGCACGGTGGAGGCAATCCTGTTGGAGCAAAAACGCATTTTGCTGACCATGGCCACCGGCACCGGCAAAACACTCACCGCCTTTCACATTGTCTGGAAACTGTGGCATTCCGGCTGGAACAAAGACGCCGACCCGACGCGCAAGACACGCGTGCTGTTTCTGGCCGACCGCAATATTCTGGTTGATGATCCGAAGGACAAAACTTTTGCCATCTTTGGCGATGCCCGATGGAAAATCGAAAACGGCGATGCGGTCAAAGGCCGCGAGATTTACTTCTCCACTTACCAGTCCATCGCCGAAGACGAGCGCCGCCCCGGCTTGTACAAGGAGTATTCACCGGACTATTTTGACCTCATCATCATCGACGAGTGTCATCGTGGTTCCAGCCGCGCCGATTCAACCTGGCGCGAGATACTGAAGTGGTTTGCGCCCGCCTTCCAGCTGGGCCTGACCGCCACCCCGTTGCGCGAAGAATCGCGCGACACCTATGCCTACTTCGGCCAGCCGCTGTACGA
>JAYWDZ010000375.1:0-3122 GCA_043779595.1 Nitrosomonadales bacterium
GGGTTGGTGTTTGCCTCGGATTCCCGTACCAACGCCGGGGTAGACCAAATCGCCTGTTTCAAAAAAATGCGCAGTTTTGTGCGTAACGATGACCGTGCCGTCGTCATTCTCAGTTCGGGAAATTTATCCATCACCCAGAGCGCCGCCAATCTGCTGGAGCAGCGCGGGCGGGACAGCGGTTTACCCAATGTGTGGAATGCCGAATCCATGTTCGACGTGGCCAAGCTATTAGGGGATTGCCTGCGCGAGGTGCGCGATCGTGACGGTCCTTATTTGCTGGAAGGCAATGTCAAGGTAGGGGCGAATTTTATTATCGGCGGTCAGGTTCAAGGCGAGCCGCCGCGCCTGTTCATGATGTATGACGAAGGTAATTTTATCGAGGCCACCGAAGAAACGCCTTACTTCCAGATCGGTGAAACCAAGTACGGCAAACCCATCATCGATCGCGTGATCCATGCGGAAACGCCGCTGATGGATGCGATCAAGTGTGTGCTGGTTTCGTTCGACTCGACGATGCGCAGCAACATTTCGGTGGGCCTGCCGATTGACTTGGCGTGCTATAGCCACGACAGCCTACACCTCGATCGTGTGCATCACATCACCGACAGCGATATTTATTTTTCGCAGATCAGTCGGCGCTGGAGCGAAGGTCTGCGCGGCGTATTCGCCTCGCTGCCCGACCCCGACTGGGAAACCACGCAAGACAGTCTCGACTTTCGGTCTAACCCTTCTTGCTGATATGACCATACGCGTTGCGCTGCATCACCACAGCCATTACCTTTTCGATCGTCCGGTCATGGTCTATCCGCATGAAATCCGGCTCAAACCTGCCGCCCACAACCGCACCCCCATCTCGGCCTATTCACTAAAACTACAGCCAGCCCAACACTTTATTCACTGGCAACAGGACGCCTACGGCAATTTTGTCGCCCGCCTCACCTTCCCCGAGCCGACCCGCGAGCTCGAAGTGACGGTGGACCTGATCGCGGACATGACCGTGATCAACCCTTTCGATTTTTTTGTCGAGCCGTGGGCGGAGCATTTTCCCTTTCACTATCCCTCCGAGCTGAAAGCCGAACTTGCGCCGTTTCTGCAGACCGAGTTTGCAGGGCCTGCACTGAGTCTATGGCTGGGCGATTTCCGCACGTCCTTGACGCCCAATATGGGCATTGCCAACTTTCTGGTGTATATCAATCAACGCATCCAGCACAGTGTGGCCTATCTGATCCGTATGGAGCCGGGCGTACAAAGCTGCGAGCAAACCTTGAGCCTGGGCTCGGGTTCGTGTCGCGACAGCGCTTGGTTGCTGGTACAGGTCTTGCGCCATCTGGGCATTGCCGCCCGCTTTGTGTCGGGTTATCTGATCCAGCTCGCCGCCGACGAAAAACCGCTCGAAGGCCCCGCTGGCCCCGCCGCCGATTTCACCGACCTGCACGCCTGGTGCGAAGCGTATATCCCGGGCGCGGGCTGGGTGGGGCTCGACGCGACCTCGGGGTTGCTCGCTGGAGAAGGGCATATCCCGCTCGCCGCCACTGCGCAACCGGCTTCTGCTGCGCCGATCAATGGCCTCACCGGGATTTGCGAATCGCGCCTCGACGTGACGATGACCGTCACGCGGATTCATGAAGACCCGCGCGTGACCAAGCCCTACACCGACGCGCAGTGGCAGGCAGCCCATACGCTGGGCTTGCAGATCGACGCCGAGTTGCAACACGGCGATGTGCGCCTGACGCAAGGCGGCGAGCCGACCTTTGTCTCCATCGACAATATGGACGGCGCGGAATGGAATATCGCCGCGCTGGGTGACGAAAAGTTAACCCTGGCGAATGCGCTAATCCGGCGCCTGCAAACGCGCTTTACGCGCGGCGGCGTGCTGCATTTCGGTCAGGGCAAATGGTATCCCGGCGAACCGCTGCCGCGCTGGGCACTGACCGCTTACTGGCGCGCAGACGGCATGCCGCTGTGGCACAACCCGGCGCTGCTCGCCGAAGCCAGCGCGCCCATCAGCGTAGACACGTTAAAGCGCTTTGCGACCCAGCTTGCGCAGCAGTTGGGGCTTAATCCCGGGTACCTGATCGCCGCGTATGAAGACCCGTGGCAGGCGCTGGATTTAGAGAGCCGCTTGCCCGCCAACCTCGACCCGCACGCCATCGACCTTAGTAAGCCCGACGCACGCCACCGCCTGGCCAAACAGTTGCGCCACGGCTTGGCTGAGGTGGTGAGCTATGTGCTGCCGCTCAAAGCGGGGACGGCAGCCTCCCCGCCGTGGCGTTCCAGCCGCTGGCCGCTGCGGCAGGATCGCTTGTATCTGATCCCGGGCGATTCCGCGCTGGGTTACCGGCTGCCGTTAGACAGTTTGCCGTGGCTTGCGCCGGAAGATTTTGAACTCGATTTACCACCCGATCCTTTTGCCGAACGGGCGCCGTTGCCGGACCATCCGCCCGCCACCAAACCCGCTAGCGATGCGCTCATCGACGAGACGCCGAGTGCGCGCGAAGTCATCCACACCGCGCTGGCCATGCAGGTGCGCGCCGGCATTTTGTATGTGGGCATGCCGCCCATCACCACGCTGGAAGCCTGGCTGGCGCTGGTCAGTGCGCTGGAACACTGCGCCGCCGCGCTGACCCAGCCGATCCGGCTGGAAGGCTACGCGCCGCCGCGCGACCCGCGTTTGTTGTCGCTGTCGGTCACGCCCGACCCCGGTGTGATCGAGGTCAACATTCACCCCGCTGCCGACTGGCCGACCCTGGTGGATCGTACCGAAACCCTGTATGAAGACGCCCGCCAGACCCGGCTCGGCAGCGAAAAATTCATGCTTGATGGTCGCCACACCGGCACCGGCGGCGGCAACCACGTCACGCTGGGGGGCGCTACTGCGGCGGACAGCCCCTTCCTGCGCCGACCGGACTTGCTGAAAAGCCTGATCGCCTATTGGCAGCAGCACCCGGCGATGTCGTATCTCTTTTCCGGGCAATTCATCGGGCCGACGAGCCAAGCGCCGCGCGTGGACGAAGCGCGCGACGACAATTTGTACGAACTGGAAATCGCGTTTCAGCAAATGGACGCCAAGCTCACTCCCGGCAAAGAAAGCGACCAACCCTGGCTTGTGGATCGGCTGTTGC
>JAYWDZ010000376.1:0-53926 GCA_043779595.1 Nitrosomonadales bacterium
ACCAGAAGCCGTCCTGCGCGGCGCGCTCCTGCATCAGCCGCGCGACCGCCATTTCGGGCAGGCCGTCGGGCACGTCTTTGAGCTTGCCGGTTTTCAGCGCGGGCGGGATTTCGTCGAACAGGTCTTCAATGCTGCCCGCGCCAATGGCGGCGAGCATGGTGGAGACGTCGGTGGCGGTGTGGGGAATGAAGGGCATGATTAGGTCGGTTTGGGTGAGCTTGATTCGCAAGCATCAAGAAATTAATGCGCTTCGGCTTCCACCAGTTTTTGATATGCGGTGGCATCGAGCAGGCTGTTCACGTCAGCCGCATTGGCAGGTTTCATCTTGAACATCCACGCTGCATACGCGTCCTGGTTGATCGTTTCGGGGCTGGATTCGACTGCGCTGTTGGCTGCAGTGACTTCGCCCGCAACGGGCGCGTAGACATCGCTTGCTGCTTTCACCGATTCGACCACCGCGCATTCTTCGCCTTTAGTCAGCGTGCGGCCCGCGGCGGGCGCCTCGATGAATACCATGTCGCCGAGCAAATCCTGCGCGTGGTGGGTGATGCCGACAGTGAGCGTGCCGTCGGCTTCGACGCGTATCCATTCGTGGCTGGGAGTGTATTTAAGATCGGCGGGGATGTTCATGAATTTCCTTTTTGGGAGTTAGGAGTGGGACTTGGGATGGGTCTGGGCACAGGTTTAGAATGACCCCGGTCCCTAGTTACTAGCCTCTTCAATTAGGGATTTGCCGTTCCGAACAAACGGATATTTCGTCACTTTGGCGGTCAGGCGTTTGTCGCGAATTTCAACTTCAACCGTTTCGCCGGGCGCAATGCCGAGCGGCACGCGCGCGAGTGCGATCGACTGCTGTAGCGTAGGCGAAAAGCTGCCGGAAGTAATCTCGCCTTCGCCGTGTTTAGTGAAAACTTTTTGATGGCTGCGCAGCACGCCTTTGTCTTGCAGAATCAGCCCGACCATTTGGAAATTGATATCGCGCGATTGCAATGCTGCCTTGCCAATAAAGTCGCGCTCGCTTTTCAGGTCCACGGTCCACGCCAAGCCGGATTCGAGCGGGCTTTGCGTCTCGTCCATGTCCTGCCCATATAGGTTCATGCCCGCTTCCAGGCGCAGCGTATCGCGCGCGCCCAAGCCGCAAGACACCGCGCCCTCATCCACCAAAGCCTTCCAGAAAAATGGCGCAGCCTTGGCGGGCATCATGATTTCAAATCCCTCTTCGCCGGTGTAACCGGTGCGCGCGACAAACATCTGGCCGACGACGACGGCGTTAAAGGGCTTTAAGGTTTCTGTGAGCGCCTGGCTGCCGGGTAACGCATTCCACAATTTGGCGGCGGCGTTAGGGCCTTGCACCGCAATCATTGCGAGGTCGCGGCGCGGCGTGATCTCGATCCCTGAGGCGGTCTTGTCGCGCTGGGCCGACATCCACGCAATGTCTTTATCCGCCGTCCCTGCGTTCACCACGATGCGAAACCAGTTTTCGTCCATGAAATAAATAATCAGGTCGTCGATCACGCCGCCGGTTTCGTTCAACATGCACGAATACAAAGCCTTGCCCGGCGTTTGCAGTTTGTCGACGTTATTGGCCACCAGGCCGCGCAGAAAATCGCGCACGCCTGCGCCTTTAAAATCGACCGGGAGCATATGCGAGACATCGAATAGCCCGCAGTTGCGTCGTACCGCGTGATGCTCCTCGATTTGCGAGCCGTAATTAACCGGCATATCCCAGCCGCCGAAATCGACCATTTTTGCGCCGAGTTCGCGGTGCAGTGCATTCAACGGGGTTTGCTTGAGCGGACTTTGTATAGACATGAGATTCCAGAAACAAAAAAAGGGTGAAACGCCTATGCGCATCACCCCTCTGTCCTTGGTACCTGAGAGATTACAGCCTTGCGGCTGCTGCCCCTTCGGTGGTGTCTCGCTGGCAGTTATTTACCAGGCGCCACGCTCTCCAGAGTGTTCATCCACTGCGGTCCTTTATACCTGAGCGATTCCGGGTGGTTTACGCCTTCGGTGGCACAGGCATTGGTAGATCAAGCCGCTGTGCGCTCTCCCGCAATGGGAGGCGTGACTATACCGGAGAAGCCGGAGCCGGGCAATTTGGGTGATGGCGCGGTGAGCAATTCAAAAGTCGATTAGGCGGCTGTTAATACGCTACTTCGAGCCGATACCCTACAAGCGTGAGATTGCGCACTTCTAGCGGCAGTGAAAGCAAATGTTCGCTCTGTGCGGGGATGCCTGCCGCGAGTAGTTTCTGGTCAGCTAAATACTCGCTCGGCGCGAAGCTACGGCGGGCTTGCGGCTGATCTTTTTGGTCGGTTAGCGTCAGCACCAGCACCGGCCACGCTTGTGCATATGGAGCGCGGTTTCCCAGCGTGAGTTTAAGCTTAAGGTGGCCGGGGCCAGCGGGCTCGGCTTGCAAGTCGGAACCGATAATCTGGATTAGCGCTGCGTCTTTGGGCAGGCTCAAGTTGCAGCCCAAGTGGGCGCACCCGGCCTCGAACCACGGACGCGTCGCCGGGATTTGGCTAGCGATGGTATCGTGCAAAAAATAGGCTAGTTGTAACCCCAATAGCAGTACCAGGATCCCACTTGCCAGTATCCACAGGCCGTAGCCGTGGCGTGTGCGCGGGCGTTCCGCTGTGGTGGCCTTTTTTTGCGGTTCGACACGCATGCCTGAAGCGGAAACTTGTTTGCCCGACTTCGATTTTGCGACCGAAGTTGCAATGTAGGTAGGGCCATAAATCGAGGTAGCGTCGTTGGATGCGCTTTCGTCCGAGCTTGGTGCCGGAAAGCTAGGCAGGGGTCCATAGTCATCGGTCACTTCTGCATCGGGGTCAATCAGGATGATGGAAGTGAGGTCGGGAGTGGAGGTGCGGTTTTCTATCCCCGCCAATTGAGTCACAGTTTGAGCGCCGGAGCCGGTAATAAGGTCGGACGGGAGGAGCCCAACAGACTGCTGATTATCGTTAGGGCTTTCGGGCTGAGTGGCATTGGCAGGCAGTGGTTCGATTGCCGTTTCGAGGGTGGGCGAAGTTAGCTCGATGGGCGTTTCTATCTCCAACGGCAGCGGGTCGCCATTTGCATCCGTAAGTGCCGTACGCATATTGAAGGCCACACCGCATACGCCGCATTGCGCCCAGCCTTGCGCAGCATCCAACTGCTCCGCGGTGAGGCGCAGCACGCTGTCACAATGGGAACAGGTAGTACGGAATTTCATTGCCGGATGCCCACCAGTCGCACCCAGCCTTCGTCGGCTGTAGGTAATTCAAATGCAAACCATTCGGCGTAAATGTCCATTACGCCTTGCGCCTGAGCCACAAGAATGCCCGAGAGCACCAGTTGTCCGCCCACTCGTACCCGCCCGGCTAACATAGGGGCCATAGCTTTCAGCGGATTGGTGAGAATGTTGGCGACGACCATGTAATATTGTGCCTCGGCCAGCGCGTCCGGCAAACAGAAGCGGGCGCGGACCGCATTCAAGGCAGCATTGTCGTTGGACGCAGTGACCGCTTGCGGATCGACATCGACCCCATCGACCGCGCCTGCGCCGAGCTTGGCCGCCGCGATGGCGAGGATGCCAGAGCCGCAGCCGTAGTCGAGCACGGTCTCGCCGCCATGAATGTTTTCATCCAGCCAGCGCAGGCAAAGTCGTGTTGTGGGGTGGCTGCCGGTGCCAAAGGCGAGTCCGGGATCTAGCTTCAAGTTGATGGCCGCGGCATCCGGCGCGGCATGCCAAGTCGGCACGATCCGCAAGCGCGGGGAAATGGAGATGGGGTCGAACTGCGATTGCGTGAGGCGCACCCAATCCTGGTCCGCCACAGTCTCGACCTGATATTGGGTGGGAACAGGGAGCTTAGCCAGCGCCGCTGCGGCGGCGAGTATTGCGGCGACATTTGCTTGCTCATCCAATAGAACGACAGCAATGCTGCGCTGCCATAACTCTGCGCTGGGATAGTCCGGCTCGCCAAATAGCGGCGTCTCATCCTCGGTGCCCGCGTCCGCGTCTTCCAGCGAGACCGACAACGCGCCGACTTCCATCAGTGCATCAGACAGCGGTTCGGCGTCTTTCGAATCAACCAGAATGCGGACGGATTGCCAGGGCATGGTTCAGCGGGTAGATGACGGATAACAGAGGGCAGAAAGAAAATGCTGCTTCGCCGCGTCAGGCACTGTCTTCTGTCTTCTGTTTTTTATCCTCGGACGCGGCCAACTTGTGTTCAAGGTAATGAATGCTGGTGGCGCCCTTCACGAAGGCAGCATCGTTCATCAATTCCTGATGCAGCGGGATGTTGGTCTGGATGCCTTCGACGACCATTTCCATCAGCGCGCCGCGCATGCGCGCAATCGCCTGCGCACGCGTGTCGCCATACGCGATGACTTTGCCGATCATCGAGTCGTAATGCGGCGGCACGTAATAGCCGTGATAAACATGCGAATCCACACGGATGCCAGGCCCGCCGGGCGCGTGGTAATTGGTGAGTTTGCCGGGGCTGGGGATGAAGGTATAGGGATGCTCGGCGTTGATGCGGCACTCAATCGCGTGGCCGCGAAACTGGATGTCTTTTTGCCGGAATGGCAGCTTTTCGCCGTGCGCGACGCGGATTTGCGTCTGCACAATGTCGATGCCGGTGATCAGTTCGGTGACCGGATGCTCAACCTGCACGCGTGTATTCATTTCGATGAAATAAAACTCGCCGTCTTCATACAAAAACTCGAACGTGCCCGCGCCGCGATAGCCGATTTTGCGGCAGGCTTCGGCGCAGCGTTCGCCGATTTTGTCGCGCAGTTTGCGGTCGAGTTCCGGTGCTGGGGCTTCTTCCAACACTTTCTGATGGCGGCGCTGCATCGAGCAATCGCGCTCGCCTAAATGCACGGCGTTGCCGTGTTCGTCGGCCAGAATCTGAATTTCGATATGACGCGGCTTTTGCAAAAACTTTTCCATGTACACCATGGGATTGCCGAAAAAATTTTGCGCCTCGGTGCTGGTTAACGACACTGCATTCAACAGCGCCGCTTCGGTATGCACCACGCGCATGCCGCGCCCGCCGCCGCCGCCCGCGGCTTTGATGATGACGGGATAGCCCACGCGCGCTGCGGTTTTGATGATCTCGTCGGGGTCATCCGACAGCGCGCCCTCCGAGCCGGGCACGCAGGGCACTTTGGCTTCGATCATCGCCTGCTTGGCGGCGACTTTGTCACCCATCAAACGGATGTTTTCAGGGCGCGGGCCAATGAATGCGAAGCCGGACGATTCGACACGCTCCGCAAAGTCGGCGTTCTCGGACAAAAAGCCATAACCGGGATGAATCGCTTCAGCGTCGGTCACCTCCGCCGCGGCAATAATCGAAGGCACATGCAAATAGCTTTGCGCCGAAGGCGGCGGACCAATACACACCGACTCGTCGGAGAGCTTCACATACTTGGCTTCGCGGTCGGCTTCGGAATACACCACGACCGTTTTGATGCCCATTTCGCGACAGGCGCGCTGGATACGAAGGGCAATTTCGCCGCGGTTTGCGATGAGTATTTTTTCAAACATATTTTTTGAGGATTGGGGATCAGATATGAAACTCAGAGAGCCTGGTTTCTGCCCGAGCTCCTTATCCCTTAGGCAATTACAAACAGGGGCTCGCCGTATTCAACCGGCTGACCATTTTCGACCAGGATGGCTTTAATCACCCCACTTTGATCCGACTCAATTTCGTTCAGCAGTTTCATCGCCTCAATGATGCAGACGGTGTCTCCCGCCGCAATACTTTGGCCGACTTCAACAAAATCTTTAGCGCCCGGAGCCGCAGCACGATAAAACGTACCCACCATCGGTGAACGCACGACATGGCCTTCCGGAATGCCGTCTTCAATCGCAATGGCAGCAGGCACCGGCGCAACAGGGACAGGCAGCGGAGCCATCATTTGCGGGGCATGCGACATCATCATCGGCGTGCCCGCAATGCTTTTGGCGATGCGGACTTTTTCTTCACCTTCGGTGATTTCGAGTTCGGCGATGCCTGAGGTTTCTACCAGGTCAATCAACTTTTTTAGTTTTCTGAGATCCATTGGGGTCCTTAAAATTGCAGAGATGGCTATTCAATGGGGCGCAGGTTTGGGCGCAATATTGATGTGGCGCAATGCATATTCCAGCGCCAGCTCATAGCCTTGCGCACCTAGCCCTGACACCACCCCGACTGCAATGTCGGAGAAATAAGAGTGGTGACGAAACGACTCGCGCGCATAAATATTGGAAAGATGGATTTCGATAAAGGGGATGGCTACTGCGGCCATCGCGTCGCGTAATGCGATGCTGGTGTGGGTATACGCTGCCGGGTTGATCAAAATAAAGTCGACGGCGTCACGTGCGGCTTGGTGGATGCGATCGATCAATGCGCCTTCGTGATTAGACTGAAAAGTCTCAATCCACGCACCCGCGGTTTCGCCCATGCGAGTTAAGGTCTGGTTGATATCATCGAGTGTGCTCGTGCCATATAGCGAGGGCTCGCGTGACCCCAGCCTATTCAAATTGGGGCCATGCACCACCAGCACCGTAGGATGCGCGTTGACGCGTGTTTTGGCTGGAGTTCGCCCGGACTTCTTAATCGTCATCTCTGGAGTTTGCGGTATATCTAAGGGTTTTGTCTAGATGTTGACCGAAGATCGCTACTGTGGTCACAATCATCGCGTATTTTACGCGCCCGCGCTTTGACGAAGTATGGCTTCAAGTTGGGCACGCGGCAGTCGCCCCAAATGCCGCAGCAGCACTTTACCCGCGGGGCTTATTACTACGGTATAGGGCAATGCGCCCGCGGTGTTGCCTAATGCTCGGCTAAGTTCGTGTGCATTAGCCTCGCCAATCAATACAGGGTAGGACATTTTCATCTCCTGAACATAAGTGGTTACGGGTGCCGCAGTGTCTATGGCAATGCCTACTACCTCTACATTCTTAGCGCGATATTGCGCGCGTAACGCAATAAAGTCAGGAATCTCGTCTCGACACGGTGCACACCAGGTCGCCCAAAAATTCAGTACCAACACGGTTCCTCGCCATTCTGCCAATGTATGCGGCTTACCGTTCTGATCAAGGTAGCGTGTGGCCCACAAATCTTCTGGGGCCTGCGTTTTTGTGGCGTCGGGCGAGTACACCGTGCGTGCCACCCCTATCCCGATACCTAGCGCAAGCAAAGAGATGAAAAAATACAGGGCAAACTGCTTAACGGAGGGCATTAATAATCGGGCAGCGACCTCGTTGAGCGTAAGGTTCCGCGAGTGACGGCAGAGGGAGGTTTATAGAGTGCCGTAAGAATGTAAGCCTGACAGAAACATATTCACGCCCAGGAACGCAAAAGTAGTGACCACTAAGCCTATTACCGCCCACCACGCCAGCATGGGACCGCGCAGGCCTTTAACCAGGCGAATGTGCAACCAGGCTGCATAGTTGAGCCAGACGATTAATGCCCAGGTTTCTTTTGGGTCCCACGACCAGTATCCGCCCCAGGCTTCGGCCGCCCACATCGCGCCCAGAATGGTTGCGATGGTAAAAAATACAAAGCCGATCGCGATGAGTTTGTACATTACGTCGTCGATTACCTCGGCGCTTGGCAAGCGCGTCGCCAGAATCCCGCGTCGCACCAGCAGATAGGCTATGCCCAACATCGCTGCCAGCGAAAATGAGCCATAACCAATAAAATTGGCCGGCACGTGAATTTTCATCCACCAGGATTTAAGCGCAGGCACCAGGGGCTGGATCCCCTGCGCCTCGCGGTCGAAGGTATACCAAAGGATAAAGCCGACCGCGGCGGAAATTACCAATAGCGCAAACGCGCCCAGCTGCCGGTTTTGATAGCGCGCTTCGTAATACAAATACAGGAGCGCAGTAATCAGGCAAAACAGCACGAATACTTCATACAGATTGGAAATAGGGATATGACCCACGTCCACGCCGATCAGATAAGACTCATACCACCGCACCATAAGGCCGACCAGCCCCAGGGCTACTGCGCTCCAGGTCAGCCCGGTGCCCGTTTTGAGCAGAAACGCCGAGCGGGATAAGAGCCCCGCCCAATAAGTCAGCGTAGCCAGTACAAACAACGCACACATCCACATGATCGCGGCCTGACTGGAAATCAGGTATTTCAGAAAAAAAGCCTGCTCCATACGTGTCAAGTCAGCATGGTACTGAGCCATCGCAAAGAGACTCACGGCTGTCACCACCAGCATTAATACGCGTACCGGTTTCCAAAACCAGCCAAATATACTCAGGGCCGGAATCGCGACCAGCAAAATGCCCTTTTCGTAAATATCCATGTAGCCGCCAAAACGCGACAGTGCATACAGCCCACCCGCAGTGATCAATGCGGCGTAGAGCCAGTCGAACCATGACAGACGCTTAAAAAGCGGTTGCGGGGCATTGAGGGCAAGTTCCATTTGAAGCCTCCTTTATTGGGCGGCAAGCGTATCGACCGCTTGCTTGTGTTGGGTGAATTCGTTTTCAAAGTCCAGCGTATGTTTGGCCCCCGACATCGCAAACAATACAGACCCCGGTTTGATGCGTAACCAAATACGACGTTCCTGAACAAACAACATAAAGAATACGCCCATCACCAATAATGCTGAACCCAGGTACACCACATTTTGGCCTGGCGAGCGCGTCAGTTGCAAACCACTCGCCTTGACTTCTTCGTATTGAGCCAGCTGCAGATACACCGGCGCACCGTACACAAAAATGTCGCTGATGCTATTGAGGCTATCGCGCACCAGCCAGCCACTCGCGTCGGTTGCCGATGGCGGTGGCAGTTGCGCTTGCGCATTAGCGACTTGCCAAGCCTCAAACCCAGCGAGTTCGAGAATTTTGAGGTAGGTACTAACGGCTTTTTCTCGCTCTTTTTCCGGGACACGTGTGTCAATGAATTGGCCGAGCGATTGATAGCCCCCCTGCGCAAATAGTGCCAAAACCTGCTCCGCGCTTCGTTTTAACTTGTCTTCTAGCGAGGTGTTCCACGCTTGGGGAGGCAACGCACGGTGCGCAAAACGGGCGGCAATTTCGGGCCGTAACGCAGGATTCAGCAACGCACCTCGCAGGCGCATGAAAGACTCCAGTTTTCCCTCTGCATCCAGCGGCATGCGCAAGTAACGGAAAGCCTCATTGGGCGTATCGCGTACGCCACTCATCATGTACCAACGCCCCTCCAATAGCAGTGGCAACATGTAATTGCTGAATTCGCGAGCCTGTCCACGCGCGTCACGCAGCTTGAATTGGAAGCTCGGGCCAACGTTATGCAGGTCTTTATTGCCTTTGCCGGTGGGATTGCCGCCGAGCACGCTCATAGTGTCTTGAGGCGCTGGGCCATTGCCCAGATTTTCGATATTGAAAGGACGGAAATCGGTGAATTCAACCGTGTAGTTTCCACTTGCACTGCGCAGATCGCTGCTGTTATGGACGGTGCCTTTCATTTCAAACGGCGTGGCGGTCGGGGCCAACAAGTTCCAGCCATTAAGTTGTAAACGTGTGCCGCCATCGGCAAAGCTGGCCTGATAAATCGCTACGCCATCGTAGACCAACGGGTGATTCACCGAAATCGTCGCTTCTTTAACTTTTTTTCCGTTTGCGTCGAACAACACCAAGTCGCTTTCAAAGTTTTTGGGCTGGCCGGTGGTGTAATGCTCAATGCGAAATTGTTTCAATGCCACGGTAAACGGCAAGTCTTGCACCAGATAACCATCGGCGACATTTAAAAACACCACATCGGCGCTGCCCCCTTCGGGGATTTGTACGCTACCGCGGAATGAAGGGTTAGTGGGGCTTAAACGCGATATTGCGGGGACTTGGCTTTGTGGAATATCACGGGTTTCGATTTTTTTGGTGCCAAGCATTTGCTGCACTTTGAAAATTAAATTGCCATCCAATAACCCGCCAATACAAATCAGTACGATGGCCGAATGCGCTAATAAATAGCCCACACGATTGCCGCTGCCGATTTTGGCGGCCAATAACACGCCGTTTTCGCGCGGTAAATTTTTAACTTTATAGCCTAGGCCCTGCAAATAAGTCTGCGCTGAGGCGGCGAAGACTTCGGGTGCTTGGATAATGGGGGCTTCATGTTGGTGCTTGAATGCGGACAGTGAAGTTTCGCTCACATGCTCGCGAAAATTCCGCATTTCTCTAATGAAGTTGGGCGCATTGCGTGAAATGCAAACGCTGGTAGACGCGACTAGAAACGTCAGGATGACTAAAAACCAGGCGGCATGATAAACATCGTAAAGCCCGAGTGTTTCAAAAAACTGAAACCAGTATTGCCCAAATTGGATGATGTAATTGTTATACGGCTCGGCTTGCTTCAATACCGTGCCGATGATGGAAGCAATCGCTAATATCGACAAAAGGCTGATGGCAAAACGCATCGAGCTCAGCAATTCAAACACCGCTCTGCCAAAGGAGGTGGGACTTGGGGTCGTCATATAACCAGCCAGATTAGCGAAGATAAAAAAGGGCGACGGTCGTCACCCTTACATGGACTTAGAGATAGCGCGTTAGTTTACTTTCAAGGCCCATGGCTGAGCGTTGAAGATGGACCTATCAGCTGATAAACGGGACTAGCGCAAACCCTGAATATACGTGGCCACCGCTTTCATATCACTGTCAGTCATTTTTGACGCAATTGTGCGCATCATTTTGGCGCCATCGTTGGCACGTTCGCCGGTGCGGAATTTATTCAATTGATCGTAGATATAGTCAGTGTGTTGTCCCGCCAGACGTGGAAACTGCGCGGGAATGCCTTTGCCCTGAGCGCCATGGCAAGATGCGCAGGCAGGGACGCCGCTCCCCTGTACACCGCCCCGAAACACTTTCTGACCCAATAAAGCCAAAGCTTGATCTTTGGCTTTAGCCTCTTTAGCTTGCTGGCTACTGAAATAAGCGGCCAGATTTTTCATATCATCGGGAGTGAGGGTTGCCACCATGCCGGACATAATGGCGCTTTTACGCTCCCCGGATTTGAAGTTCATCAACTGTTTATTGATGTATTCGTAGTTTAGCCCTGCAAGTTTAGGGTTGGCGGGCACTACGCTATTACCATCGGCCGCATGACAGCCGGCACAAACCTTGTTCACAATCGCTTCCGCTTTTTTAGGGTCGCCTTTGCTGACGGGGGCGGGGGCGGGCTCATTGGCCAACACTGAAGTCGACACCAAAGCGGTGGCGAGAATGATGGTCTGAATCAAAGCGAATTTCATTAAAAGCTCCTGAAGCTTGCAAAACTTGGGAAAATGGGTAGTTTAGCGACATCTAATATGACTGCCAAGCCCGTGCTCAATCTTGCTCACTTTTATACTTCGGTCGCCCATCTCCGTGACTTGCCTTTTAGCCGGGGCGAGGTTGCGTTTGCGGGCCGATCCAATGCCGGAAAGTCCAGTGCGCTTAATCTGTTAACCCGGGTTAAGCGACTGGCATTCACGTCCAAAACGCCCGGGCGCACGCAGTTAATCAATTTTTTTGAGCTGGGCCCTGATATTTACCTGGTGGACCTACCGGGCTATGGCTATGCGAAAGTCCCGCCTGAGATCAAAGCGCAGTGGGAGGGCCTGCTCTCACGTTACCTGCAAGAGCGCGAGCCGCTGGTGGGTATGGTGCTGATTATGGACGCGCGTCACCCGCTGACACCACTTGATCAACGCATGTTGGACTGGTTTACCCCCACCGGTAAACCGGTGCATATCCTCTTATCCAAAGCGGATAAGCTGTCTAATAGTGAGCGGGTTTTGACGTTGCGCCGGATACAAAAGGAACTCGAGTCATTTTCAACCGTCAGTGTGCAACTCTTTTCCAGTTTATCCCGGCTTGGAGCCGATCAGGCAGCTGGCGTCGTAGAAGCTTGGCTTACCGCGCCATCTTGCATTTCCAGCGAACCCGGGAATGTCCAATCAGCCACAGAACCTCTATAAAGTCCTGATAATAAAAAGCCCCGAGCCAAAAATGGTCGGGGCTAAAATGCCTTAAGGGGATTAAGGCATCCCGCTCAGGGAGGAGAAGCGGGAGACGGTGAAACACCATCTGCAATCATTGAGTATCTTATTTTTAAATAGTTCCGAAAAACTTTGGAGACTGCATTGAATTTGCCCTTTTCTCGTTTTCCGTCAGCCCGTATGCGAAGGATGCGTCGCGACAACTTTTCCCGCCGCTTGATGTGCGAGCACGTGCTGACGGTGAACGACCTCATCTACCCCGTTTTTATGTTGGACGGGAAAAATCGGCGCGAGCCCATAAACTCGATGCCCGGTGTAGAGCGTCTAAGTATTGATTTGTTATTGCCTGTGGCGGAGGAATGCCTATTGTTAGGGATTCCCGCGTTGGCACTATTTCCGGTGATTGATCCAAGCTTGAAGTCGCTGGGAGGTAAAGAGGCGCTAAATCCCGAGGGCTTGGTGCCACGTACGGTGGCTACACTTAAAAAGCATTTCCCTGAACTGGGCATCATTACGGATGTGGCGCTCGATCCTTATACCAGCCATGGGCAGGACGGGCTGATTGATGAGAAAGGCTATGTGACCAATGACCAGACGGTTGCAGTGCTCGCGCAACAAGCGGTGGTTCACGCCGAAGCGGGAGCGGATGTGGTGGCTCCCTCTGACATGATGGATGGCCGCGTCGCCGCACTGCGTGCTGCACTGGAAAACGCGGGCCTTATTCATACCCGCATCCTTGCCTATGCCGCCAAATATGCTTCCAGCTTTTATGGCCCCTTCCGCGAGGCAGTGGGATCTGTGTCCAACCTCGGCAAGGCCGATAAACGTACGTATCAAATGGACCCCGCCAACAGCGATGAAGCATTGTGGGAAGTGGGCTTGGACCTGCAGGAGGGTGCGGATATGGTCATGGTCAAACCCGGCATGCCTTATCTGGATGTGATACGCCGCATAAAAGATACCTATGACGCCCCCACTTTTGCGTACCAGGTTAGCGGTGAATACGCCATGTTGAAAGCCGCTGCGCAAAATGGCTGGCTGGACGAACGAGCCTGCGTATTGGAAGCATTGCTCGCATTCAAGCGCGCCGGAGCGGACGGAATTCTGACCTATTTTGCGCGTGACGCGGCCAGGTTTCTAAAGGTGTAGGCGCCTTTCATGCATCAAGTATCTGGCCCAGATGCCGAAAAGTCTTATATGAGCTGTACAGCGGATAGATGCAATGAATAAATCTGCCTATAACCTTGCCTGCCATGTCTATAGATAATCCGGAGACTATTAGAAGGGCGAAGGAACGGCGTCAGGAGCCTGACGAGTGGGATAAAACCATTGTCGCCATCACCCCCTATCAGCTGAAGGATCTAGTGTTGCCTGAAGGTCCGGACACCGCTAATCCCGGGGGGCAAATTGAGCAGCAGGTTTTCAAGATTCGCCTGGCGCATTCAGACGAACGTGTCACGACTGCCAGCATGTTGGTACAGCGTAAATACGCGAGCCGAGGTTATGCCACCAAAGGGTTTCAGAAAGCGCCCGAGCGGATTACCTTGATGGCATCGCAAGATGACAAGGTAATCGGTACGCTCACTTTGGGGCTGGATTCGCCTAAGGGACTATTGGTAGAAGATTTATACAAGGCGGAAATTCGCGCCTTACGTCAAGCTGGCCGCAAAGTCTGCGAGCTTACCAAGCTGGCAGTGGATCAGACTCACGGTTCCAGGCATGTGCTGGCCTCACTATTTCACATTGCTTACATCTATGGCCGGGTGATACAGGGCTTTACCGATGTGGTCATTGAGGTGAATCCGCGTCATGCGGCTTTTTACAAGCGCATGCTAGGCTTCGTTGAGATTGGATCGGAACGCATGTGCAACCGGGTGAATGCGCCTGCAGTCCTGTTGCGCCTGGAACTGAATTATGTCGATCAGCAAATCGAATTGCTGGGCGGGCAGAGTGAGGACGCTAAAAGCGAACGTTCGCTCTATCCCTATTTCTTTGCTAAGAGGGACGAAATCGGCATTACCCAGCGTCTGACCCGCGGAGAATAGTGCCGTCAGATTCACATGACATTCAATTACGAAGAAGCGTTCTCGCGTAATATCGGCTGGTTAACGCAGGCCGAACAGCAGCATTTGCGGCATAAACGCGTGGCAATTGCCGGTATGGGCGGGGTAGGCGGGTTTCATCTGTTGACGCTCGCACGACTGGGTATAGAAAAATTCCATATCGCCGATTTTGACGTCTTCGAAATTGCTAACTTCAACCGCCAGGCGGGCGCTGGAATGGCAAGCTTGAATCGTCCCAAGGTAGAGGTGCTGGCGGAGATGGTGCGTGACATCTCGCCAAACTGTGAGCTGGGCTGTTTCCCGGACGGGGTCAACGCTGACAACCTCGCCCAGTTTTTTCAGGGAGTCGATCTCTATGTTGATGGCCTGGATTTCTTCGCTTTCGATGCCCGCGAGCGCGTCTTTGCCTATTGCGCTGAACATGGGATCCCGGCAATCACCGTCGCGCCGCTAGGCATGAGCGCCGCTTTACTGAATTTTTTGCCCGATAGTCTCAGTTTTGAAGACTATTTCCAATTGGCTGATCGTAACGAACTTGATAAAGCTGTGCGTTTTCTAGTGGGGCTCGCTCCCGCGCTATTGCACCGGCATTATTTGGCGGATACCGCCCGCGTTGACCTCAGAGCAAGAAAAGGCCCCTCCACAGTTATGGCGTGTCAGCTCAGTGCGGGCATAGCCGCCAGCGAAGCCCTTAAAATTTTATTAAAGCGCGGCAAAGTTTGGGGTGCGCCGCACGGCATTCAATTTGACAGTTATCGCAACCGACTCGCCCATACTTGGCGGCCTGGGGGCAACCGCAATCCGCTTAACCGATTAGCGATTACGCTAGCGAGCCGCCAATTGGGTTTGTAATGACGGATTCGCTCAGTCAGGAACAGTTGCTTGAGTTAGTGGAAAGCGCCATTCAGGCCCCTTCCGCCGACAACAAACACCCCGTGCGATTTGAATTAAGCCGAGGGAGCCTATTAATTCACCATGCTCGGACTGAGTGGCGTGAGCAGGGTTACAAGCGTGTGCTCGATTTACTATCGCTGGGGGCCTTGGTCGAGAACCTAGCCCTTGCCGCTAGTCAGCTAGCGTTAGGGATAACCCCTACGCTCCTTCCTGATCCTGATCAACCCGGCCTTATTTTACGTATTGATTTTCAGCCAGGTACGATGCCTCATGACCCGTTGTGGCAGGCAATCCCTTTGCGCCATACCAGCCGGGAGGTTTGGTTTCGCGGTCCTAAACTAAGCCCTAATCAGCGTTCCCTCTTCGATACCGCCACCCGCCGTTACACCGAATGTGGCTTGCATTGGCTTGAAGCCCCTGTGTTACGTCGCCAGTCTATTGCGTTAATGCGGCGCGCAGAAACCGAACGTTTTCATAACAAGCTATTGCATGAAGAACTCTTCTCGGCAATCCGTTTCGATGTGGGTTGGCATAGCACCTGCGAGGAGGGCCTGGCACCTGGCGCGTTAGGGGTTGAACCGCCCTTGCACGGCCTCTTCGCACAACTTCGACGTTGGCCGGTCATGCGCTTCGCCAATCGCCTGGGAGCACACCATCTGTTAGGCTGGCGCTCGTGCGACCTACCTTGCAGGTTGGCGCCTCACTTGGGTTTATTGGCTGTAAAAACGCCCGACACGGCTTCGGTCTTTGCAACCGGTCGGACATTCCAGCGATTATGGCTGACAGCAACTTCCCTGGGACTGGTGTTGCAACCGATGCCTGCTTCAGCGCTCTATGCGCTAGACGGGGCGGAAAAAGAAGGCATTCCCGCCACACTTAAGCAAACACTCAAAAATGGATGGCAAACCCATCTAGGAGAGCTTATCCCTCTTATGCTTTTCAGAATGGGAAGCGCTCCTGCCTCAACGATCACCTCTGGACGTCGACCTGCCGATTGTTTTCTATAAGGCTGGTCACGGAATATGAGCAAAATTAAGCTGTCGGTTAAATTTACAGCCCCCGTAGGTTGAGCAAATAATCAGAAATAAGTAATTGAATTTAATATGTAAAATAATTTGGCATACTCCCTGCTTATCTATGCAGCGTGAGGCTGATTGCCCGGCCCGCAAGATCAACAAGATGAGCAACTTAAAATTAAGGAGTATTAAATGAACAAAAATCTTATCGCGTCGGCTATCGTCGGTTTGGGTCTGGCGGCTTCCGGTTCCGCTTCGGCCATCACAGTTGGCGGTGTCAATTTTGGCACTACCGGCTTGGTTTCCCATCTAGAAACCACAACGTTGGCAGAAACAATTGTTAATGGTAATGGCCAACAATTATATGGCTACGGTGTGATCAACACGGTGAATGGCCTTAGTAATTATTCAGGCGGCAATAAATTATATTTTGTATTTGACAAATACTTCAGCAACGATGTCAGCGCCTTTAATGCCGATTTTTCCGGCGGTCAGGTGCGTGTTTATTTGAAGCCTGAAGTCAATCTGATTGATTTCAGTTCTGAGACCAATTTCACCACCATTGATACGGGTACGCCATGGCTTAAGTTGACCGGCCACACCTTGTTCCCGGGGAACGTAACCGGGCCTGATACGCTTCGGTCCAATGGAGCCATTGTGGGTGCAGCGATTAGTTTCACCGGGTCAGGCCTGCTTGATGTGGTGGGTGGTCTGGGCGATGTGGTGGCTTTCCTTGATACCAACACTCGGCCTGATGGTGGTGGGGGCTTTGCGGATATTCTCATCAATACCTCCGGCAGCAATGACACACTGAACGCTCACGACAATACGACCGCATGCAGAGAGGGTGGTACGCCCGGCACGCGTGCAACAAACTGGTGTGTCGCGGGATCGGCTGATTTGCGCGGAGCAACTCACGTCCCGGAGCCAGGCGTGCTTGGGCTGGTGGGTTTGGGCCTTCTAGGCATGGGTGTCTCGCTGCGCAAGCGCAAGTCTGCCTGAGTACCAAGACCTTGGCAGGGGCTGTGAGGTTGCAGCTCTTGTAAAAAACCCGCGCTGGCTCGCCAAGCGCGGGTTTTTCATTTATAAACAAGCTTATGCCAAATCCTGCATTGATACCTACTTTTCTGCGCGAATGCCTGGTTTCGCGGAGTCTGCCACGCGAGCCCGAGCCTGACCTTGTGATGGACGATCCGGATCAGGTTGCCTCCTACGTTGAAGCTGGGCGGATTGATGGCGTGATGGCCGCAGCCTACTTGTTTCATTCCGCGCGCATTAGCCAAGTGATCCAGGGTTGCCAAACAGTGCTCGATCTGGGCTGTGGCCCTGCAACCCAGCTGGCACAGATCGCCCAGTTCAACCCTGAAATTAGCTTCACCGGGCTTGATCTTTCGTCCAATATGCTCGCTGATGCGAAGCGGCATGTTGAGGCGTTTGGGCTTAAGAATGTGGAGTTACGTCAGGGCGACATCACGCGTTTGGACGCATTTGACGATCACAGTGTGGATGCGGTGATCAGTACGATGGCCTTGCATCACCTGCCGACTCTGGCACATCTGGATAAGTGTTTCGCCGAGGTTTGGCGGGTGCTGAAGCCGGGTGGGGCGTTGTACCTGACTGATTTCGGGCGGCTTAAATCATTGCACTCGGTGATTTTCTTCGCCTATATGAATGCACGCTACCAGCCGCATCTGTTTTCGCTCGATTATGAACGCTCGCTGCGTGCGGCATTTCTTAAAGAAGACTTCGTATCCTTCGCAGCCAAATACTTCCCCGCCGATGTGCAGGTGGAGTCCACTTTCAAGGTGCCATTTCTGGTTATCGTGAAAACGGCCGACCGGTCTTTGTCGGTGGGCTTGAGTCAGCGTATCGCTGCACTGCGGGCATCACTCAAGCCTCGCTATCGTCGTGATTTGAACGATTTGCGCACTTTTTTTGCGCTGGGCGGACTGAAAAACGATCCTTTCAGATAGCGTGCCGCCGTTTCTGTTCCTGCCTCGTAGGGGCGCTGACAAAAACACGGTCATTTTGGATATTCAAAGTCGAAGCAGCAAGGCTTTAGCCTGTTCCGATTCCGGGAATTTTGGTGTGTGCGCAAGCAATTCACGCAATATAGTCCGGGCTTGAGTGGGCTCTCCCGCACGAACCAACGCAAACGCATAGTGATACCGGATGGTCGCGGACGTTGGTACCCCTACAGTGGCTTGCTGCAATAGTGCAAGGCCGCGTTTTAGTTGCCCTTGTTCCACCAGAATCCAGCCCAGCGTGTCCTGCGTGACGGCATCTTTCGGACTGCGTTTATAAGCTTTTTCCGCTGTGGTGAGTGCGCGCGTGTCTTTTTGCTGCTGGTATAGCGCAGCCAGATTATTGAGTGTAAGCACGTTGTTTGGCGCATATTGCAAAATCGTTTCATACTGCCCGATGGCTTCGCGGATGCGCCCTGTATTCATGTAATGCTGGGCCAGATAAGCGCGTACCGGGAAATCTGCCGGGTGTGCCTTGAGCCATTGCATTAACTGATTGTCGGCCTGACTGGTGTTGCCCGCCTGATACGTAGCCTGATGCAAATTGATCAGCGAGGTGTTTTTGTGATCAAGCGCAAATGCTTGAGAAAAAGCCTGCACGGCTTCAGCCGGCTTCTTGGTGGAAAGTTGAATATTGCCTTCAAGCAGGAAACCCGTGGCTGATTTGGGTTGCGCAGTTTGCATCTGGCGCGCGATCCGCAGCGACTCTTCACTATGTCCAGTCTGGGTTTCCAGATTGGCCAGTGCTTCCTGCACGGGAGGGGAGTCCGGCTGAATCGTTAATGCCTTGTTTAGCGTTTTCCTTGCTGCATCGAGCTTGCCAAGACTTAGCTGCACTTGAGCCAGTTTCATATATGCGGCTGGGGCGCGCGGCATTTTCGCCACCAGCTTTGTAGCAGAAACAAACGCGTTTTCCTTTTGGCCCGCGGCGAATTGGGCGGTCCCCAGCAAATCCAGCGCCACTAGGCTGTCAGGGTTGGTGGTTAGCGCTTCGTTGGCAGCATTGAGCGCTTTCTGGTAGTCATGGGTTTCAAAGTAAAGTGGAATAAGTTGCTGGCGTGGCTCTAGTGCTTGCGGGTGAGCTGTGGCGGCTTTTTCCAACCAGCCGAGCGCAGCTTGGTTGTCTTTGTCCAGGATGGCCAGTTGCGACATTGCCAGCAAGGCCTGGAGATGATTTTTGTCTTTGCTGAGCACGCGTTCAAATCGCTTGCGTGCCACATCTGTTTTATTGTCGAGCACATCGAGTCGAGCTAGGCTGGCAATAGCCGGAAATAAATCTGGATCAATTGCAAGTGCTTCTTCAAAGCTTTTGCGGGCACGGGCGTAATCTTTCTTGCCTGCGTAGGCTTGGCCTAAGAGAACGCGCACAGCGGGATTACCGGGCAATTTTCGATCCATCGCCTGTATAGCAGTTAGCGCCTTATCGTATTGATGTTGTTCGAGATAAGCCAGTGCCAGCAGGTTGTCCGCCTCATGCCGATCCGGGGCCATGGCGGCGGCGGCGTCCAGTTCCGACAAGCCCTGCGGAAAATTAAGCGAGCTTATATGGTTGAGCCCCATCTGGATATGTAGCGCCGCGTTCTTTGGATCTATGGCTGCGGCCCGCGCAAACCATTCTGAGGCTCGTGCGGGATCATGCATCGAGCGACGCGCCTCGCCTGCAAGAATCAACGCCTGGACATCGCGCGAATTGGGCGACAAAAGTGGTATGAGCGTTTCGAGCGCTTTGTCGGGCTGGTTTTGCTTGATTTGCGTAGCAGCCAGTATACGGGAGGCATAAGCCTGTCCTGGATAGCGTGTCAAATAACGCCGCAGGTGGGATTCGGCCTGTTCATAGCTGCCAAGCTCGAATGCGGTTGCGCCGGCAAGCAAAATGCTGGGCAAGTGGTTGGGCATAGCCTGCAACACTCCCTGCAAGGCATTGCGCGTTGCAGGATAATTTTGTTGCTGAAAAAACAGCAAAGCGCGTAAGTACAATGCAGGTGGAGTTTTAGGAAACAGTCTCTCAACTTGTTCGGTATCGGCTTGGGCGGCCTTGATTTGACCTGATTTCAAATTGAGCGTAACCCGATTTTCCAGTGCTTCAAGATTGTCGGGCTCGATTTTCAGGACAGAGCTGTAAGCAGCGAGTGCGGCCTTAGGATTGTCGTTGAGTTGCTCCCAGTCCCCAATGAATAAGTGAGTGCGGGCTTGCTCGCTGGGCAGCTTGATGGCTTCATCCAGCCAAGAGCGAGCCTGAGCCATATCGTGATCGGCAACCGCACATTGCGCTAACCCCCAATATGTTTGCGGAACGGTGGCGTTGACGGTGCGTGATTGCTGAAACAATTCGCAACCTTCTTTCACTTTACCCAGTTTAAGGAGCGCATTGCCACGCAACTGCAAGATGCGTGCACGATTGGTGGCTGAGGTTTGATCGCCCACCTGAATTTCATCAAGTAATCGCTTATATTCGCCCATTAAGAGCAACGATTCCCCTATGGGGGCTTGCAAGGCTTCGCGGTTTGCGCCTAGTTGTTGAGCACGGGTAAGCTCTTTTTCGGCTTCGGCACCCTGGCCCGCGCGCAGATAAATCTGCCCGAGCAACTGCCGCGCCTCCACGCTATTCGGATTTTTCTGAAGCGCATTTTTGAGTTCGATAATGCCGCCTTTGAGATTGCCCCGGTCTTCAAAATCTTTCGCGCGCTGAACGTGTTCCTGTTCGCTTATAGGCGACATTTTGTCGCAGCCCGACAGCGGGGCAAGAGTAGAAAAAGCCAAGGCGAGCGCTATCGCAAGAGGACTTTGGGACATTGCAAAGCTCCAGTCAAAAAATAGGGTTAAGGTGCATTGCCAATTTGATTCAGTAAGGCGCGCGCTTCCGCTGCCTGAGGAAAACTCACCCCGCTTGCAAGCAGGCGCTCGAGTTCGCCTTTAGCACGAACGCGCTCACCGCCCTTAAATAAGGCTGCGGCCAGATGATATTGAATTTCGGCATTGCCAGGATTTTTAGCTAAGGCTTTTCGCAGAGTGGCCAGACCTTTTTCGGTTTGCCCGCTTTGCGCGAGAATCCAGCCATAGGTATCGAGTACTGAAGGATTTTCAGGCGCCAAACGAAGTGCCTGTTCGGCAAAGCCCGCAGCTCGCTGATCACCGGACTCATGGAGTGCCCATGCGAGATTGTTCAACACCGCGAGATTGCCCGGATTAGTTTTGTTCAAAATCAGGTACTGCTCGATTGCAGCTGCATACCGTTTATGCGCGTTCAGGCTCTCTGCTAGCGCTGTGCGGCTGGCGGTATCTTGAGGGTGCGCAGCAAGCCAGACGAGCAGTCGTTTCTCGCCTTCTTCATCGCGATGCAGGGCAGAAAGAACTTGCAGCTGACCTACCATTAACGCATTGGTAGGTTCCAATTTATGCGCCCGCTCAAACGCGCTAAGTGCAGCGGGGTAATCCTTGCGCGCAAATGCGGTTTCACCTTCGAGGATAAAACCTGTCGCGCTGTTAGGTTTTTGTTGCTGCACTTGCCTGGCGAGTTTTTGCGCTTCATCAAACTCGCCGTTCTGGATCTCCACGCGTCCCAACATCCGTACGGCGTCAGGCTGATTTGGCTGAAGTTGCAATACGCTTTGCAGTGTTTTACGCGCGCCCGAGAGGTCTTTAGCCGCCATTTGTGCAGTGGCGAGCCGCAATAAAGGCGCGGCTTGCTTAGGCTGACCCTGGACCAATTTTCGATAGCTCGCCAGTGCATTCGTGCTATCGCCTAGCGCGAGCTGAACGCTGCCTAATAAGTCGAGAGCTGCGGCATTGTCTGGCTGCGCCAAGACGGCTTGACGGGCTACGTCAAGAGCCTTGTTTTTCTCCCCTTTGGCCAGAAAATAGCGACCTAACCCCACGCGTGGTAAGGCAGTTTCGGGATGGGCAGCAGCTGCTTTTTCCAGCCAGCTGACATAGTTTTTCTCATCATTGCTGCGTAGGCTCAAATAAGCCAACGCCATCATGGCATTCAGGTGAGTGGGTTGGGCCTTCAGAATATCTTCGAAGCGCTTGCTCGCCGCCGCAAGTTGGTTGTCCTCTAAATCGAGTTTGGCAAGATTAGCGGCGGCTGGAAAAAATCCAGCGTCGAATTTGAGCGCCTGACTAAAGCTCGCACGGGCGCGCGCTTTGTTAAGCAAGCCGAGATAGGCGGCGCCACGATAATTCCAGATCCAGGGACTATTAGGCAGCTTCTTTTCCAACGCGGCGATGCTGGTTAACGCGGTATCAAATTGTTTATTCTTAATCTGGTTAAGGATGATAAAGGTTTCGGGACGATTCCCGCCCCCTTCCATTTCGGCGGCCGTTTGTAAATCAGCCATTGCACGGTGATCGCCTTGAGCCAGTCGTGCAAGTCCCAACTCGGTGCGGATGTCCGCATTGTCAGGACTAATTTTTGCTGCGGCTACGAAATGTTTTTCGGCCTCAGCAAAAGATTTCTTCGCGAGGGCGATTTCTCCGGCGACCACCTGCACGCCTGTGTCAAGGGGAGCAGTTTCCAATGCTGGGGCAAGCGTGTGCGCGGCTTCATCTAAACGGCCGAGTTTGAGCTGGGTCGTCGCCAGCAAGCGTCGCGCATATAAATTATTACGCGTGGCTTTAATGACTTTGTTGAGTTGGGCCTCAGCAGTTTGTAAATTACCTAACGCATATTCTATTGAGCCGTTTAGTAGCAAGGCGGGCAAATAGTCGGGTGCAGCTTTAAGCACGTCGGCAAGATGATCGCGTGCAGCGGTAAATTTTTTCTCCCGATAATCGATCAGTGCTTGCGTATAGCGTCCGGGCAAATTGGCAGGCGCAGCTTTCAAAACGATGGCGACCTGAGTTTTTGCATCGGCCAGGCGATTTTCGGTGATCGCAATCCCAGCCAAAGCCAAGTGAGCCCCCAGGTGACGGGGATCGATTTTTAATACGCCCTGGTAAGCGGCTTCAGCTTCCTTTAGTTTTCCCGTAGCCCGCAACAAGTCTGCCTTGAATAGCCAGGTTTCCAACTTGTTCGGCGAAGATTTCAGTGCAGTGTCGAGTTGCTGGAATGCATCGTCTGCTTTGCCGTCCATGGCTGACATGCGTGCCCAACTCAGGTGAACGTCTGCATCATGGGGTGCAATCAATACTGCCCGCCCTAAACTTTTACGGGCTTCGCCAGTTTGCTTTAAACCCAGTTGAGCGTTTGCCCGCGCCACTAAATAGACCGCTTCATTTGGACGGCCTGCTGCGGGCACCGGGATTTCATCCAGCACACGCTGGAATTCCCTCGTGCCCAGCAGGGCGCGTGCAATCAACGGATCAATCAGATCAGGACTCAGACCGGCTGCGCGCGCACGACGGAGTTCTTTTTCTGCGCTCGCATAGTCGCCTTGATCAATCAATATTTTTGCTAACTGAAAGCGCGCTTCGGCGTTGTGTTCATCTTTTTGGATTGCACTTTTTAATTGAATAACAGCGGCTTTGCGATCCCCCGCTTTTAGACTGGTTTGGGCTTGCGACAGTAGAGTCTGACTCGACTCACCGCCGCAACCGGCGAGGCCGAAAGCACAGGCCATCGCCAGATTTAACAGAGCGAAACGTGGCCGATAAAAAACGTGAGCTTGGCGCATTGTTTGAGGACCTCTCATCTGTGATCGTATAAGTTTTTTAAAGCCATACCGACATTATTTCAGCCCGGTTTTGTTCATTAAATCGTATAAGGTGGGCCGACTAATGCCTAGCAGCTCAGACGCTTGCGCAATACTACCGCCCACTTGGGACAGCGCGCGAATTATGGCGCGGCGTTCGGCGTCCTCACGTATCTGGCGCAAGTTAAAAGGCTGGGCTTCGGTGACGACCGGCTCAAGCCCGAGGTCAATCGCGGTAATGTTACCGCTCTCGGCCATGATCACCGCGCGTTTAATCAGGTTTTCCATCTCACGCACATTGCCGGGCCAGGTATGGGTTTCAAGCGCGACCAGCGCATCGGCGCTGAAACCTTTTAGGTTGCGTGACTGTTCGGTGGCATAACGTTCCAGAAACGCTTGAGCCAATAAGATGGGGTCACCAAGTCGCTCGCGCAGAGGCGGAATTTTGATCGTGATTTCGGACAGCCGATAGTATAAATCTTCACGGAAACTGCCTTCGCGGATCATGCTCGACAAGTCGCGGTGGGTTGCGCACACCACGCGAACATCGACTGATATTTCGCCGCGTGCGCCGAGGCGCTCGATCACACGTTCCTGCAAAAATCGTAAGAGTTTGGATTGCAGCGGCAACGGTAGATCGCCGATTTCATCCAGAAACAAAGTGCCTTCGTTGGCGTATTCAATTTTGCCCAGTGTTAACTTAGACGCGCCGGTAAACGCGCCTTTTTCATAGCCAAAAAGTTCGGATTCGAGCAGCGTATCCGGGATTGCTGCACAGTTAATTGCAACAAAACGCTTACCTGCGCGGGGAGAGAGTTCATGCACCCCTCGCGCCAATACTTCTTTGCCGGTGCCAGACTCGCCCAGTAGCAACACGGTGGCGTTGGCAGGCGCGACTTTTTCAATCGTGCGGCAAACTTTCAGCATCGCGTCGCTGCCCGTAAGCAGGCCTTGCAACGCGGAGCGGTCGCGTAAGGAAGTCAACTGGCGATTTTCCGCTTCGAGCGTATGCAGATGCAACGCACGCGTGATCATCAGCTTCAACACTTCGGGTTCGAACGGCTTTTGAAAAAAATCATAAGCGCCCAGACTGATGGCTTTGACTGCGTTGCTACGATCCAGATTACCGGTGACGACGATGACCTTGGTTAAAGGCGCCAGACTAAGAATTTGCTGTAGTGTGGCGAGCCCCTCGGTTGCGCCATCGACATCGGGCGGCAAACCCAGGTCAAGTAGCACCACGGGCGGTTCAAAACGACGTAGCTGTGTAATCGCTGCTTCACGGTCGGCAGCGATCAGCACTTCGTAATCATCGAGCGTCCATTTAAATTGCTTTTGCAGCCCGGTATCATCCTCGACTACTAAAAGTTTCTGTTTGTTTTCGCTCATTCATTCACTCCTGCAGGGTTGTGCTCGCTGGAATGATCCACCGGCAGCGATAGCCGAAATACTGTCCCCACGCCTGGCGTACTTTTAACTTCAATGTGCCCGCCGAGTGCACGCAAGGTCTCACGTGATTCATAAGCCCCGATGCCCATGCCCGCGCCTTTCGTCGAGTCGAAGGGTTGAAACAAATGGTTGCGGATGAATTCTTCTTCCATCCCGACGCCATCATCGCGGATTTCTACAATAGCCATGTCACCCTCAGTTTGTGCTGTGAGCGAGACTTTTCCCGTTTGTGGCGTCGCTTCTAGTGCGTTTTGCAGCAAGTGCCCAATCGCGCGCGTCAGCCGTTCCTTATCCGCGCGCACTTGAAGAGGAGGGCTCGGCAGATCCAATTCGGGCTGTAACTTGAACGCGCGTTTGCTTGCAACCGCGTCGTGCAAAATCTGCGTTAGCGAGACGGAGCGAGTGGCATCGCTGCCGCCGCGTCGCAGCTGCGACAACACTTTGTTCATTCGCGTGACGGCGTTTTCTACGGTTTCCAGCATGTCTGTTTGAAAGTCCGGATTGTGTTTATGTTTTTCAGCATTGGCGAGCAGTAAAGAAAGTTGCGCGACCAGATTTTTAAGATCATGGATCACAAAGGTCGTAGTGCGGTTAAATGATTCAAATTGACGCGCCACAATCAACGCATTAGCGGCACGCATTTGCGCGAGATGTGTCGTTGCTTGTCGGGCCGCGACTTTGAGTAAATCGCTCACTTCCCAATTGAAACTAACTTTCCCTAGCGACGGTTTCAGCACGATAAAGCCCAACATTTCATCGTGCTGCAAAAGCGGAATAAATAACCAGGCTTCACGTGCCTCGGCAAGCCAGACGGGCAGCACCAAGTCAGGGTAGCGTTCAGCCTGCGTTTTAGCTTCGCAAAGATCGATCACCCATCGTGTATGCGACATCCATTGAACAAAGGGCGAATCGAAGGGTTCTTGCCCCTGGATGTCTGACCAGTTCCAGTGAGCGGCGCGCTGGTAACCGATGTTGTCTTCCTTCATCCACAACCCGCCCCCGGGGCTTTCTACCAATTGCGCAAGGGATTCGATGGCGCGTTCGCAGACCTGCTCGCCGGGTGCGCCAGACGACAGCGTGCGGGTAAATTTGAGCCATTCTTCGCGGTAGTCATAACGATAACTAAAAAAATGTTTGCTCAGGAAAACCCGCAATCGTGCGCGTAAGGTGCCAGAACCCAGTAACAGCACCAGAATCAGCGCGGCTGCAAACACAAACACGGCTTGCACGACCGAGCCCCAGTCGCCTCCAAAGAGCCGCAAGTAATAGCCAGCTCCTGCCATTAACAAGAGGTATATCCCCGCACCCAGAAGGCTGGCGGTATGGAATGCCATATTGCGCGAGAGCCCCACCGGCACAGACCATTGCGGGTTACGCGCGGCAGAAACAGCGATCAGCGGCGCAATCAGCATGACCACGTATCCGCGCGCGCTCCAGAGTTCTGCATTAATGCTGCGAAACAACGCGCCGTAGGCATACAGATAAGAATCGAATATAAACAGGCCGCCCAAGCCCACACACATAAACTTGATGGCCCACCGGTCTTGCGGGCGGGTGTTGCGATAAACCTGCTCAACAGCCACTAGTCCCATCACGCTCAAACCAACCAGACCTGTTGGCACCAGCCAGATCGGGATGGGAGGTAGGCCGGGCGCCAACAACGGCAATAGCAGCGCGATCAACAGCGCCAATACCAATGCCACGGCCAGGCTTTGCAACATGCGAATTTGCACAGGCAGGGAAGTGCTACGTAAACGCAAAATATAGAAGAGCAACGCCAGCCAGGCGCCATTGCGGCCCACTTCCAGTACGAGGCCCGGTAGCACGGCGCGGCTATTGAGCGCAGTGGCTGTTTCGACGCCTGCCCATAACGCGGTAAGAAATGAGGCGGCGAGTAATAAATACGCTTGGGAACGATGCCGCCAGCTGGCGAGAATAAGTCCCGTCAGCGCCACATAAGTCAAGGCGGCCAAGCCATAGCCTAAAGCCGCCAGATTGGGAGAGATAAGCGTCATGTGCAGTTAGCGCGCGCCTTTTCCCCACAATACAACTTGCACTGTCTGAAACAAGATCATCAGGTCAAGAAACAGGCTGTGATTTTTAACGTAGTACAAATCATATTGCAGTTTATTCAGTGCGTCGTCCACGCTTGAGCCATAGGCGTATCTGACTTGGGCCCAGCCGGTGATGCCCGGTTTGACGGTATGACGCACGCCGTAATACGGGATTTGTTGCGTCAGATCCTGGACAAAATAAGGGCGCTCGGGACGGGGTCCGACAAAGCTCATATCGCCTAAAAATACATTGAAAATTTGCGGCAACTCGTCAATCCGGGTGCGGCGAATGGCACGCCCTACCATCGTAATCCGGCTGTCATTCAGACTTGCCCAACGCGGCTTGCCGTCGTGTTCAGCATCAGCCCGCATACTGCGAAATTTAAGGATGGTAAAAGTTTTACCGCCCGCACCTACGCGTTCCTGGCGATAGAGCACTGACCCTGGGCTTTCCAGTTTGATCAACAATGCCGCCAGCGCCATTACGGGTAAGGTGGACATCAGCATCGCAATACTGATGAGCAAATCAAACAGCCGCTTCACTGTGTCGCGCAGCATGCCTTGCTGGAATCCTTCCGCCAGAATCATCCAGCTCGCGTTCATCGAATCGAGTTGCAAATGGCCACTTTGGCGTTCAAAAAAACTGGAGAGCTCGATAATTTCCACGCCGCGCAATTTACACTCCAGCAACTCGGTCACTGGCATGCCCCCTTGGCGACGGTCGCGCACGGCAAGAATGATCTGACTGATATGTAGACGGTCCACCAAAGCCGGAAGCGACTCTTCGGTGTCGAGGATACAGGCAGGGTCGACGAAATAATGACACCCACCCATCGGAAGATAACCCACTACCTGAATGTTACTGGCGGACGCGCGACGGGTCAGAAAAGTTTGGATATGCGCGGCTCGGCTACTGGTACCCAAGACCAATACGCGGGTTCTTAGCGCTCCTACTCGTGTCCAACGATTGAATAACAAACGGCTGGACAGGATACCGCTTAGTGCCAGCCCAAAAGAGATCAGGAAGGCGCCGCGTCCGAGCAGTAAAAGGGGAAAGAAGTAAAACAACAGGCTCATGGTGACCAGGCCCAGGCCAAAGCTGAGCCCTACCCGGGTCAGTAAAGCCCGCAGGCCACCGTGTGATTCGATATCGTATAAACCGCTGGCGGTCATAAAGCCCAGCATCACCAGACTGAAGGTGATCGCTTTAGGCATCAAGGGCTCAAGGTCGGGCGGGATAATCGCGCCGCCACCGCCACCAGGGAAACGCGCCGCGACGCCTCCATAGATCGCCGCGCCCAGTATCAAGGCTTCAATGAGGATGAGTAGTAAGAGATTGAGCGGCACGTAGTGCCGAAAAAAACGAATCAAGATAATTCAGCTAGATAAGGTAAGCCTGCACAGGCGTGCGCTAGGTTTAAAGCATTTAGGTGTTGTCTGAATGCGACTGGTGTAAGTGACATATAGAACTGCATGCTCGCCTGAAAAAGTATCCACTGGCTTTGTCAGCATCTTCTATGCCAAACAGTTAACGCGAACATCATGTTGTCAGCGGTGTAGCTTTACTCGGCATTAGCCCCTGTCAGCGCGCGTAAGCGTAAGCGGCGCGGCGTGCCGTCAGCCTGAAAGCGTTTAAGCCTGCGTAATTCATTAGCGGGATATACCGTTATATCGATCGAAGCGCGAGGATCATCTACGGCAAAACGTGGGAAGACGGGGCCTCCGGGTTCGCCGCTACGACGTTCGCCCGCGCGGTAAGGATGAGGAAGCCGCATCAACAGGAATTCGATTTCTTTTTCTTCATCGGAAAACAGCTGGAGATTGATATCGGAGTGTTTGCCCGCAGTACCGTTAAGCACCGAGCCGGTGAGATGAGGATCGTAGTCAGCCAACTGCTCCATGTATTCGATGGCAATTTGTCTTAGCAAGGTTAGCCGGGCACGCGACTCTTCGGTTTGAAACAACCCTTGGTACTCACGCAACGCGTCTTCTATTTCTTGATTATCGGGCAGGTTCTGACTATCCGGTGCGCCGAGCTGACGCGCTGCCTTGCGTTTGGCGCTACCGTAATCCTGACTGCCATCCATAGCCAGCAGACGGGCTGTGGCTTGCGCTATACGAAGGCGCATCTCCAGATTTTTCATGGCTCGGTCGGCGTCGGCACGACCTCGATCGTGCCCGGCTCGGGGGGATTCAGGTTCAGTAGGGGCTCGCCCACGGCGGAAGCGCTTTCTGCGGGCAGGTTTTCCTGATAGAAATATTCGGTCATCCCCCCTGAGCCGTTACCAACTAAGCGTAAGCCCGTTTTTGGATCAATGGTGGCACTCACCACCCCACTTGGCACGGCAAAACCAGTTTGGGGGACTTTTTTGAGTGCGTCAGCCATAAAGTTTATCCAGATAGGCAGCGCGGCTTGGGCGCCGGTTTCGCCGTGGCCCAATGAGCGGGGTTGGTCAAATCCTAGCCACGCAATTCCTACCAAACCAGGGTTGAAGCCTGCAAACCAGCCGTCGCGAGCATCGTTGGTGGTGCCGGTTTTGCCGGCAAGATCGCTGCGGCCAAGCTCACCTGCCTTAGCGGCCGTGCCGAAGCGCACCACATCCTGCATCATATTAGTCATCAAAAATGCGTTCCGCGGATCAATTACGCGCGGTGCGTTGACCCCGACTTTCTGCGGAGACGCTTGCATTAGCAGCCGATTACTGCCGTCATATACTTTGTCGATCAAATAAGGTTTGACGCCAAAACCCCCGTTCGCAAATACGCCGTAAGCTGCCGCCATTTGCAGGGGAGTCACACTCCCGGCACCGAGGGCCATGGTGAGATAGGGAGGGTGGCGAGCGGGATCAAACCCAAATCGGCGGATGTAATCCCGGGCGTAGTAAGGACTAATGGCTTGCAGAATGCGCACTGAAACCAGATTAAGCGACTTGGTCAATGCGGTGCGCATGCGGACCGGGCCATTGTAGTTGCCATCATAATTTTTGGGCTCCCACGCGGTGCCCCCGGCTTCGTCTGCCGAAAGGGTGAGCGGCGCATCCTGAATAATCGTTGCGGGGGTATAACCTTTATCCAGCGCAGCAGAATAGATGAATGGCTTGAAACTGGAGCCAGGCTGCCGCCAGGCTTGCGTAACGTGATTGAACTTGTTGTGCCCAAAATCAAATCCGCCCACAAGTGCAGTAATACCGCCATTGATCGGATTGAGCGCAACAAAAGCGGCTTCTACTTCAGGTAATTGCGCGAGCCGCCATGCTTTGCCATTGGCCGTTTGCTGCAACCGGATCACCGAGCCCGGCGCGAGATGGCGACCTTTGCCGTTCGCCGCCCAACTGGCAAGCCATTTTAAGGACGCGCCGGTGACGTCCACCTGACTCCCGTTGTGTAATTGAGCGCGAATCAATTTAGCGTTAGATTCCAGCACCACCGCTGGCAAGAGATCATTCACCGGATCGAGATCATCCAGCGCATCGGTAATCACACTGGCACGTTCTGCCGCAGACGACGGCAGTATGATTTTTTTTTCAGGCCCACGATAGCCGTGGCGATGATCGTAATCGGCCACGCCATTCCAAAGAGCACGATTGGCAGCAACTTGCTGACTACGCTGCAAAGTCGTGATGGCTTTGTAACCCGAGCTGTAGATAGTCTCGCCGTATTTCTCAAAAAGCGCTTGCCGCACCATTTCTGCCGCGTAATCAGCGACCACATCCACAGGGGGACGGGCTTCGCGCACGACTAACTTGTGATCGATAGCCTGTTGAAATTCAGTTTGATTAATGAATTTGAGCACGCGCATCCGGCCCAGCACATATTGTTGCCGAGCTTTAGCGCGCGGGAAATTCACGACAGGATTGTATTTGGAAGGGGCCTTTGGCAAACCTGCCAGCATCGCAAACTCAGCCACACCGAGTTCGGTCAGGGGTTTACCAAAATAAGTGCGCGCTGCGGCTTCGAATCCATAAGCGCGTTGACCTAGATAGATCTGATTGATATAGAGCTCAAGAATCTTGTCTTTAGACAGGCTATGCTCAATTTTGATCGCCAGCATGGCTTCGGATAATTTCCGGGTCAGCGTTTTTTCGTTGGATAAGAAAAAGTTGCGCGCCACCTGCATAGTGATGGTTGACGCGCCTTCCTTGGCGCCGCCGGACAGCAAATTGGCGGTGGCTGCACGCAGGATGCCCAGTGTGTCTACGCCGCCATGCCGGTAAAAACGTTCGTCTTCAGCCGCAATGATGGCCTGCTTCATATGCAGGGGCACTTTTTCAATCGCGATAAATGCGCGCCGCTCTTCGCCAAATTCTGCAATTAAGGCGTTATCGGCGGTATAGACACGCAAAGGTTGTCTTGGCTTGTAATCAGTCAATGCTTCGAGCGGCGGAAGATTCGGATAAATCAGCGCCGCCGCCAATCCGCCCAAGGCCGTGCCGACCACACCTATGCCGACAATCAGCGCCAGTGCGTAATGCCACCATTTTAAGAACATGCGTCTTTCTTTCAGGGAAGTCTAAAGTTTTGCGAGATTATAGGCGTTAGTGCTGATGGAAATTGGACACACGTGTTCAACCCTCGTTGGTTAGTGAATCTGAGCGTTTAAAAACTGTGCTGCCTACAAGCAGTAATAAGTGACTAAAGATATAGCGCCAACTCACAGAAGCATAAAGGAAAAGACCTTGCAGCTGAATATTAATCTGGACTGGTTATCGACCAAAGGCTTACCTATATTGGGGCTTGATATCAGCACGACCTCTGTCAAGCTACTTGAATTGTCCGATGCGGGCAAAGGCCAGCTGCGAGTTGAGCGATATGTCATTGAGCCGCTCCCCAAGGACGCGGTGAGCGACGGCAATATCGTAAATATGGACCAGGTCGCCGAAGCGTTGCGTGAAGCCTGGAAACAGTTGGGCACGCGGGTGAAGAATGTAGCGCTCGCGCTTCCGGCATCCGCGGTGATTACCAAAAAAATTCTCGCGCCAGCCAGCCTGTCGGGCATTGATCTTGAAAATCAGGTCGAAACCGAGGCGAACCAGGTCATTCCCTTTTCACTTGATGAAGTCAATCTGGACTTTCAGGTGTTGGGGCCGTCTCCCGGTAGTCCGGATGACGTGCAGATATTGTTAGCGGCTGCGCGTAAAGAAAAGGTCGAAGACCGCGTCGCTGCCGTGGAGGCCGCCGGTTTGAAGGCTTTGATCATGGACGTGGAGTCGTATGCGAGCCAAGCCGCGTTTGAGCAAATTGCGCATTTGTTGCCCAACAAAGGCTTGGGTCAGACCATCGCGATTATCGATATTGGTGCGCAAAATATGCATATCAATGTGCTGCACGATAACGAATCGGTTTATTTGCGTGAGCATGGATTTGGCGGCGGGCAACTCAATAATGAAATTTCGCGCCGCTACGGTATGACCAGCGAAGAGGCCGAAAACGCCAAACGCAAAGGCACGTTACCCGAAAGTTACGAAGTCGAAGTGCTCCAACCTTATAGCGAAACGCTGGCAATGGAAATTGGTCGCGCATTGCAGTTATTCACGTCTTCCACGCAATACCGCAAAGTCGATCAAGTTCTGCTAGCCGGGGGCGGTGCGATGATTGCCGGGATAGACGAAGTGGTGGGTCAACGTACCGGTATGCCCACCATGGTCGTCAATCCTTTCATCAATATGGCGGTCGGCACAAAAATCCGCCCGCAACAACTTGCGCTGGATGCACCCTCGCTATTCGTTGTATGTGGTCTCGCCATGCGGCGATTTGATACTGCGGAGGCTTGACCATGATTATCCGCATTAATTTACTTCCCCATCGTGAGCTCAAACGCGCCGCGCGTCGCCGTCAATTTAATGCGCTTTTGGGCATTGCCGTAACACTAGGTGTGTTAAGCGTGGCTTTGGGCCACATGGTCATTGCTGCACGACAATCGGGCCAGGAAGCGCGCAATGCTTTCTTGACGCAAGAAATAGCCAAGCTGGATAACCAGATTGTTGAAATCAAAAAAATCCGCGAGCAAACTCAGGCGCTATTGGAGCGCAAACAAGTTGTCGAAACATTACAGTCCAATAGAACCGAAGTCGTCCATTTGTTTGATCAAATGATTCGCCTGCTGCCTGATGGTCTTTATCTCAAATCTTTTAAGCAAACTGGAGATATCGTGAGCATTGGTGGATTTACCCAGTCGAGCGCGCGCGTATCCACATTGATGCGCAGTTTGGAAGAGTCACCGTGGTTTGAACAGCCTCGTCTGATTGAAATTAAGGCCACGACTATTAATAACATCCGCGCTAATGAGTTTTTGTTATCGGTTAAGCAAACCCGGCAACAAGTGGAGGACAGCAGCAATGCAAAGGGTAAAGCGGGTAAAGGAAAAGGGAGCAAGGTATGACCCTGAACGATATTAACAAGCTTGATCTGAAAACGCTTTCTGATTGGCCATTGCCCACCAAACTCGGGGCACTGGGCATTCTTATCGTAATCATTATTGGATTGGGCTGGTGGTTTGACTGGCGTAGCGGCATGGCAGAACTGGGTACGGCCAAACTAAAAGAAGGCGATCTTAGAAGCACGTTTACCACCAAGAAAATCCAGGCAATCAATCTTGATGCGTATAAAAAGCAATTGGCCGATATCGATCAAGCGTTTGGTGCTTTGCTAAAGCAACTGCCGAACAAACAGGAAATGGACGCGCTGATTACTGATGTAAACCAAGCCGGACTGGGCCGAGGTCTGCAGTTTGACCTCTTTAAACCCGAGCCCGAAACGGTGGCCGAGTTTTATGCCGAAACCCCGATTAAGGTGAAAGTCACAGGCGGCTATCACGATATCGCGGCTTTTGTAAGCGACGTATCGAAATTATCGCGCATCGTTACGCTACAGGATATCGCGATGGAACCCGCTAAAGATGGCGTGCTGAATATGGATGCGACGGTTAAAACTTATCGCTATCTGGATGACGAGGAAGTCATCTCGCAGAAGAAAAGCAAAGACAAGAGCAAGGAGCCCAAGAAATGAAGCGCCTGGTATTAACGATGCTCCTCCTCGGCTTGTCCGGTTGCGGTGGTAGCGGCATGGAGGATTTGGAAAAATTCGTCGCCGAAGCGGGACGCGACATGCAAGGCAAGATAGAGCCATTACCGCAAGTCCGTCTGTACGAGCCTTTTGCGTATAACGCGTTTGATTTGCCCGATCCTTTCAAGCCACGCAAGTTGGCCATTGGCGGGGGCGGGGGTGGTTTGCAGCCTGACCTCGCGCGGCCCAAGGAACCTCTCGAGGCTTTCTCGTTGGAAACCCTCAAAATGGTGGGGGCGCTGGAAAAGAAAGGCGTCATTAATGCCGTCATTCAAACGCCAGACAAGGCCATTTATCACGTCCACAAGGGTAATTACGTGGGACAGAATTTCGGCATGATTACCCAGATTACCGCTAACACTGTACTGCTGCGGGAAATCATCCAGGACAGCGGCGGCGATTGGGCCGAACGCACCAGCACCCTAACTTTGCAAGAATGAACGAGGCTGATATGAACGCACATTCCCTTACCCATAAAATCACCCGCCATTTATTTGGTCTCACGCTACTTGTCGGGCTGGCATTCACTTCCTTGCAGACATCCGCTGCGCCCCCTACCGGGAATGCGGTTGAAAGTGTGGAGACAACCACTCTCCCCGGCGGTAAGGTAGTGGTGCGTGTGAACCTGAAGAATCCGTTAACCGTCACACCGGCAGGATTTACTGTGGGTAATCCGCCCCGCATTGCGCTGGATTTACCCGATACCGGAAACGCGATGGGTAAAAATACCATCGAATCCAATCTCGGACCGCTGGCAACAGTCAATGTGGTGCAAGCAGGCACGCGGACACGACTTGTGTTGAATCTGAATAAAGCCGCAGCTTATGAAACCCAGATTGTAGGCAAAACTTTGCTGGTTTCACTCGGTGATGTTGGTGCAAGTCGCACGCCCGTTAATGCCACACCGCGTTTTTCGGAGGCAGTACCGGGTGATGCCAAACATACTATTCGCGATGTGGATTTCCGTCGTGGCGCAGCCGGCGAAGCGCGCATTGTGACTACGCTATCAGACGCGCAAGCAGGGATAAATATCCGCCAACAGGCAAATGGATTGGTGGTGGACTTTATCGGCACCGATATCCCCAAAGCTTTACAGCGTCGACTCGATGTAGCTGATTTCGGCACCCCAGTGCAGATCGTCGAAGCTTACACTTTGGGGGATAACACGCGCATGGTGATACAGCCCAAAGGCGGCTGGGAATACTCGGCGTATCAAACTGACAATAATTTTATTGTCGAAGTGAAACCTTCCTCCGACGCGTTGAAGAAAACGCCCGACGGCAAAACCAAATACGTGGGTGAAAAGCTTTCGCTTAATTTCCAGAATGTCGAGGTACGTTCTGTATTGCAAGTTATTGCGGATTTCACAGGCATGAATATTATCGCCAGTGACACCGTCACCGGTAACCTTACCCTGCGCCTGAAAGACGTCCCTTGGGATCAGGCGCTTGACCTCATTATGCAAACCAAAGGGCTGGATAAACGCCAAAACGGAAACGTGGTGTGGGTCGCCCCCAAGGATGAATTATTGACCAAGGAAAAACTTGAGTACGAGTCCAAATCGCAGATTGTCGATCTGGAGCCCATGGTGACTGAATATATTTCGATGAATTACATGCGTGCAGATGAAGCCCAAAGCATGCTGTATGGCAATGCAGCAGGCGCATTCTTGAATTCGGCCGGCGGTTCTGTGAACTGCTCAGCTCAAGCACAGGGTCTAGGGGGTGCGGTCGCTGCGCAGTCCTCGCAACAGGGTAAGGAATCCGACCAAAAAATCCTCACTAAACGGGGGCGGGCGACTTATGAGTTAAAAACCAACACCTTGATCGTGACGGACACTGCACGCAAAATTTTGGAAATCCGGGAGTTATTGGCACGCCTTGATGTACCTGCGCGTCAGGTGATGATAGAAGCGCGGGTAGTGGTGGCGGATAGTACCTGGAGCCGGGATTTGGGAGTAAAACTAGGCTTGACCGCGATTAACCGTACCAGTCGCTATCAAACCGGGATAGCGGGCAGCCAGAATGAGGCCTCAGCAATTGCGCAAGGATTTTTCCCGCAGTCTCCCACGAAGGGCTCTGTACCAAATCCAACTGCGACGGATCGGTTTGCCCGTTCAGATGTACCCGTGAGCTTCACCGGTACCAATATGGTGAATTTCCCAGCGGGTGCAGGGGCTGCGCAAATTGGCCTCTCTTTGCTAGATGCGGCGACCGGCAATCTGCTGAGTTTGGAGCTATCTGCGTTAGAAGCAGATAACCGAGGCAAGGTTGTATCGAATCCTAGAGTGATGACCTCTAATCAGAAACCCGCAGTAATTTTGAACGGCACTCAGCTCCCATACATTACACCGGGCACCTTATCGAGCCCTGCTACCGTGTCGTTTAAAGATGTGTTCCTCTGCCTGCTGGTGGATCCACAAATACTTAATAATGACTCGCTAATCATGACGGTCGAAGTTCAAAAGGATGCCGTTGATGCAAATAATAGCGTGACGCTGTCGGGTGCTGTTTACCCGGCGGTCGCTACTAAACGTGTTAAAACGCAAGTGCGTGTCAACAATGGGGAAACCTTGGTGCTGGGAGGAATATTCGACCAGAATGAGTTAAATAACGTTAGTAAAGTACCGTTTTTAGGCGACCTTCCAATGTTGGGTAATTTGTTTAAAACAACTCACAAGCAGAACAATAAAACAGAGTTGATAATCTTTTTAACACCCAGGATTATTGATGAGCGTTTGTCACTCCGTTAAGCCTTGAAGCTTAGAAAAGCGCGGTTTATACCGCGCTTTTTTTTGCGTGAGTACATGCCCTTGTCCATACGCACTGACATACAATCCGCCGATGAGCAAGCAAGACAACATTTTCCTGGTGGGATTAATGGGAGCGGGCAAAACCACCGTGGGGCGGATATTATCCAAACGTTATCACAAGGTCTTTCACGATTCTGATCACGAAATAGAGGCCCGGTGCGGGGTGAAAATCCCGGTGATTTTCGAGATTGAGGGCGAGTCAGGATTTCGCAAACGTGAAGAAATGGCGGTGGCGGAACTCACCTCATTAACCGACGTGGTAGTTGCAACGGGTGGGGGCGCAGTGTTATCCAGCCTCAACCGCGATGCCCTCAAAACCCGTGGTGTCGTAATTTATTTGCGGGGCAGCCCTGAACACTTATTCGAACGCACCCGACATGACCGCAATCGCCCTTTGTTGCAAACTCACGACCCGTTAGCGAGCTTGCGAGAGCTCTATCGTCAGCGTGACCCTCTTTATCGGGAAGTGGCCGATATTATTATGGATACGGGTCGTCAGAGCGTCTCGAGTATGTCCCGGGTGTTATGCGAAAAATTGAGTACATTTATAGAATCGACAAGCTTGCTCGATTCGCACTCTGGCGAACATGAATCTAACTGACGTAAGCCTCAACCAATAGAGGGTCTATGACGAGCGCATTATTCCGTTATCCGAAAATGCTAACGCGAGTAATAGGCTTCGCGCTGGGGATTTTAGGCTCGGTCTTACTGCTTAACTATCCGGTTTTTAAACCACTGCTCGCGGGCTACCTGCTGGTTTTTGGCGTAAGTTTGCTGAAATGGCCTCGCGTGTGGCTCGCAGTATTACCCGCCAGTGTACCGTTGCTAGAGTTGGCTCATTGGAGCGGACGGTTATTTCTTGAAGACCTCGACATTGTCTTTATATTCACACTGGCCGCACTTATGTGGCAGGCGAAAAACGCCCCTTCGCCTCTGCGATTTCACTTACCGCTCCGCGTCCATCTCGTAATATTTTCGTTATTATTTTCTTACGCAAGTAGTCTAGTTATGGGATTGCTCCCTTGGCCAGACTGGAGTGCGCCAGGTTTTTTAGCTAACTTCCTTAGCCAGGCGAATGCCTTGCGTATGTTCAAAGGCTTCTTCTGGGCGATGTTGTTTTCGCCCTTTGTGTTAAAGACTTTTCGGGAATACCCAGCCGAATCCAAAAAAATGGTGATCGCAGGCATGGTCGCGGGTGGGTTGGTCATAGGCCTGATGGCGATGTGGGAGCGTGGCGTCTGGCATGCGTTAATTTATGGACGCGACATATATCAACTTCTGAACCCGCTGCTTGACTTTACTACCCCTTATCGCGTGACAGGCACGTTTGCAGAAATGCATACGGGGGGTGAGGCAATAGACGGCTATCTTGGACTAGCCTGGCCCATGTTGGTTTTGGCATTAGGCGTCTCGCGCAAACCTTGGGCTCTAATTATCTCTAGTATCGTATTGAGCCTGGTGATTTATAGCTTGGTAACCACTTTTTCACGCGGGCTTTACTTCTCACTAGCGTTGGGGGGTGCGGTATGGCTTATCGGTTTAGTCCGGGTATTTCGTGCCAAACGGCAGGCTGAAGAAACCCCGCACACAGGGGCTTTGTTGCTTTGGCTTGCTCTGACGGCATTGCTAATGGGCTTTGGATATAGCCGCGGCGGTATGACGGGATTGTTGGCTGTGCTTTGGATGTTTTGCGTAGTAAGCCTACTGGTATGGCGTCCCTTAACGCGAATATTGACGGGCTTGTTAGTCATAGCCGCTTTGGGCTTAGGAATATGGTTTGCCACTCAGGGAATGCTGACTAGCAAATGGCACCCACTTGTATTGAGTAGTGCGGCACCCTTTGCACTTTTATTCACGGGCGGCGGCGCTTTACTGGGCTATGGGGTCGGAAGATCATTGCCCCGCGGTACTGGATTCAAACCTTATTTGATCGCGGTGATGGTCCTTGTGGCCGGAGCCGGGACATTAGTGCCCGCCCTGATGGGCTATCGTATGACATCGCGTTTATCAGATGCGAATGTGGATATGTCCACCCGGACAAAACACTGGCAGCACGCAATTGCGCTAAAAAACGGCCACCTGAGCGATTTGGTTTTTGGTATGGGCTTAGGCAGTTTTCCCCGTGTGTATCATTGGGATACCGCCTATCACGATGATTCCAGTGGTGACTTTTCTTTACTTAAGGAAAATGGCAACACATTTCTGCGTACAACGGGGGGCAAGAGCCTGCGCTTTGGCCAACGCTTGTCCGTCGCGGCAATGCAGCCCATGCATATGCAGATGACGGCAAGAAGTAACTCGCCCCAGGCTTTGCTGCGAGTCCGTATTTGTCGACGTTTTGTTATTCAACCGTGGGAATGGAATAGCGAATGCATCACTCTCGACCATGTCCTAAAAAATACTCAGAACCAATGGCAAAATATCCGGTTCAATTTTAATATAGGCACGGTAGGAGATGGGTTGCAGAGGGCCCGAGCACCTCTCATGCTCGAGATCAACAACCGTCGTGAATACGATTTCATGAGCGCGCCGCCAGCCCAGGTTGACATCGATAGCATCAGCCTGAAGGATGCCTCTGGCAAAGAATATGTATCTAACGGGAGTTTTGAATCTGGTATGGATCGTTGGCTGCCTTATTACGATTTCAATCATTTACCTTGGCATATCAAAAACCTCTGGCTGCACCTGTATTTTGAACAAGGCTGGTTAGGGGTTATTGCGTTTGCAGCAGCCTGGATCGTTGCATTGACTATAGCTTGGCGGTCAACAGCTAAGGGTGAGATTTTCCCACTGGGAGTGGCCGCCGCATTAACTGGCTTTGTGGCTGTGGGCACATTTGGCTCGCCTATCGACGCCCCGCGCGTAGCTTGGCTGTACTACTTTTTATTATTTGTCACTATTGCACAGTATGGTCGTCGACCATCTCGAACACGCAGTGACAAGGCGTTACATTAGATAAGCTACGGCGCACATTTCAACATTGCCTCCTATCATCGCTACATCGAAAAATCAGGGTTTTTGCGGCTTCTTGACGACGGACCGCGGCCCGGAATTACGGCTTTCAAAGCCGGACTGAAGCCCTATACCAACACGACTAAGACAGGGAGAGCGTAAGTTAATCATCCGCACCAGAAGTTGCTTGGAGACCCGCGCCCCAATCAGGTATTCTCCTAGCCACACTTTGCACTTCAAACGTTACACGACAAATTTAAATCTGCGAAGCATTTCCCATGCGATTTTTTGACGTATTTAATGGCGATGCCGATGGGCTTTGCGCGCTCCATCAGTTGCGCCTGAGTGAGCCCGCTGAGGCTGAGCTTGTTACTGGTCCCAAACGCGAAATCAGCTTACTCCGACGCGTCAACGCTCGCGCCGGGGATCGCGTCACTGTACTCGACATTGCACTCTCCAAAAACCGGACGGCGCTCGATGCATTATTAGAAACGGGCGCGCATGTCCGTTACTTCGACCATCATCAACCGGGCGATATACCGCAACATCCCCACTTTGAGGCGCACATCGACACTGATGCCAAAGCATGTAGCAGCCTCTTGGTGAATCGATATTTGCAAGGACAGCACCTAATTTGGGCCGTCATCGCGGCTTTTGGCGATAATCTGACTGGCTCGGCACTACAAGCGGCACAGCCACTTGGCCTGACTCCTGCTCAGTTGGCAGAGCTGCAATCGTTGGGCGAGTGCCTCAACTACAACGGCTACGGTGAAAATTTGGCCGATCTTTACTTTGATCCTGCAGAACTGTATCGACGAATGCGCCCTTATGCCGACCCTTTTACCTTCATGCATGAATCAACCGTTTACCCCGTCTTAAAAGACGGCTATGCCCAGGACATGGCACTTGCGGTAAAGATCTCTCCTGCGCAAACCCGGGAGAGCGGGCGCCTCTTTATGCTGCCCCCTGAAAAATGGGCGCGGCGCATTTCGGGTGTTTTTGGCAACCGATTAGCAGTCGAATCACCCACCCAAGCCCATGCGGTATTAACGGCCAAAGCCGAGGGTGGTTATGTGGTAAGCGTACGTGCGCCTATCACCATGCCATCCGGCGCAGATGAGGTTTGCAGTCAATTTGAAACCGGTGGCGGACGACGTGGCGCCGCGGGGATCAATCACTTACCCGAAGCGGAGCTAGACCGGTTCATGACCCATTTTTTTTCCACTTTCACGCGGAGTTAACGCATGGATCAACTCATTGCGCCGTATGGCGAGCAGCTCGTTAATCTTATCGCCTCTCCCGCCCGTGCCGAAGTATTGCGTCAGGAAGCCTTAACTCTCCCGTCATTAGCGCTCGATTGGCAACAGGTATGCGAGCTGGAATTGCTGATGACAGGCGCGTACTCGCCGTTGAGGGGATATATGACCCGCCGCCAGTGCGAGCAGATTGCTACCCACAATGAGTTGGACGACGGATGCTTCTGGCCTGTTACATTCACGCTGTCCAGTAGTCAGCCTGCAATCACCAATCAACCCGGCGACCGGATTGCCCTACGTGATCGCGAAGGCTTTATGCTCGCCGTGTTGACCGTGAATGAAAGTTGGCAAACCAGCTCGGGACTGACCTGTTATGGGGGTGATGTTGAGGGAGTGGTAATGCCTACTCACCCTGATTTTGCTTCCTTGCGTCTAAGCCCCGCAGAGTTACGAACGCAATTCAATAAACGCGGCTGGACCAAGGTCGTGTCCTGGCAAGCCCGTCAGCCTATGCATCGGGCGCAATTTGAGTTTTGCTTAAGAAGCGCTATCGAAAACGAATCCAACTTATTGTTGCATCCTCTAGCAGGCGGTGACCTGGTTCAGTCTCCCGCTTATTTCGGTTTGATACGCAGCTTTCTCGCAGTGCAGGACCGTTTTCCTGCGGCCAGCACGCAACTGGCCTTGCTCCCCAGTTTGCAACGACCAGTTACGCCCCAAGATCTCATGTTGCGCGCGATTATTGCGCGTAATTATGGCTGCACGGCACTCATCGCTGGCGGTGAATCTGAGGAAACAGGCGATTGTCGGCGGGGCGAAGACCTCGTACGGGCATCTGTATCCAATGTTCCAATTCATGCAGAAAAAATTGGCGTAAAACTTATTGCTTATCCACGCATGGTTTATGTGGAAGACCGAGCTGAACACATGCCGGTATCCGAAGTGCCTTCGGGGACCCGGACCCTTACCTTGAGTGGCCAAGAGTTCCAGCGCCGCATGCAGGCAGGGCTAAAAATTCCCGAGTGGTACAGCTTTCCGGAAGTCATCGCAGAATTGCAACGCAACTCGCCTCCCCGCACGCAACAAGGTTTCACCGTATTTTTTACCGGCTTGTCAGGGGCAGGAAAATCAACCTTGGCCCGTGCCTTAACCGCACGTTTAATGGAAATGGGCGGACGAGCGGTCACGCTATTGGACGGTGACATCGTGCGCCACCATCTCTCCTCTGAATTGGGTTTTACTAAAGCCCACCGCGACATTAACGTACGCCGCATCGGCTTTGTCGCCAGTGAGATTACGAAAAATCGGGGGATCGCCATATGCGCCCCGATTGCCCCGTATCGACAAACTCGCCGTGATGTACGTGCTATGGTCGAAGCAGTGGGGGGATTTGTCGAAATTCATGTTTCGACACCGATAACTATTTGTGAATTACGAGACCACAAGGGCCTTTACGCCCAGGCAAGAGCGGGGTTGATCCTGGAGTTCACCGGCATTTCCGATCCCTATGAAGTGCCTGAGCATTGTGAACTCGCCATCGATACTACCAGCATGAATATCGACAAAGCCGTGCAACAAATCTTACTTAAATTGGAACTTGACGGTTATTTGCGTTGAACTTATCGCAACAGCTAATTTTGCGTTGTCGTCACGACATGCATGGCGCATGAAGATTGCAAACCACTCTCTGCAAAGATCAAATTTAATTGGTTTCAAATTGCGGATGCTCAAAAAAAACCCCGCAAGGTGCGGGGTCGGGTTTGAGGCAGAAATGTTATTAGTTAGCGCTTTTACGACGGCTGAATCCCAGTCCGGCTAAACCAAGCCCGAGTAATGCGAGTGTGGCAGGTTCCGGAACAGAGGCTGCGCCGCCCGTAACCGTTTTGCCATTTGCCAACAGGCTGGAGAAGCCAGCAGGGTATGCCGGGCCTGCGTCGAAGTAACTAGTTGTGAAGCCCAACGGGGCAAAAAAACCAGCTTGATCATAGCCTTGGTGTGTCCAGCAGCCGATAGTGGGGGGTTGAGTAAAGCCATTGAGGGTGCCCGCGGCTGTAACTTTCTCGCCGTCACTACAGCTGGAACCTGAGATGCCGCCACCTATACCGGCAACGTGTGCTTTATTGGTGCCTGTACCGCCAACAGCGAAGTCCCATGCGGCCCCGCCAGTATAGTTCCCGATCATTACCGTGCCGCCGCCTGCCAAATAGGTGCTGACCAAAGCGGATGCGCCTGGGGCAGTAATGAGGCCATCATTCTCAGAGCAGCAACCGCCTGCGGCCTGGAAGTATAGAGCGACATAATTGCTCAAGGTGCCTGCAGCGGCCACACTTGAGAAGGCCGACACAGCGTGAGTACCGGAACCTACGCCAGACAGAGAGTCACCAATAAAGGCAATGGGTCTTGCGTCAGCGCCGCCTATCGCGGACCAAGCTTGGTCACGGTAGATTACTGCACCCGCACCCCCGGATCGCGAATGCAACCCGATCGCATCGCTGCCTTCCAGAATGATGGTCGCATTAGCCGACTGAATCATGGCACCCGTGCTTAATAGAAGAGCTGCTCCCACTCCGACACTCTTTTGTACGCCTTTAAAGCTCTTAAACATTTCCGTCTCCTTATAAGGTTTAAACATGGTTAAAGATAAAAATGAACCCAGACTCACATACTGTTCTTACGGGCCATCAGATGGTCTTGCCAGACATTAAGCACCATCTATGCCTAAAAAATATATAAATTAAATTGTATTTAATTTTCAATGGTTTGAATGATAGATATTTGGTGCTAAGCCCTACAATTTACATAAACTCCGGCAAGGCCGTAAAACTTTCTGACAATCATTTCAGCCTTTAGGACGGGGTTGGGCATACCTTTCCGTCAACAGCACAAATTGCTCTATCTATCCATGTGGGGTGCAGCCCGGCGCTAATAAAGCGTTCAATTTAGATGTTGAAGTCCAATATGAAAGTGGAGGCTACATAACCACAGAAAATGCATATTTAAACGCCAGATATAAAGAGGCGGCGGCAATAATGGTTAGCAAGGTAACTAGAAGCACTACCCACCTATTGAGTGTGTGTTGTTGCCGCACCAAAGTGCGAATTTCAGTTTCCAGACTTGTAAATCCACTGGTATTTAGTGCCTGATGGGCGAGTCTAGGTAATTGAGGAATTAGCGCGGCCCATTGTGGGGCCTCAGTACGGAGATTTTTGGCCAATCCTCGCCACCCAATCTGTTCATTCATCCAACGTTCCAGAAAAGGCTTAGCGGTTTTCCATAAGTCTAGTTCGGGGTCCAGTTGCCGACCCAAGCCTTCGATATTCAGTAGTGTTTTTTGCAGCAGCACCAACTGCGGCTGGATTTCCACATTAAAACGACGAGAAGCCTGGAACAGTTGCAATAGCACCCGCCCAAATGAGATGTCTTTTAATGGACGATCGAACACTGGTTCGCATACGGCTCGTACCGCCGCCTCCAATTCATCAATTCGTGTATCGGGGGGCACCCAGCCTGACTCGAGATGCGCGAGTGCTACGCCTTTGTAGTCGCGGCGGAAAAACGCCAGAAAATTGCGCGCCAGGTACTGCTTATCGATTTCAGTCAGCGTACCCATGATGCCGAAATCGAGCGCTATGTATTGTTGTGAGCCCGCGCGCACCAGAATATTGCCCGGATGCATATCGGCATGAAAAAAGCCGTCGCGAAATACCTGGGTAAAAAAGATTTCCACGCCGGTCACCGCGAGCTTCGGCAGGTCCACGCCTGAGATGCGCAAAGTTTCAATCTGGCTGACGGGGATGCCTTCCATGCGATCCATCACCATCACGTTACGGTCGCAATAATCCCAATACACTTCGGGGACGAGCAACAAAGGTGAGTTTTTGAAATTGCGCCGCAGCTGGGAGCAGTTGGCCGCTTCACGCATCAGGTCAAGCTCGTCTTCCAGGTGTTTTTCGAATTCGGCCACGACCTCGCGCGGACGCAGCCGCTTCCCATCGCTAAATAATTTTTCGACGAGGCCCGCGGCGGCTTGAAGCAATGCTACGTCATGCCCGATAACCCGAGAAATGCCTGGCCGCAGGACTTTGACGGCGACAGCATGGCCCAAGCCTTTTGGAGGTGAATGCAAGCGCGCAAAATGCACTTGCGCGACGGAGGCTGACGCAATGGGTAAAGGATCGAACTCGGCAAAAACCTCGGCCAGAGATTTTTTGTAACTGGCCTCAATCACCGCTATCGCCTCTACTGACGGAAACGGTGGCACCCGATCCTGCAACAGCGCAAGCTCATTGGCGATATCGAGTGGAATCAGATCGCGTCGGGTGGACAGCATTTGGCCGAATTTGACAAAAACCGGCCCCAAGGCTTCCAGCGCACGTCGCAAGCGAACCCCCCGGGGCTCTTGCAAACGTCGCCAGAACAACACAAACCGAATCATCCAGCGTAATACGCGGACCCGTTCGTGGCCCAGAAAAAACTCTTCCAGCCCAAAACGCAGCCCTATATAAATTATGCGGGTAAGACGCAACAACTTCATGGTTGACGCGGCGGCGCTATCGCTAAAGACGCGTTTATTTCCATTCGTGCGATGCGTGCATCGAGGCGTGCGACATCGTCCGTTAACACGTCCACCTCACGATTAAAACGGGTGACATCTACTTTACGCGCGACGAGTTCGATTTCTTCAACCACGTATTCGCTGGCGTTATATTGCAGCGATTGCGCAGCGTGGCGAAGACTACTCATCGCACCGCGCGCTGCTGTGCTGACCTGGTGGGCGACAATATCGCCCAATACCGGCGCCAGCTTTGCCTCCATGTCCCAGTTCAAATTGCTAAATATCTGATTCAGTGTACGTAGCAACTCAGGGTCGCCGCTGTAGTCAGCATGACGAATCGCGTCGCGCCCTAAAAAAGGCAGCTGGCTGAAGAGATTAGGCGTAATACGGATGACAGCGTCGGCCAATGCGGGTGCGGCCTGAACCAAACCCCCGACATCCGTGATACGAAAATCCAGTTGTGTAAGGATTAGATCGAATCGAACATGCTGACCAACGTGACCGCGCAATAGCTCGGCCGCATTCGGGCTTTGTTGCAGCAAGTAATTCAAGCCACGCGTGAATAAAGAGGCAGCGATCAAACCTTAAAGCCCTTGTGTAAAGCCACCACGCCCGCGGCCAGATTGTGATAACGCACGTGGGTAAAGCCCGCCTCTTCCATCATGCTTTTAAGGGCTTCCTGCCCGGGATGCATACGTATCGATTCGGCCAGGTATTGGTAACTGGCCGCGTCCTGGGCGATGAGTTTGCCCATCAATGGCAGCAGCTTGAAACAATACAGGTCGTACGCGGCTTCCAGCGGTTTCCATATTTTTGAAAACTCCAGTACCAGTAGCCGTCCGCCGGGTTTCAGAACGCGGTACATTTCAGATAGCGCGCGATCTTTGTGCGTCATATTGCGCAAGCCAAACGCTACCGAAACGCAGTCGAAATAGTTGCTGGGAAAAGGCAAACGCTCGCCGTCGCATTGCACAGTAGGCGGCGTTTTTCCTGCATTCAACATGCGGTCTCGGCCTTCTCTCAACATCGAAAAATTGATGTCGGTGAGGACCACCTCGCCGCTGTCACCCACTTCTTTTAAAAAGAGGCGGGTTAAATCCGCGGTGCCCCCAGCGACATCCAATACGCGCATACCTGAGCGCAAGCCAGCTTGCGACACCGCAAAGCGTTTCCACAAACGATGCAGGCCTGCCGACATCACGTCGTTCATCAGATCGTATTGCGACGCCACCGAATGAAATACCTCGGCGACCTTGGCCGCTTTTTCCGATTCGCTTACTTGCTCGTAACCAAAGTGCGTCGTTTTATCCATTAGAAGCTCGCAAAATGAGTGCGTTGATTTTACCTGAGCGTTTGTCCCCGGGCTTTTTGGCAGTCATAAATCAGTCATACTGCTGTCATAGTATGGTCGCTGTTGTTTGGCTTGGGAGATGGGATGGCTGCAAATATTTTACTGGTAGAAGATGAGCCCGGCATTCAGGAATTGCTGAAATTCAACCTCGCTCAGGCTGGACACAGGGTCACAGCCACCGGCGACGCCGAAGATGCGTTGCAGTTTCTCAAGAACACCCTACCCGATGTGATCCTGCTGGACTGGATGCTGCCCGGCATGTCCGGCATCGATCTATGCAGACGCTTACGCGCAGACGAGCGCTACAAACCCGTCCCCATCATCATGCTGACCGCGCGCGGCGAAGAGCGTGACAAAGTGCTAGGGCTGGATACTGGCGCAGACGACTATATAACCAAGCCGTTCTCGCCGCGGGAACTGGTCGCGCGCATTAAGGCCGTACTGCGCCGCCGTGCCCCCCAAATGACAGATGAGCGCGTGGAGCTGGAAGGTTTGCACCTCGATCCCGTCAGTCACCGTGTGCAGGGGCGCGGTCGCCCACTCGAGCTGGGCCCCACCGAATTCCGCCTGCTGCATTTTTTTATGACGCATACCGAGCGCGTGTATTCGCGCACGCAGTTGCTGGATCAGGTCTGGGGCGATGATGTGTTCGTGGAAGAGCGCACGGTGGATGTACATATCCGACGCTTGCGCTTGGCGCTGGAACCGTCCGGGCATTCCGAATTGATACAAACCGTGCGGGGGTCTGGCTATCGGTTTTCGGCTGTCATGAGATAATTCGACGGTTCTTAAGGGCGGCTTTTTAAGTCGACCTTCCTGGGCCCAGGGTGATCACAACCCCAATCGATAGAAGGAGTAGACATGGGTTTTTGGTGGCGTCCTCTGGGTGTGCTGACAACCGTGCTATTTATCGCAGGGATGTTTTGGGCTGGCTCGGGTAAGGTCGCGGCATTACTGTTTTTGGCCGGGGTTCAAGCCATCGTGATGTTGCGACGCCTGTGGCAAGAATATCGGCTTTCCCGCTGGCTAGAGAATCCAGAGCAAGTTCGCGCGCCTGATGCCACCGGCACTTGGGGGGATATTTTTTACCGGCTGGATAAACTTCAGCGCAGCCAAAAAGCCAGTCGCAACCAGTTAGCCAATGCCTTGGGCCAGTTCGAACATGCCGCCATGGCGGTACCGGATGGCATGATCATCCTGAATAACTCCGAACAGATTGAGTGGTGTAACCCGGCCTCGCGCCTTTTTTTAGGGCTGGACTGCGATCGTGATCGCGGTCAGTACATTCGTTACCTGTTGCGGCAAGCGCATTTCCAGACATTTTTTGACGCCAACGATTACGCCCAGCGCTTGAGTTGTAAATCGCCCATCGACCGCAGCGTTACGCTGTCGCTACAAATGGTGCCTTTTGGAAAATCCAAAAAATTAATCATAGTGCGCGACATTACTGATCTGGAACGCGTCGATGCGATGCGTCGCGACTTCATTGCCAATGTGTCGCACGAGCTGCGTACCCCGCTCACGGTAGTCGGCGGATTTGTAGAAAGCCTGGCCGATAATCCCAAATTATCCGAAACCGACGCCCGCCGCTATTTCAATTTGATGCTGGAAAACACCCGGCGTATGCAACGTTTACTGGACGATTTGCTCACGCTGTCTCGCCTCGAAAGTGCCGACCATAATCTGAGTGACGAACAAGTCAACGTCACGGATTTACTCCGTACACTCGAATCCGAAGCGCAGTCGCTCAGTCGCGGAAGGCATAGCGTCACACTCGCGCTCGAAAGCGCCGCCTGTATCACCGGTAGCTTGCAGGAAATCCACAGCGCGCTGGGTAATCTGGTTTCCAATGCGGTGCGTTATACCCCTGAGGGCGGCACGATCCATTTATCCTGGTTTGAGCGCAATGGTGAAGCGGTATTTGCGGTGCGCGATAGCGGCGTGGGTATTGCCGCTGAACATATTCCCCGGCTGACAGAACGCTTTTATCGCGTAGACCATAGTCGCTCGCGCGAAACCGGTGGCACCGGTTTAGGGCTGGCTATTGTCAAACATGTGCTGACGCGTCATGACGCTCGGCTAGAAGTGCAATCCATCCCTGGCAAAGGCAGCACATTCCTGGCGATATTTCCCGCCAGCCGGGTGTGTCATGGGGTCGGCGGCGACAATGTCATCAAGTTTCCGCTCATAGAGCAAGCTGCTGGTTAAGCACCAAACTCAACTGGGCAGATAAAGTCGGATTAAGGGGGCGAGACGGTTCACGTCGTTTACTGCTCCAGACTGGATTGGGAAAATGAGGGTCGTCCAGATAACGCGGAATGACATGCCAATGCATATGCGGCACCTTGTTGCCGAGCGTCGCAAGATTTATTTTGTCCGGGCGCATGACTTGCCGTAGCGCGGTTTCTGCCGCAAATACTACGCGCATGACATCAATACGATCCGATGCTGCCAGATCAGTCATCTCCTTAACATGGGCATTCAAAACCACGCGTAAAAAACCAGGGTAGTCGGGCTCTGCGGCTAGCACCACGCGGCACAAATCGTTGCGCCACAATACTTCGCCGCCGTCGGTATTGCAGAATACACATCGGTTCATTCATTATTCCTCAGGGCTATTCCGCCAGCTTGGCGCGGCCAATTTTTACTACCAGGCGCTATAGAAGCACCCGCTCAACGCCGCCCTTGCTCACCGCGTCAATGTAATTTTTCATCCAGTCTTCGCCCAATAAATGTTTGGCCATTTCCACCACAATGTAATCGGTCTCGGTCCCGGCGTCGTTGCTGTAGCGCGCCAAACCCTGCACGCACGATGGACAGCTGGTAAGGATTTTAACCGGCAGCGCATCATTGCCGCCGCGCAAAGCTGCGGCGCCTTTGCGGATTTCTTCTTCTTTGCGAAAGCGAATCTGCGTCGAGATGTCAGGCCGGGTGACCGCAAGCGTGCCGGATTCGCCGCAGCAGCGGTCGGATAATTGCACGCCGCCACCCAGCAAAGTATTGGCGACTTTGATTGGCGCGTAGGTTTTCATCGGCGTATGGCAGGGATCATGGTAGAGGTATTTTGTGCCGTTCACACCCTCCAGCTTCATGCCTTTTTCCATCAAATATTCGTGGATGTCGAGCAGTCGACAACCGGGGAAAATTTTTCCGAATTCGTATTTCAGCAATTGATCCATACAGGTGCCGCACGACACGATTACGGTTTTGATGTCGAGATAATTGAGCGTGTTGGCGACGCGATGAAACAGCACGCGGTTGGCGGCGGTAATCGCATCGCCTTTGTCGGCCCGCCCCCCGGATGTTTGCGGATAACCGCAGCACAGATAACCGGGCGGTAGCACGGTCTGTGTGCCCAGTTCAAACAGCATCGCTTGTGTGGCGAGACCCACTTGCGAGAATAGCCGTTCGGAGCCGCAGCCTGGAAAGTAGAACACGGCATCCGAATCGTCCGTCACCTTGGCGGGATTGCGCAGCACCGGCACGATGGAAGCGTCCTCTAACCCCAGCAGTGCGCGCGAGGTTTTCTTTGGCAGACCCCCCGGCATAGGCTTGTTCACCAGATGAATCACTTGCGCAACGATATTGGGTTTGCCCAGCGTGGCAGGCGGATGTTGGGTCTGCGCCTGAATCAGCCCCAAGCGCTTAAACACGCCATGCCCCAACCGTTGTGCGGCGTAGCCCCATTCAATCATCACCTTGCGCGTTGCCTTGATCGTGGCCGGATCGGTTGCATTCAGAAACGCCATCGACGCCCAGGTGCCGGGATTGAATTTCTTTTTGCCGCGTTTGCGCAGCAGGTTGCGCATCGCAATCGACACGTCGCCAAAGTCGATGTCCACCGGGCAGGGATTCTTGCATTTATGGCAGACCGTGCAATGGTCAGCGACGTCGGAGAATTCATCAAAATGCTTGATCGACACACCGCGTCGCGTTTGCTCCTCGTACAAAAATGCCTCGATCAACAAAGACGTCGCAAGGATTTTATTACGCGGCGAATACAGCATATTGGCGCGCGGAATGTGCGTGTTGCACACCGGCTTGCACTTGCCGCAACGCATACAGTCTTTGATCGAATCGGCAATCGCTTCGGTCTCGGTCGACTCCAATATGATGGACTCGGCTTCCAGCAAACCGAACGACGGCGTGTAAGCATTGCGCAAATCCGCGCCAGGCAGCAGCTTGCCCGCGTTGAAATGGCCGTGGGGATCGACCTGTTTTTTATAGTCGGCAAAAATTGCAATCGCCGCGTCGTCGACAAACTCCAGCTTGGTGATGCCGATGCCGTGCTCGCCCGAGATCACGCCGCCCAAATCGGTGGCAAGTTTCATGATGCGCGCCACTGCCGCGTTGGCGGATTGCAGCATCGCGTAGTCGTCAGAATTGACCGGGATGTTGGTATGCACATTGCCGTCGCCCGCGTGCATATGCAGCGCGATAAAGACGCGGCCTTTCAGCACTTGCTTGTGCAGGCGGTCGCTGGCTTCTAGCACTGGCGAGTATTCGCGGCCCATGAAGAGGGCCTGCAATTCGCGACGTACTTCGCGCTTCCAGGATACGCGGATGAGTTTGTCGCGTAGCGCGGTGAACACGCTAACCCCCTCTCTCCCAGCCCCTTCACCCGCAAGAGACACGTCGGTGGGGCCCCCGTCGCTGCCCAGCGACCCTGCCGCAGTCCCGCTTGCGGGAGAGGGGGGTAAAAATGGGGCGTCAAGGTCGGATAGATAAGTACTCCAGCGCGCGCGAACCGCGTCGATCAACGCGAGGGCATGCTGGCGTTTTTCTTCGGCTTGCGCGGGGTCGGCAATCGTGTCGTCGTCCTCGAACAGCGGCAACGGCGCGCTGAAAAAATCGCCCAGCGCGTCCAGCAATCGCAGTTTGTTTGCAATCGACAGCTCGATGTTAATGCGCTCAATGCCGTCGGTGTAATCACCTAAACGTGGCAGCGGAATCACCACGTCCTCATTAATTTTGAATGCGTTGGTGTGCGCGGCAATCGCTGCGGTACGGGCGCGATCGAGCCAGAATTTTTTACGGGTTTCCGCAGAGACTGCAATAAAGCCCTCGCCGCCGCGGGCGTTGGCAAGACGCACGATATGCGACGCAGCTTCGCCCGCTGCGATCTCGTTATCTGACACCACGTCGATCAGCAACACCATATTCGGCCGTCCTGCACGCGGCGCTTTGGTCGCATAGCCGACGGCTTTCACATAGCGCGCGTCGAGATGCTCAAGCCCTGCCAGCAGGATTTCGGCGTGCGCGTCGCAGTAATTTTTGATTTCGACTATCGCCGGTGTGGCTTCGGCGGCGTGACCAAAAAACTCCAGGCATACGGTGCGCGTATAGGCAGGCAGCCGGTGCAGGATAAAACGCGCGGAAGTAATCAGCCCGTCGCAGCCCTCTTTTTGTATGCCGGGCAGGCCAGACAAAAATTTATCGGTTACGTCCTTGCCCAGCCCCACCTTGCGGAAATGGCTACCGGGAATTTTCAGCGTTTGGGGTGAAGCCTTGGGCGTGACGCCGTCCGCCGCAAAGCGCCGGACTTCGAATGTCGCTTCAGCTGCATCGTGAATCTTGCCAAGGTTATGATCCAGCCGCGTGACTTCCAGCCAGTCCGCTTGCGGTGTGACCATGCGCCACGATACCAGATTGTCGAGCGCGGTGCCCCACAGCACCGCTTTTTTGCCGCCCGCGTTCATCGACACATTGCCACCAATGGTTGACGCATCCGCCGAAGTCGGATCGACCGCGAACACCAACCCCGCCGCGTCCGCCGCTTCCATCACGCGCTTGGTCACCACACCCGCGCCGCACTGGATCGTCGCAACCTCGTGCGCGATTCCGGGCAGCCGCAGCTTTTCGATTGCACCGAGCGTTTCCAGTTTTTCGGTGTTGATGACCGCCGCGTTGGCCGTCAGTGGAATCGCACCGCCGGTGTAGCCTGTGCCGCCACCGCGCGGAATAATCGTCAGGCCCAATTCCACCAAGCCGGCGATGAGCGCAGCCATCTCTGCTTCAGTGTCAGGCGTCAGCACCACAAACGGATATTCCACGCGCCAATCGGTCGCGTCAGTCACATGCGACACGCGCGCCAAGCCATCAAATCCGATATTGTCGCGGCGGGTAACGCGGCTCAGGCGGCGCAGAATCGCCTCGCGTTTTTTGGCGGTGGCAGCAAACCAGTCCTCGAACTCGCGCACCGCATCGTTCGCGGTAGTCAGCAGCTGACCGACCAATTCATTGTCCTGACGGCGTTTTTCAATTTCATTCAGCCGATGATGCAGCGCGTCGATCAACATGCGCCGACGCTTGGGGTTGGCGAGCAGATCGTCTTCCAGATACGGATTGCGACGCACCACCCATACATCGCCCAGCACCTCAAACAACATGCGCGCCGAACGCCCCGTCTTGCGCTCGGCGCGTAGCGTCTCCAGTAGCTCCCAAGCGGGCGCGCCCAGTAGGCGAATCACGATTTCGCGGTCGGAAAACGAGGTGTAGTTGTAAGGGATTTCCCGAAGGCGGGCGGTCATGAGAGGGCGGCGCAGCTAAAGCTGCATTTTACGGGATATGGGAGGGGAGTGCTTGGGGATTCATTGGCCGGGTTAACGGGCGCAAGTTACTTTTTATGACACACATTGAAAAGCGGCTTAGTGACACTTGGTGACGGGTGGATTCAGAAAACACACGTGCACCAAATCCATTAAAACAGTACGTTGAACTGACTCGCTTGCGCGGGATCAGCGCCGGGTTGATTGAAGGCGGCTTGATCGAATCCGCTCTGATTGCCGCTCTGATTAAACTCGCCGGCGTAGTTCACAAACTCAAACCAGCTATGCACCGCGAGACTGCGCAC
>JAYWDZ010000377.1:0-3106 GCA_043779595.1 Nitrosomonadales bacterium
TTCGTTGTCCCACCGGTACTTATACGATTCATGAAGGCTTTTTTGCTGCCGGTAGATACGGCCAGCGCGCCAAGGAACATAGAAGTAGCGAGTTACAAGCTCACCGATTACGCCACCAATTGCGGCCCCCACAAGCGCCCCACCAAAAATGTACTGATGAAACAGGAGTAATATAGTGCCCGCCGTTACAGACGAAAGAAACAAGCCAACGTATATAAGTAAACGCTTTCTGCTTGGTCGGCGATGCAGGTACTGCGCTGCAAGGTAATCGGTTTGCTCGATAGTGCCTGATATCATTTTGCTTTCGTCACATAACGAGGCTGTAGAAAAACCCGCTTATTCGAGCAGCATTCTACTAACCTGAGTTTAAAAAATGGCGATTCACGCACCTTGCGCTGATGTATCCCATTTTTCAAGCCTATCCAGAGCATCATGTTCCCATCCCTTTGGCTAGTTCCCCGTAGTTCTTCAATTTCTCGATATTGTGTATCACACAATACAATCGCCATTGTCCCTGGACTTTTCGTTGGCTGCGTAAACTGAATCGTTTAAGGCCCTTGTTCGTGCTGATATTGGCAAACACCGGTTCGACCACGGACATGCGGTGACTATATATTTGTTTGCCGTAGTCGGAATCGATACGGTGTTTCATCCAGTCGGTGTAATTCAGTGTACGGTTGGATTTCTCGACGATGAAGGACACTTGTCGCCCATGACCTTTGCGCGTATTGGGGGAGTCCGGGTTACGTAGGCAAACTTGCTTCAAATCGCACGACCGGCATTTGGTTAATCGGCCTTCGAAAAAGATTTTCGCATGCCCGAGTTTGTCGATGAGTTCACTACGCAGCCACATCGTTTCGCCCGCTGGGCAGGTACAGGTTTTCTTGATGGGATCAAACACAAAGTCACTCGCCGGTAGCACCTCCTGGGTGGGTTTGGGTTGCACCGTGGTGGCGGGGCGTGTGCTGTGGCGGGTTTTGTAGTCTGCGAATTTGGGGTCACGTGAACGAAACTGATTATCGGGGATATAGCCATTGATTCCGTTGTCATGCAGGTACTGCATGTTGGCTTCATTGGCATAGCCGGTGTCGGCAGTCACGATGGCGCCGTCGTGGTAGAGATTTTTACGAATCCCCAAGCGTTGGTAGCGGCCCTGGATGGCCTTCAATACGGGCTGTAATACGTGGTGCTCCTGGCCTTCACCAAAGGCTTGGGCATCAATGATGATTTGGTGTTTCTTATCGACGGCGGCGACACCCGTGTAACCTTGAATCGTGCCTTTGCTCGTCGTCATCTTCGCCGATTCGTTGTCGGTGATATTACTTTTGACTTCCTTGCTCTGTTTCCCCCGGCCCATCCGTGGGCTGGCCACTTTTAAAAAGGTATCGATCTTCTCGTGTGCCTGGTCGAGTGTCTCGATCGTCTGTTTGATTCGTTGGACCCGCTCGTCTTCACGGGACGCCTGCGTATCCAGCCGGGTATGTTCTTTGAGGTGGTGCTGGATCTGGCGTTGGATCTTGGTGCGCTTTTCATCGAGTTCTTTCAACGTGCCAGACCATTCCTTGGCGGCGTCCGAGGGCATCTTGCAGCCATCAATCGCAAACAGCTCGTTGCCCAGCAGACCTTGTTGATGGCAGACGAGTAATATCTGTTCAAATAATGCTTCAATCTCGCCGGGACAACCACTCACAAAACCGGCAATGCTCGTAAAGTGCGGTACGGTATCGCAGGAGAGGGCTTTGAATATCACGTTGGTTTCACAGCACCATTGGATCTCGCGACTGGAGGTAATGCCTTTGGAGTAAGCAAACAGGATAATCTTTAGCAGTATCGCAGGATCATACGCCGGGCGACCGCCGTCGTCATTGGCGTAGCGCGCGTGAAATATCGATAAATCCAGTTTGTGATCAATCAGATGGTTGATGGCGAATTCAAAGGTGCCCGGTTGCAACTGATCGGCGTAACTGATGACTACCATCTTGCTTTGCTTGGGGTCGTAGGGGATGAATTTCGGCATTTGTCATCGCTCCTGCTGGTTATTTTGGCTCATTTTAGCAAAGGAAGATGATGGTGGTGAGGTTTTTCTACAGCCTCAACGTGGTTTTAACCGGCGCGGACCAAGAGACCATAGGAAACAGTGTGCCGTATCACCGCGTCCGGTTGAAAACATAGTTAGATGGCGATTTTCAATAATTCTCTGAACACTTCAGTACGTAGCCCACCATAACGTTCAATGTATTCGGCGAGCTGTTGACGGCTCTTCTGTCTAATTTCTTCGCGAACCTTCACGATGTAAATGTTTCCAAGACATCCGAGCGCGCCAAACCAGAACAGAAACTTTGCTGTGTCCTTAAGAAGCTTTCTCTTGTCTTTCCCGGACTCTTCGTATTTCTTAGTCAGCTCATTCCCGAGTAACGCCTTTTGCAGATTAGTAAATTTTTGATTGTCTAGCGAGTCAATATATGAAGAGAATGAAAACGAAGCGACATTCTTAACATTGTGAACTAGTGTGTTGCGAAGTGCCGCCAGTGCATGAACGAATGCACGATCCCTCTCTTCGAGAAGATTCAATGCCTTTATGAACGCAATTTTCCCGGTGGACTTGTTTGCGATTTCAATCCGAGAAAAGACGTCCTCAAGCACTGGTTGATTTGTGGCCTTAACCAATAGATAAGTACATGCGGACTCAAGTAGTGACTCCAGCTTTACGATGAACGACCAATCATCTTCGTTCATGAGGCCGGAGAAGAATCCCTTGGGTAGACCAAGCTCTTGCTCTAGCTGTTCCGCCGCTCCTTCCAGGTTTGTTACCTCAGTCATGATTGGAGTCTCAATGCTCGCCATCTAACGTCGTTTTAACCGGCGCGGGCCACGATACAACAGAAAACGGTGCACCGTATCACCGCGTCCGGTTGAAAACATAGTTATGTTGCGATGTATCAATTTGATTCCTTATTCTGAACCCTGGCTTTCTCAAGATACCCTTCGGTTATTTCGATAACATCACCATTGCACGAATTAAACTTGAAGAATCTGTGATCTTTGGCTTGGAACTCCCAGCAACGTTTTTCCAACGCCAAGGGCAGAAAGACTACTGTGGCCGGAA
>JAYWDZ010000378.1:0-19691 GCA_043779595.1 Nitrosomonadales bacterium
CGGGCTGACCTGCAAGTGGTGATTACTTCGGCCACTATCGACGCCGATCGGTTTTCAAAGCACTTCAACGATGCGCCGGTGATTGAAGTCTCAGGGCGCACTTACCCAGTGGAAATGCGTTGGCGCCCCATCGAAAAAGAAGACGTCGTGCCCAACGCCAAACCTATTCCGGCAGCGCAAGCTAAAAAAGACGATGCGCTGGATTTGACCACCGCGATTCTGGATGCGACCGACGAACTCGCGCGTCTGGGCACAGGCGATATTCTGGTTTTTTTGCCGGGCGAACGCGAAATTCGCGACACCGCCGAAGCGCTACGCAAACACCATCCGCCTGGCACTGAAATTCTGCCGCTGTTCTCCCGGCTGTCGGTGGCCGAACAGGATGCCATCTTCAAACCCTCACACCAGCGCCGCATCGTGCTCGCCACCAACGTCGCCGAAACCTCGCTTACCGTACCCGGCATCCGTTATGTGATCGACCCGGGCATCGCGCGGGTAAAGCGTTATTCGGCGCGCAATAAAGTCGAGCAACTGCTGATCGAAAAAATTTCGCAGGCGTCGGCTAACCAGCGCGCCGGGCGCTGCGGGCGCGTGGCGGACGGCGTGTGCATTCGTCTGTACGACGAGGCCGATTTCAACGCCCGCCCGCGTTTTACCGATCCCGAGTTGCTACGCTCGTCACTGGCGGGCGTGATCCTGCGGATGAAATCGCTGGGGCTGGGTGATGTGGTGGGCTTTCCGTTTATCGATCCGCCAAGCACGCGGCTGGTCAGCGACGGCTACTTGCTGCTAGCCGAATTGCACGCGCTGGATGAAGCGGGACAGCTGACGGAGATCGGCAAAAAACTCGGCCAGCTGCCCCTCGATCCGCGCATCGCACGCATGCTGCTCGCGGCCGACAAACTGCGCTGTGTGAACGAGGTACTGATCATCGCCAGCGCGCTGTCGGTGCAAGACCCGCGCGACCGCCCGATGGAGCGCGCCCAAGCCGCGGACGAAAAATATAAGTTGTTCAGCGACGAGCGTTCCGACTTTATGGGCTGGTTGAAGCTGTGGCACTGGTATGAAGAGCAGGTCAAGCACAAGAAAACCAATCGCCAGTTGCAGACCTTGATTCAGGATCATTTTCTGTCGCCGCGCCGCATGCGCGAGTGGCGCGATATTTACAGTCAATTGCATTCGCAGGTGAGCGAGATGGGACTGAAAGAAAACACCTCAGCGGCAACCTATGACGCGATTCATCAGGCGCTTTTGACGGGATTGTTGGGGAATATCGGCTTCCTCTCCCCAACCGTCTCCGCGAAGGAGCGGGGGAAAATGTTGAGCCCAAATCGATCATCCGAAGGCAATTATCAGGGTGCGCGCGGCATCAAACTGTCGATACATCCCGGCTCGGCGCTGTCGAAGAAAGCACCCGCAAGAAGTACGTCGCCAGATGCTCGTCCCCCGGGTGGTCTAGGCGCAGGCCCGAAGTGGATCATGGCCGCCGAGCTGACCGACACCGGGCGCCTGCTTGCGCGCACGGTGGCGGAGATTCGCCCGGAGTGGATCGAAGCCGCGGCACAGCATCTGCTCAGCCGCAGTTACACTGAACCGCATTGGGAAAAAGAGGGCGCGCGTGTCGTGGCCTATGAGCGCGTGAGTCTTTACGGCATCACGCTCGTGGCGCGGCGGAAGATCAATTTTGGCACCATCGATCCGGTGCAGTCGCGTGAACTGTTCATTCGCGGCGTACTGGTGGCGGGGGATTACCACACGCACGCGGCATGGTTCTTACACAACCGCGCCCTGATTGCCGACATCGAAGATCTTGAACACAAGGCGCGGAAATCCGGCGTCTGGCTCGACGAGGAGCGCATCTATCGCGTGTTCGACGCGCGTATTCCGCCCGATTTGCACAATGGCGCGGCGTTCGAAAAATGGCGGATTGACGCCGAGGAAAAAAATCCGGAAATTTTATTTCTACAGCGGGAAGACATTCTTGGCGAAGGCCTAGGAGCCGATCACACCTTGTTTCCGGAAACGCTCACCGTTGACGAAATTGTGTGCCCGTTCAAATACCGTTTCGAGCCAGGCCATGTGCTGGATGGCGTGAGTCTCAAGCTGCCGCTGTATTTGTTGAACCGAATCGAGCCCGCGCAGATCGACTGGCTGGTGCCAGGCCTGATTCGCGAGAAATTAGTGCTGCTACTGAAATCTTTACCCAAAGAGCTGCGCCGCCCGCTAATTCCGTTACCGGATACGGTCACGGCGTTTCTGAGCGTAGCCCGGCCTAACGACCGTGTGCTGACCGAAGCGCTGGGCGCGTATATCCGCAATAAAACCGGCGCCGATATCCGCCCTGAGGATTGGAGCGGCGAGTTGCCCACGCATCTGCGCATGAATCTGGTCGTGGTGGACGACGCCGGGCAGGAACTGGCAAGCGGCCGTGACCTCTATGCGCTGCGTCAGCAACTCGGCGGCGCGGCGCGGATTACCTATGGCGGCGGGGCTGAAGATAGCAGTTTCGAGCGTAGCGGATTAATCGCGTGGGGTTTTGGTGATCTGCCCGAGCACGTAAAATTTATGCGCGCGGGTCGCGAGTTGACTGGTTTTCCCGCGCTGGTCGATGGCAGTGACGCGGTCGATTTGCGTCTGCTGGATGATGCGACCGTAGCCGCCCAAGAAACGCAGCGCGGCGTGGTGAGGCTGTTGCGAATTGCGCTTGCTACGCAATTCAAGCAGCTCGATAAAGACTTGTCGCGCGAGACTGCATTGGCTTTGAAGTACCGCAGCCTGGGCGATGCCGAAGGTTTGCGCCGTGAATTACTCGATGCCATTGCCGCGCGTGCGTTATTGGGCGACGACGATACACCGCGCAATCAGCAAGCGTTCGAACAGCAAAAAGAGCGTGCCAAACCGCGGATTGCCGTCGTGCGCCAAACCTTGCTGCGCGAACTGAGCGAGATTCTGGAACTGGCCGCTCAGGTGCACGCGCGACTAAGTGCTAAGCCGCAGTTCACCTCGGTGATGCGCGATGAACATAGCCATTTAGCCGCACTGGTGTATCCAGGATTTGTGACCCGTATCCGTTGGTCGCACCTCCGGGAGATACCGCGCTATCTGAAAGGGATTTTGAAGAGACTGGAAAAATTGCCCGCTTCAGAACAGCGCGATGCGCGCAATATGGCCAGCGTACTCACGCTGCAAAATCGCTATTTAGCGCGCAAGGAGCAAAGCAAAAAATCGCCGTGCGTGGATGAGGCACTGGAAGATTTTCGGTGGCAATTGGAAGAACTGCGCATTTCCTTGTTCGCGCAGGAGCTTAAAACGCCCTATGCGGTATCGGCCAAACGGCTGGAAAAAACCTGGGATGAGCTTGCCAGGCGCCCCCTAAATTGAGTATGTTGCGTGATGCGTGAACGCATCGTGAATATTCCCAACGCCATTACCTTGTTGCGATTACTCGCAGCACCGGGCGTGGTGTGGCTGGTGTGGCACAAACAGTGGGAGGCTGCGTGTTGGTTATTTTTAGCGGCCGCGCTCTCGGATGGCATCGACGGTTACCTCGCGCGACGGCTCAAGCAAACTACGGCGCTGGGCGCGGCACTAGATGCGGTCACGGATAAAGTCTTGGGCTTGGCGACCTTGATTACGCTAACGCGTATGGGCGCGATTCCGTACTGGGTGACGCTGACGATACTGTTGCGCGATGGGGTGATTGTGCTCGGTGCGCTAAGCTACCGCAGCCTCGCCGGTCATCTTGAAATCCAACCAACCTGGTTGGGTAAACTGTATATTTTGATGGAGTTTGTGCTGCTGGTGGGTGTGCTTGCCAACAAGGCGTTATTTATTCAGCTTGGCATCTGGCAATCGCCATTATTCATGCTGGTATTCGCGGTGGCGGCCATATCCGGAATTCAATATGTGTGGATATGGAGTGCCAAAGCCCGGCGTGAGCCACACCGACCTATGCAGTGAATACCAGGCGACTTTGTCGGTCGGATACGCCGCCACCTTTAATGCGATACATCGCCGCATCAGCCGCACGGATTAACGCATCTTCATTATCACCATCGTCCGGAAACAGCGCCTGACCAATGCTGGCCGTAATTTCCACCGGCAAGCCGTAGAAGCTGCTGTCTTCGGCCAGCGTGCGTTCAATATTGAGTGCGGCCGCAATGCAGTCTTCTCGCCCGCCTACATTGTCCAATAGCACAACAAATTCGTCGCCTCCCAGACGTGCAATAGAGTCGGACTCCCGCACGCTTCGTGAAAGCCGTCTTGCCACTTCGGTCAACACCGCGTCGCCCACATGATGCCCGTGTATATCGTTAATTTCCTTGAATCGATCAAGGTCCAAAAACAATACGCCGACTTTGCAGTTATAGCGTCGGGCGTGGTGAATGGCTTTTTGCAATCGGTCATAAAACAAGCGGCGATTGGCTAAGCCGGTGAGCGGATCTTGCGAGGCCTCTTGCTTAAGTGCAGTGCGCGAGGTTTCGAGCTCGACAAATTGCGCTTCAATCTGACGGGATATCCGTGCCAGCCGCACCCAGGTCAACCAGCCCACGATGGCACCCATCAATGCTGCACTGATGCCCAGTGCAAAAGTCAGGCGACGCGCATACTCATAGCGCTTACTGGCAAAAGTTTGGGCGTGCAAAGTTTCGTTTTGAAAACGCGTGCGCATTTGCGCCAATTCCTGGTTATAGATTTTTTGCAGCGGAATCACTTTGTGCTCCAGCAACGCGTATGCCTCGGGTATCGAGTCACCCATCAGCATATCGGCAATGTCTTCCTGGAGCGCACGAATCCCAATAACCAACTGGGTTTGTCGATCAAACTCAGCGCGCTCTTCCCGGGTTAAGCCCAATTGCCTGAATTCATTGCGGCCGTTGCCCACCAAATACCCTGCATGATTGAATTCGAGATAAATGGCATCGCGCTGGAATGGATCTTGAGTAAGGGCCATCCGTAGCAAGCTCTCAGTACGTTGATGGGCTGCCACCTGGATTTGGATAATCAAACCGACTTTGCGATTTTGTGCCTGCACCTCGGCGTTGAGCTGGCGGTGATCTTGCAACTGAATAATGCTGTTGACCGCTAGCACGATGATTAGAATGACCAACGCCAAAAAAGCCGCGCCCACTACAATTAATGAAGTGCGCCGCATAGCGAGGCGTGGGATTAGCAAAGCGTATCCATCTAGTTTTTGTAGCTCATTTAGTAGGCAGAGGCAAGCTTGCCAACGGGGGATGAGCTTGCAACCCTTTGAGTGCTTGAATGACTTCCATCACGTGACTCGAGGGATTGACCTGCCTGAATACACGCCCGATGCGCCCCTCTGGCGTGACAATAAAAGTGTGCCGACGTGCCACCCGCAATGGGCCTATTTGGAATAATGCGCCATAGGCCGCCGCAGTGTGTCCTTGAGGATCTGATAGCAGCGGAAAGCTAAGGTGATAGCGGGTGGCAAAGCCTGCATGCGAGGCCGTGTCGTCTACGCTGACACCCATGATTTCAGCATTCAGTGCACGTAAATTGTGAATGTCATCGCGAAAATCACAGGCTTCGCGCGTACAGCCGGGTGTATCGTCTTTGGGATAAAAATAGAGCACTAGCCAGCGCCCGCGATAGTCAGACAATCGCTGCTGTTCACCGTGTTGATCAATGAGTTGAAATTCAGGGGCAAGATTTCCTTCAATCAAACGAGGCGATATACGCAAAAAACGCCAGGTCAATAAACCCACTACGATTAAAGTCAATACGATCGCGCCCCATTTCATATTATCCCCATTCGAACTGCACCTATTATGAATGCATTTAGCAAGCGACTCGCGTACGCTTTAGGTAGAATGCCCGCCTCGCCCCGGTAGCTCAGTGGATAGAGCGATCCCCTCCTAAGGGATAGGTCACACGTTCGATTCGTGTTCGGGGCGCCACTTTCAGCGGGCTCTTCTTAGCGCATCAGCTGATTAAAGTTTAATCATCGCTTTCTTTAATGCAAGCTTTGCCGCTCAGCGTGAAATTGTTCAGATTTTTAGTCGGGCACGCACTCACCGTGCCTACTGCGGTAATGTCTGCCACGCCGGTTTTGAGAATGCCAGTCGCCCAGGAAATCTGGGTTATTTTTTCGATTACATTAAACGCGCAGGGTACGCCGGCCGCATCGACAGCCAGCACACCGGTGATTTGTGCAACGTCATTTTTGGTCGTAAAGGATTGTGCATTGCCGAACACGGCGGTGTGAGTCAGTGTGCTACGCCCCGTGTCTCGATTCGAGCTAAGTACCGTGCCCAATATTGCGCCGCATTGGTCAAACACGTCTTTGCCATTGGCGTTAGTTAAGGTGACGCATATCTGACCCGCTTGGCGTGTGGGCGAGGTATTGAGGGTGGTGAGGCGACCACTTACGTTGACCAGTGAGCCGCTACCGCATATAGGGTCGGCATGCGCAACAAAAGGTAAAACAAGAAAAGCGCCGGACGCCAGGAAGTGAGAGATACGCATGTTAATTTCCTCTTAAGTTAGTGTAATTAGTTTACCGATGACTGCATTTCGGCATCAGTAAGATATAGGATTGTTTGCGTTATGTCTGCCGGTGACAGCAATTTTCACAGCCTGGATGTTTTAAATGTGTCGCATTGCTCCGGATCGCCCGCCTTCATGCCCGCTGAAAACCAGCGCATACGCTGCTCAGAACTGCCGTGAGTAAACGACTCGGGGACGACATAACCGCGTGCTTGTTTTTGCAAGCGATCATCGCCTACACCTGCTGCAGCAGCGAGCGCCTCTTCCGTGTCACCGGGTTCGAGTATTTGACGCGTTTGGTTGGCGTGGTAAGCCCATACGCCGGCGTAGCAATCGGCCTGCAACTCCATTCTCACTTGAAGCTGATTGGCTTGCCCCTCGCCGCCGCGTTGACGCATCGCATTCACTTGACCGGCCACGCCCAACAGGTTTTGTACGTGGTGCCCCACTTCGTGCGCAACGACATAAGCCTGTGCAAAATCACCGGGCGCGCCCAAGCGTTTAGATAACTCAGTAAAGAAGCTCATGTCCAGATAAAGTTTGTGATCCCCCGGACAATAAAATGGACCCATCGCGGCTTCAGCATGTCCGCAGGCAGATTGCACCACACCCGAAAACAGTACCAGCTTGGGCTGCTCGTAAGTCTTGCCGCCATTACGGAACAGCGTGCCCCACACTTCTTCGGTGGAAGCTAGCACCACAGACATGAATTCCTTCAGGTGTTCTTCTTCAGGGCTGAAGTGAGTCTGGGTTTGTTGCTGCTTTGGCGCCAGGGTATCAGCCTGATTGAGGATGACCGAAGGATCCACGCCGAAATACATCGCAATCAATGCAATCACAATGGTGCCGATTCCACCACCTGCAAGGCCTCGCCCACTCACGCCCATCCCGCGTCGGTCTTCAATATTGTCGCTACGTTCGCTTCCCCAACGCATTGCTTTCTCCTTAACGTTTATTACCGAAAAGACTGCCCATTACCCCACGAATGATCGACCGTCCTACCTGGCTGCCAATCGCGCGGGCAGCAGATTTTGCCAAGGCTTCAGCCACACCTTCACGTTGTCCGCTCCGGCCGCCCAGCATCTCACCCAATATACCGCCTAAGCCCCCGCTGCTCTGAGTTGAGGGGGGGCCGCAGCTTCAGCAGATTTTTCTGCACGGCTTTTTAAAGTTTCATACGCTGATTCGCGATCAATTTGTTTTTCATAATGTCCCGCGATCAGCGAATTCTGAATCAGCGCGGTGCGTTGGGCAAGCGTAATAGGCCCCAGCTGCGCTTGTGGTGGCAGTATGAACACACGTTCGGTAATGCCGGGTTTTCCCTTTGCATCGAGCATCGATACCAAGGCTTCTCCCACACCCATCTCCATGATCGCCGCAATTTCATCCAGCGAGGGGTTATCACGCATGGTTTCGGCCGACGCACGAACGGCTTTTTGATCGCGGGGAGTAAATGCGCGTAATGAGTGCTGAACGCGATTACTCAACTGGGCAGCGATTTTGTCGGGGATGTCGGCAGGGTTTTGCGTTACAAAAAACACGCCCACCCCTCGTGATCGGATTAACCGCACCACCTGTTCTATTTTTTCGATCAACGCCTGAGGTGCGTCCTCAAACAGCAAGTGCGCTTCATCAAAGAAGAACACCAACTTGGGTTTATCCAAATCGCCTACTTCGGGCAGCGTTTCAAAGAGTTCAGATAACAGCCATAACAACAGCGAGCCGTAAACCTTGGGAGAATTCATTAATCTATCTGCGGCCAGAATATTGACGACGCCACGTCCATTATCGGTCTGTATCAAGTCGGCGATATTCAGCATGGGTTCGCCGAATAGTTTCTCGCCGCCCTGTGATTCCAGGGTAAGCAGGCCGCGCTGAATCGCACCAATCGACGCAGCCGAAATATTGCCGTAGGCGGTGATGTAGTCGCCTGTGTGGTCGCCCACAAATTGCAGCATCCCGCGCAAGTCTTTCAAGTCGAGCAGTAACAGGCCGCCGTCGTCCGCCACCTTAAATACCAAGTGCAGCACGCCACTTTGCGTTTCGTTCAGGTTCAACATGCGCGCCAGTAACAAGGGGCCCATATCCGAAATTGTGGCGCGGACCGGATGGCCCTGTTCGCCCCACACATCCCAGCACGTCACCGGGTAAGCGGTGGGTTTAAAGTCGGTCAAGTTCAGTTGCGCGACGCGCTCGTCTACTTTGGCGTTGCCTTGGCCCACTTGCGAAATGCCAGAGAGATCCCCTTTAACGTCAGCCATGAAACACGGCACGCCTATCCCGGAAAAATGCTCAGCCATGACTTGTAAGGTAACGGTTTTGCCTGTGCCGGTCGCGCCGGTAATCAGCCCATGGCGATTGGCCATCTGCGACAATAAAAAAACTTCGGTGCGATCATTTTTGCCGATCATGAGGGGCTCTGCCATTTAATACTCCTAAGTTTTTTAGCGAATCGGGAAGACGGGTAAGGAATTTAGCTGAGAGATTGGCATCACTTAGGCGACAAGGGGATCTGTAATGATGCCGTCAATCCCCCGCCTGCCCGGGGCAATAGCGCAATCTGCCAGTAGTGCACGCGACAAATCTCCTTCACGATCGCAAGCCCCAGTCCGCTCCCACCGGTGGCCGGGTTGCGCGAAGCTTCGAGCCGCACAAAAGGCAAAAAAACACGTTCGCGTTCGGCCTCAGCAATGCCGTGGCCCCGATCATGAATTTCGATAACCGCGGCATCGGGGCGCGAAGTCAATTCAACCTCGACCATCGCCCCGTTGTTGTAACGTTGCGCATTTTCGATCAGATTCCGTAATACGCGCTGTAGCGCTGACAGGTTGCAACTCCCGCGCAGTGGCTCACCCCTGAATTGCACGGGCGACGCATGGAGAGATAATTCGCGACACACCTGCGACACTATCGTGAATAACTCTACCGCCGTATCGGCATCGGAAACCACGCCGCGGCTGAAATCCAGAAATTCGGCAATCAGATTTTCCAGTTGTGCGAGGTAGCGCCCCAAATCTTTGAACGTAACGGCATCGGGCATCGCCTCTGCCAGCTCCAACGCGATTTTTGCGCGTGTTAACGGCGAACGTAAATCATGCGAAATACCTGCCAAAAGGGTAGTGTGATTTTGCAATAAGACCTGAATGCGCGTCGCCATATGATTAAAGCTCTGCACCAATTCGTCGAGCTCTCCTACCCCTGCGTGCGCATCCAGTTCCAAGGCATGACCTTGCCCCACCCACGCCGCTCGCCCTAACGCGCGTAAATGCCCAGTAAGCGTACTGCATGGATGCAAGTCTTGTTCATCGTGCAAATTTATCATGATGGCGGCACCCCGGGGAGAGCTGCATCACCTGTGCAAAAGTACGATAATGGTCATTCAACAGAAGGAATACCCGCCGTGTCAGGCAATACAGCACACCAAATTGTAATTGTGGGCGGCGGCGCAGGGGGGCTGGAGCTTGCTACACGTTTGGGCAACAAACTGGGGCGGCGCTCTGATGCAAAAATTACCTTGATAGATGTTTCGCCCTCGCATTTATGGAAGCCGCTACTGCATGAAGTAGCTGCGGGCAGCCTCGATTCGTACGCCGAACGTCTGGAATATCTGGCCCAAGGGCACTGGCATCATTTTGACTTTCGCCTGGGCCGCATGGAGGGACTGGATCGAAATCAACAAACGGTCAGCGTTGCGCCGACGCTGGATGATCACGGCGCAGAAATTATTCCGCGCCGCAGCTTTCGTTATGACACGCTGATTTTGGCAGTGGGATCATGCGGCAATGATTTTGGTGTGCCCGGCGTGCGCGAGCATTGCATCATGCTGGATACGCCGAAGCAGGCGCGCCAGTTTCATCGTCGCCACATCAATGCGTGCTTACGTGCCAATACGCAGACATCGCCCATTACTCCCGGACAACTCACCGTGGCCATCGTTGGCGCGGGCGCAACCGGCGTGGAATTGGCGGCTGAACTGCACGACACGACACGCGAATTATCGACGTACGGACTGGAGAAAATAGACCCAGACAAGAATTTACATCTACTCCTGGTCGAATCATCGGACCGCATTCTGGCGGGTTTACCGCCACGATTATCCACAGCCGCGGCCGAGCGTTTACATGAGTTAGGCGTGCAGATTCATACGAGCGAGCGCGTGGTCGAAGTCCGAAAAGACGGCATGCTCACCCAAAGTGGCAAGTTTTTTCCGGCCAGCATGATGGTGTGGTCAGCGGGGATCAAGGCACCGGATTTTTTGGCTACGCTGGGCTTGGAAACCAATCGCATCAATCAACTCGTGGTGCGCCCCACGCTGCAAACGAGTGATGACAATATCTTTGCGTTTGGCGATTGCGCCGAGTGTCGGCTGCCCGATGGCAAAGGCGTCGTACCGCCCCGCGCGCAAGCCGCGCACCAACAGGCCTCAATGTTGGCGAAGTCGATGTGTAATCGTTTGCGAGGTCAACCGCTACCGAATTATGTCTATCGGGATTATGGGTCGCTGGTTGCACTTGGGCGCTTTAGTACAGTAGGTAATTTAATGGGCGGGCTGACCGGCGGCAGTTTGATGATCGAAGGCCAGGTCGCCCGTTTTGTATACTGGTCGCTGCATAAAATGCACGAAGTAGCCCTGAACGGCTACATCAAAACCATCCTCGCCACTCTAGCCTCACTCATCAATGCTCCCAACAAGGTGACGATCAAATTACATTAAAGGGGTCTCGGTTCAACTCGTTTGCTTCACCACCTGCTTGGCCGCGTTATCCCAATACCAAATGCCCTTTTCTGTCTGGTTATGTACACCTCCAAACCAGCGGTCATAGGGATTTTCTGTTGTCCAGCTTGTCTTCCCGGCAAGTAATTGTTGACCGAATGGCGTTAATGACACCCGCCAATCAATGGCTTTTTCTGTGGGTTTTTCCAGAGTGATCGCGGGTTGCGGAGTTTTCGCAAGTTCATCAAGCACTAGCCAATAACTGCTGTCACCCATGAATGGCAGTGGCTCGTATACGGTCGTGTACCAGCGGTAAAACAGGGTGGCGGCATCTATTTTGCCGTGCTTTGCAAGGATTAGCAGCGTGATGCGCTCAGTCAGACTCAGGCCGTCATCAAGCCAGGGCAACTCCTGGAGGTGGCGCTTCAGAGCAGGAATGATTTCGGGGAGGGATGGTTTTTCCTGCATCGCATAGTTGAGCAGTGCTTCGGGGGTGACATCCGTATAAGCATCCCACCCTTGTTTGCCAAATTTGAACTGCTCTTCTGTCAATGGCTTGAACTGTGCCCACAGGACACGCATGGCTTCCACGGGAAGTTGCCCGATGCCATTGAAACGTTCTACTCCAGGGTAACGGCTTGCACAGAGGTAACGCATGTCGGGCGCACGCTCTCCGGGGTCACTATAAACATGCAGCAGCTTAAGAAAGATCAGCACATCATAGGCATCATGTTCGAACCAGAATGCAATACGCTCGTAATCCTGCCCTTTTGCCAATGATTGGTAACTATCGGCCAATTCGGAATAGGCTTGCTCAGGCTGACGCCAGTGGTTGCCCGCAATGAAATCCGCCCTTTTGCGGATGAAGCTTTCCTGGTCGTCCGTCGCGGGTACCGGGCCTTGAATGTAGGGATCAGCAAAGGCCACGAAATCGCCGTTGAAACCGGCCACCGCCAGTTTGTACATCACATCATGGCCGCAGCGGATATGTAGAGTGTCTCGGTCAGCATCCGGGGCCGCTGGTTGGCCGGATTGCAGGGCCTGCGTGGCCAGTTCGGCTGCTTCAATATGGTGCTTGAACTTTGCCCAGGATTGGAAACCCGCCTCGCGGGCGAGAACCAGTTGTGCATCCGCCCGTTTAATGCTTTCCGACGTCAGCTGACCTGCTTGGGGATGATTTGCCAACAGACGTTGCCATTCTTTTGAGCCGCGCCATTGCGCAAGCAGTTCCTTCGCAAGATTCTTCTGCTGCTCAAGCGAGAGCGGACGAGCTCGGCGCGGATCACCGGCGGCAAATTCGTGGAAGGTTTGCTTGTCAGCAAAAAACTGCCGACGCAATTCGGGTAGGGATTGAATCATGACGATCTCCTCAATATTTGCCTTTGCTCGCTCACAGGCATAAGGAAACCGTAGGTTTCGAAATGAATTTCTTTGTTGGGCGCCGCCCTTTCCGCGAGTGGGTAGCTGACAAACCAGCGTGCGGATAGCTTAAGGCATACCGATTCAGTCTCGCAAGTCGGGGCTTTTTTCAATAACTTGTAGAAATTTCATTTGTTGTGTCACCCGACATGGGCACGCAATCACATAGCTAATTAGCGTGAATTCCATAACCATGCCGCGCCACGCACGCCGCTCGCGTCGCCAAATTTAGGCGCGACAAGTCGGGTGGCGATGTGGTCAGAAAAAACGTAGCGCGGCCACAAACGGGGCACGGTGTCATACAGCCGAGCGATGTTGGATAGGCCACCCCCGAGCACGATTACGTCGGGATCTAACAAATTAATCACGCCGGCCAGTGCCCGCGCCAACCGCTCTTCGTAACGCGCCAGTGTCTTGCTGCATGCGCCATCTTCCGCTGCTGCGCGTTGCGCGATTTCGGGGGCAGATAGTTCCTCGCCCCCGTAGCGAATGTGGTCGGCCACGAGTGCAGCGCCCGAGAGCCAGGTTTCGACACAGCTTTTTTTGCCGCAATAACACGCGTTGCCATGCGCCTCGCGTTCGTTGGGCCAAGGGTGAATGAGGGCTTCACCGCTTGCGGGATGTGTGCCGGTGGGTTCCCGGTCAGCTTGCGTATGCGCAAACTGAAAGTACGGCATCGGCGAATGTCCCCACTCACCGGCAATCGCGTTGGCCCCGGTCAATACTTGGCCGCGCACCACGATACCGCCCCCGACGCCGGTGCCGATGATTACACCAAAAACCACCTCCGCGCCCGCAGCGGCTCCATCGGTGGCCTCAGAAAGCGCAAAGCAATTGGCATCGTTAGCCATGCGGATTTCGCGATTCAACGTGCGCTCAAGATCGAGTTGTAGCGGCTCTCCATTTAAGCAAGTGGAGTTGCAATTTTTCATCAACCCGGTGGCAGGCGAAATCGCTCCCGGCGTGCCAATTCCGACTGTGCCGGTTTGGCCGAGCTGGGTTTCCGCCTCCAGCACTAGTTGGGTGAGCGCTGCGACGGTGGCGGCGTAATCGTGTTGCGGCGTGGCAATGCGGCGGCTCAACAGCGTTTGCCCGCTTCCATCGAGCACGATCAACTCGATTTTTGTGCCGCCGAGATCAATGCCAAAGCGAAGAGAAGTATTCACAGTGTTAAAATTTCCTGATTATTCAAGTCGGATCAAGTCATGGCAGGACATTCAAAGTGGGCCAACATCCAGCATCGCAAGGGCCGTCAGGACGCCAAGCGCGGTAAGTCGTTTACCAAGCTTATCAAGGAAGTCACCGTCGCCGCCAGAACCGGCGGCGGGGATCTGAACTTTAATCCGCGCTTGCGACTGGCAATCGAAAAAGCCAAGGCCGAAAATATGCCCGGCGACAATATCGACCGCGCCGTGAAGCGCGGCACCGGCGAGCTCGAAGGTGTGAACTACGAAGAAGTCCGCTATGAGGGCTACGGCATCGGCGGTGTCGCGGTGATGGTCGATTGCTTAACCGACAACAAAACCCGCACGGTAGCCGACGTGCGTCACGCATTCACCAAATACGGCGGCAATATGGGCACCGACGGTTGCGTCGCGTTCCAGTTCAAGCATTGTGGCCAGATCGTGCTGGCCCCCGGCGCTGCTGAAGACGCAGTGATGGAGGCCGCGCTCGACGCGGGTGCTGAAGATGTGATCAGTGACGATGACGGCTCGATTGAAATCCTTACTTCGCCCGACCCGAAAGAATTTGCAGCGGTGAAAGAAGCGCTTGAAAAAGCCGGATTCAAACCGGTGCTGGCCGAAATCATCATGAAGCCAGAAGTCGAGGCCGAACTCGATAGCGACGATGCGGTGAAAATGCAAAAAATCCTGGACGCGCTGGACGCGCTGGATGATGTGCAAGAGGTTTATACCAACGCGTTGATGCCAGAGTAAACTGAGGATGACCACATCGGGAGTCTAGTTTGGACTATCACACCAGAATCACCATTGAGCCGGGTAAGCGAGGCGGCAAGCCTTGTATTCGCGGACTGCGAATCACCGTGTACGACGTGCTGGAAATGCTGGCATCCGGGCAAGTCCATGAGCAAATTCTGATGGATTTTCCGGAACTTGAAAGTGCAGATATCCAGGCCTGCTTGGCGTTTGCCGCAGACAGGGAACGCCAGCTTTTGCCCGTCCAGGGATGAAGTTATTGCTGGATGAAAATCTGTCCAGGCGACTGGTGCCTTTTTTACAGGAAACTTATCCCGAATCCAGTCAGGTCGCTTTGCTTGGCATGCAGCAAGCAAACGACCTCGAGGTGTGGCGCTACGCAGGCGAGCATGGCTATGTGCTGGTTACGCAAGATGCCGATTTCTACGAGCTGAGTCTTATGCGTGGTGCGCCTCCCTTGGTGTTGTGGCTGCGTTATGGTAACGCTGACAAGTCACTGACCCTCAAGTTGCTGCTTGAGCACCATCAGCAGATTGAGGCAGCCTTTGCGACGGGAATCACCTGTGTAGAGTTGCGGCCTTGAGTCGCATCCTCGGCATCGACCCCGGCTTGCGCACCACCGGCTTTGGCATCATCGAGCAAACCGGACAAACGCTTGCCTACATCGCCAGCGGCATCGTCAAAAGCGGCGACGGCGAATTGCCGATGCGGCTGGGCGTGCTGTTTGCGGGCCTGAACGAAGTCATCAGTACGTATCAGCCCGACACCTGCGCGGTTGAAATCGTGTTCGTCAATGTTAATCCGCAGTCCACACTACTGCTCGGGCAAGCGCGTGGCGCAGTGATTTGTGCGGCTGTTTCCAGTCACATTCCGGTCGCGGAATACACCGCGCTGCAAATCAAACAGGCGGTCGTCGGCCACGGCAAGGCCGCCAAAGAACAGGTACAGGAAATGGTAAAACGTTTATTGAGTCTCCCCGTCGCGCCGACCGCCGATGCGGCCGACGCCCTCGCGTGTGCGATTGCGCACGCACACGGCAGCCGTCTCGGCGCGCATTCCACCGCTGGTTATCGCGTCAAGGCTGGCCGCTTGGTATGAATGCGCAAAGCAAGATAGCCCGCCCTATTTTTGATTGGATTCCCCGATGATCGGCAGAAGCCTTTTGATTGGATTCTCCCGATGATCGGGCGCATTCAGGGCATCCTCGCCGCCAAGCAGCCGCCGCAGGTGTTGGTCGACGTCGGCGGCGTCGGCTACGAAATCGACGTGCCGATGAGCACCTTTTACAACCTGCCCGCAATCGGCGAAAAGATCAGCCTGCTCACGCATCTGGCGATCCGCGAAGACGCGCACCTGCTCTACGGCTTTGGCTCGGCCATAGAACGCACCGCGTTTCGCGAACTGCTGAAAGTCTCCGGCATCGGCGCCAAAACCGCGCTGTCGGTGCTGTCGGGATTGTCGGTGAACGATTTATCGTTAGCGATTGCGTCGCAAGAAATCGGCCGCATCATCAAAGTCCCCGGCATCGGCAAAAAAACTGCCGAGCGGCTGCTGCTGGAGCTCAAGGGTCGCCCGGTGTTTGCGGGGGCGATTGCCGAGGTGAGTGGCCCGGCGAGTGTCTCGGATGATGTGCGGCAGGCCTTGCTGGCATTAGGGTATAACGAGCGCGAGACGACCGAGACGATGCGGCGTCTGCCTGCGGATTTGGCGGTATCGGATGCGATTCGGCAGGCGTTGAAGTTGCTGGGGAAGGTTTGATGCATGCCAAGGTGGTGCGACCACGCTCATTGTTTGAGGATACGTCATGCGTACTACTTAATCTGCCTCCCAACTTACGGAGTGCTGCCAAGCATTTGGCAGTAGCGCGTTCCATGGGCTTAAGCGATGTGATTTCCGAATTGGCATTAAAAGAGTTGGAAATGCAGAACCAACCTGCGTTGACGTGTAAAAACGGATTCCCGGTTTTTATAGTGCCAACTGATGGGCCGACACTAAATTTGTATGACATGAAATGCGACGAATTGCTGTAGCTAGCATAGTAGGGCGTTTCACAGAATGATCGTCCGTTGGCCGGGGTTGCCCGGCGGAAAATTCCTTATCTTTTGTTTCGCCAGAAAATGAGGAGCGTAAGAAAAGCGCCCACACATACTCAAATTTCAGAAGTCTAAATCCGCCGGGCGGGTGGCGAAGAACTTGCCTGCTTTTGTTTATGATTTAAGGAGAGTCGGCCTTAAGCACCGTCGCGCTGATCCGGCCGACAGACTCAGATTTCGGCGGGGCAGATAGGGAGAAATCAAAACGGTGTTGGGGGATAATTAGAGGCTGTTAGCAAATATATTCATGCCAGAACGACCTGGAATCTCACAAAGCCAGCTATCTATTTAGGGCGAAAGCGACTGTTGTAGTTGATCTACTGCGTCGATTGCCAAGTCTTCGTCTTCGTCAAAAACGCTTTCCAACATGTCTGGATGGCGAGGGCCAGTACCGATTCCATGCAGGCATGCAAACTCGCGTATAAATGGATTACTTGAACTCATAGGGTGTGCGTTTGAACCCTTCATTGCAAATTCGAGTAATTCGGATATGGGCGCGGCTCCAACACCCGGCAAATCAACCGGAATTCCATTGAGTTGAAATACGGCAAGAGCTTGCTCCTGCGCCTCAGATAGATTGCTCAGCGTCATCGTTGCGGTTCTGCCGCCTGCTCTCATCGGTTGAGCAGCCGCTTGTGCCGCATTGGTTCCAAGTGCTAGCACTCGATCAATATTTCCCGTCGCGGTTGCTGACATAACAAGTGACGGAAAATGAAGCTCAGGAACCGAGTCGGCCATCGAAGCGATAGATGCCAATGTGTCATCGGTGGCCAGATAACTAAGACGGCCAGCTCGGTAACGAAGCTTGGGGATCCTGCGCTTCCGCTCGTATGCCGACGTCTTGTCAAACCCGTCGAGAAGTTCCTTGAACTCGGACTCATAGGAACTACGCAGCCATCGGGCCTGATGAAGCAATGTGTCGATAGAAACCTTGTGTACTTTTCGACGGAGCCAAAGAGTTGAGGCCAAGCGCTTTACGTTTTCAAGGTGGCTGCGCTCATAGACAGCAGATGAATAATCCCGAACAGGGATCCTGAATCCCTCATTTCGGAACACTTCATGCAAATGCTGATGGCCTCCAGGACTGGTCAGTAGAAATCTTTTCAGGTCGCCTATCAGTGTCATCCACGAAATCTCACGGCGGCTTTGCCGAAAATCGTTGCGGCCACTTGTCCATTCTTTCACCGGCAATTCCAGGCTCTTGGGTGACCCATCATCGTGCATGTCTAAACCAAGATCGCCAAGACGAGAACGAATGATCTTCAGTGAGTCTCTGACAGCCTGCTTTGAGCCAACCAAGGTGATGTCGTCCACATATCTGATGTACCGAGCCGGGAGACTGCCAGCCAGTTCGTCATCCATCTGGCGTAATATGAGATTGCCAATCAAGTGGCTGAACATTGGGCCGGTCAGGATGCTCGATTTTGAGCCAGATGTCATTTCCCCGTGATCATTGATCAACTTTTCGCCAAGCTCGCGCCAGCGGCTCGCCAGATCAGACTTATCCGCCCTGGCTAACCACACCGACAACGCAAGTTCAGTTCGAATCGAAGGATAGAACCGCTTGATATCGATGTAACGAACGACCCCATCAGGGAAGTCATCACATGCCCTCGCTATCGCATCGTGTCTATCTCGCAATCCCGCACTGTAGTGGGCAAAAATGCCGGACCTATCCTTGCCGCTGCTTAGCGGATAACTGAATACGCATGATGGGTTTGAGAACGCCTGTGGGTGTTTTCCACACTCGTCCAGAAGTGCGGCCTCTGCCAGAGCCTCGTTGGCACTCGGAAGAAACATGGCGCGATGATCTACCTTCGCTGCGCCAGACAAATCCTTGAAATGGTGAACGTGCAAATACGGAAGATCGGTACGAGTCAGGACAAGACTGGTAGCAACTTGCTGCGCCCACAGATCAGTGCGAGCCGCATCGTTATGCAAATAGTACCGAAGTGCCAAATAAGTCAGCACATCGCGGCGGCGGTACTGATTTACCGCCCGCACAGCAATAATTCCTGGACGCCCACGCTTCATGGGGTGCGGATCAAATCAAGACGCATGACCGCCAGTCGGACGGGTCGAAGCCGGTCTGGCGTCAAAGTCGACTGAAACTGAACCTCCGAGGTGAGGAAGCGATCATCGCTCATCCCATCCGTATTGACGCGAACAAATCTATGCCATTTATCCTTTACCCAACGCCCAACTATTGAAAATAGTCCGCTGTCCGAAACTGCCGAGTTCATTTGTGGTTCAATCCAGATCGCCACGCTCGATCTCCGGGAAGCGAACCGGAATAATTCTTCCAGTTGTGGCTCTGCCTCTTTTTGCTTCCCCGACATGGAAAGGTAACCACTAAAATTGGCGACTATTACAAGCCTTTTAGTGACTCCCTCGCTTTTGAGCAGCATGCTCTCAACTAGACCTGCATTACTGAGTTGGTCTGTGACATCCCAAGGGCGAAACTCCGCTTCAACATAGATGGCTTGGGATTCGAGAAAGGGGATCAGTTCCGCAAGAATTTCCATCGCATATTGGCGAGCGAATTCCGAAATCTCAGCGCCGATGAAACGAACGTGAAGGGGCAACCTGGGCAATACGTCATGGGCGCGTAATTCGGCGAGCGTACTCAGTAGCGAAAAAGCAGCAGCACCCGCTCCGCAAGGCGCATCTGTTATGCATACCGTGTTCCCACTTAATGTCTGAATAAGTGCATTCGATACGCGAGCGACGTCCCCCGTTGCGTTGGTTATTGCCAACTGCGCACGAGCAGCTGAATTATCAAACTGCTGTGCAAAATGTTTGTCAGTCGCCCGCTTGTCGAGACCACCCACTGGAGAGTCTTCAACCGTCCTGGATTGGCCCAATTGACACAGGTTGTGACGATCAATTAGCGTTTCGTAAGCACGAGCCAGTACACGAGGCAATTGCAGAATTTTGTTGTCACTATCCCAAAGTGTTTGCGGAAGCTGTTCCGGATTTAAAAGCCGATTCGCCGCCGTCATGAAATCAAATCTC